>CAZVPE010000323.1:2774-5611 GCA_964628155.1 uncultured Polyangiaceae bacterium | reverse complement strand
GTGACAAAAAGAAAGAAGGCGCACCCCTCGCGGGATGCGCCCTCTCCTTCAAACGTCGCCTTGGCTATGCGCTCGGTCGACTTCTCCGATGCATGGGCTCAGGCGATTCGGGTCACGGAACGCAGCTCGGGAGCCCCGTCGCCGGGAGCACGTAGCAGCGGCCGGCCGTGCCGTCGGTCCGCACGCAGGCGGTGCCGGCGGGGGTCGCCAGGGCGCAGGGCAGAGTGCCCGGATCGATCGAGGGAGCGGCGCCGGTCCAGCGGCAGGTCGTCGAACAGGGCGTCGACGCGGTGCCGTGGCCGTTGCCGCCATTGAGCGGCGAGTAAGTGTTGGGCGCGCCGGTGGCACCGGTGGTGCCGTCGTCGCAGTCCTCATACGCCTCGAGAACGCCGTTGCCGCAGATCGTGCCGGTGTTCGGGATCGGGGCGACGTTGCCCGTGTACGCGACGACGTTGGCGGTCGTGGCGGCGGGGGCCTGGGTCGTGCAGATCATCGGCTCGTTGAAGTCTTCCGCGAAGGGGCTGCCGTTGTTCGGTGCGGAGCCGGCCGCGAAGTTGACGAAGTTGTTCGCCGTCATGATCGGTCCGATGAACGCCTCGCTGGCCTCGCAGTTGGCGAGGGCGAGCTCGTCGGGTCCGAAGGTCGCGTCGTTCGGAACGAGAGCGTTCCAGCCGACGATCGTGTCGAGGTAGAGCTTGCGCGAGAGCGCGTAGCCGAAGGTCTGCACGCACTGCGAGAGCGGGAGAACTTCGTTGACCTTGTAGGCCAGCGTCGTCGGCGCGTTGGCAGCTCCCGTGTCCCACTGGTCCGCGGTCCGACCCGCGTAGCCGAGGCTGCACGGGCTGGCTTGGACGAGGCAGCCGATCTCGAGGGTCGCGTCCGACTGGAGGCACTTGGTGCCGCCGGCGACAAGGGTGTGCGCCGAGTGGAGGCGGTACCATGCGCCGGTGATCGAGCGGTTGAAGGTGTCGACCTGGTAGGTGGACGTCGCCGCCGGGCCCGTAACGAGGTGCGAGTTGTAGACGCGACCGTCGGCGCTTCCCGGGAGGATGCCGTTGACCGCAGCGGGGCTGAACGCGAACGGGATGTTGCCCGCGGCGTTGAGGCAGTTCGTGTTGCCCGAGGCGTCGACCGGCATGACGCAGAGGTTACCGCCGTGCTGCGGCTCGCCGTTGGGGCAGGGGACCTTCACGGCGAAGCCCGTGTTCGGGTCGGTGACCGTCGTGCCGGGGACCGAGAAGTTGGTCGCCGCGCAGGCCGTGGTCGGGTACTGAGCCGCGATCGAGCCGAGGAAGTCCGTCGGCACGATCGGGAGAACGAGGCCGAGGTTGCCGTCGCGATTGCAGACGTCTTCCTTGGCGGTGATCGCGCTCGCGCACGGCCGACGAATGACGTCGAGCTCGCGGTAGTCGGTCGACACCGGCGTGGAGAGCAGGCCGGCGGGGGGCGGCAAGAGCACCATGGCGTAGCTGCCGACGGTGGTTCCGTTGCCGGCGACCGTGCCGTCCTTGGCAATCGTGAAGTTCAGGCCGTCGACGACGGTGACCGTGAGGTTGTTGCCGTTGGCGACCGTGTTTCCGCCGCTGGCGGGCGTATTGTCGATGTTCTTGCCGACGCCGACGATCGTGACCACCTGGCCGCTCGTGAGGCCGTGCGGGATGGTCGTCGTGATCTTGATCGGGTTGGTCGCGGTGGCGGCCTTCACGCCGACTTCACCGACGTTGCAGAACGGGCTCGTGCCGAAGTTGCGGTTCGATCCGCTGGTCGGCGACGGGCTCAGGCCGAGGAGCTGCTGGAAGATGTCAGAGGTGCCCGACGAGTCGTCGCGGCGGAACGCGTGCTGGAGGATCGTGCAAGCCCCCGAGCCACAGCCCGGGTTCTGGAACAAGCTGCCCCAGTTGTTGGCGAGGAAGTTACGAACGTTGCTGTTGCAGCCCGAGTCGCCCGTGGCGGTGTTCTGGCTCGCGTTGCTCAGACCGCCGTAGATGACGGAGAGAACGTCTTTCCAGCTCGCGAACGTATAGGTGTAGGTCGGGATGGCCGCGTTCGGGCTGTTCGGCACCGAAACGGACCCGCTGAAGGCGAGCCCCGTGCTCTCGGGAACGCAGTCCGTGCTGTCCACGCCGTTGCAAGACGTGCCGGTTCCGCCCGGAGCGAGGGCGGTCGCCTTCGATCCGAGAACCGAGACGCCGTCGAGGCCGACGACCAAACCCTGGGCCGTCTCGAGCTCGGGCAGACCGCCCGCGACCGAGCAGATGTTGCTTCCGAGGAATCGCGACATCGGCGCGATGGCTTGCGTGCCGGCGACCATGGCGGTCTCGCCGTTGCCCGAACCAGTGCCCAAGTAGGTCAGCGCGTTGGCGGGGGCGCCGCAGTTGATCAGGGCGGTTTTGGTGACCGTGAACAGCGTGTCTGAGCCGAGAAAGTTCGGCAGTGTGGCCGCGGCAGCGCTCGCGGCGACTCCGCCAACCGCGACGAGCGCGGAAATGGCTAACGACTTTTTCATGGATGATCCTCCGATTACGAGTTCAGTCCGAGCGTCGGTGCCTTGATGGCAGGACGGGAACTGCGGGGGCTCCACTACAAGGATCGGGCCTTCCGGCCGAGGCTACCGCGCCGCGACGAAATTCTCCCAAAAGCCGCGCATATTGGCGTCGTGTTACGACCAAGTTACGCCAGCCGGGGAGCTGACGGGCTCCGATTATCGGAATTCACGACCGATTTTCGAAACCCCCCTCAGGGGGGCTCTCCGCAACGCCGATCACCTCCGCGGGGGGACCTGAGGGGGGCTCTCCGCAACGCCGATCACCTCCGCGGGGGGACCTGAGGGGGGCTCT
>CAZVPE010000323.1:0-2674 GCA_964628155.1 uncultured Polyangiaceae bacterium | reverse complement strand
CCGCAACGCCGATCACCGTCGCTCGGACCCCTAAGGCGGCGAGTCCGTCTGAAACGTCGTGTCGCGAACCGGTACGAGCGTTGGTCCGCGCGGCCACGCCAGGAGCCCCACGAGGACCAGCGCCACGAGCAACGCGCCCGCGAAGGTCGCGTACAGCCCGACGGGGACGGCGTTCTCACGCTCCGTCGACGCCATCACAGACCGTTGCCCTCGAGCGGCGGCCGGACCGGCGGCGCGCTCATCACACCCGGCGGCGGTGGGTGCGTTTCCTTCGGGGGGTTCTTCAAACACTTGGCGATGCCTTCGTCGAGCGGCCCGCTGTCGCTCCCCTCCACGTGCAAGAGCGTGCGCGTGGCATCGAGCGAACGCAGCACGCGACTCCAGTCGGACCGACCGTCGATGTGCGTTCCGACCAAGAACCACTGCGCCCGCGCGTCCACGCCGGCAAGCGGAACCCCGCCTCCCCGCCCCTCGTTCCATGCGCGCGAATCGACGCTGTTGCTCCGGTTGTCGCCCAGCACGAACACTTCGCCGGGCTTCACTTCGTACTCGCCGGCAAACGGCTTGGACCCCGCGTGCACGGCGAGGTACGCGCGATCGTCGAGGAACTCCACGACCAAACGACCCTGGAACGCCCCGCCCTGCCCGTCGGGAAGCGGATAAATGTAGGGACCGACGTCGCACGCCGGGACCCTCCATCCGTTGATGATCGGAAACCCCGCCTGCATCGTAATGTGGTCCCCGGGCGTCCCGAGGACGCGCTTCACGAGAACGGGCGGAGCTTCGGGCGCGGCCAACCCGACGGTCGCCGCGCGGAAGATGATGACGTCCCCTCGGCGAGGCATCTTGGCGCCGGCCGACCCGTACGCGAGCTTGCTGCCGACGACCCAGTCGCCCGGTTCCAGCGTCGGGAGCATCGACGCACTCAAGACGCTGTACGGCTCCGCGACTCTCGCGCGCACGACGAGGGCTACGAGGACCGCGGACGCAACCGTCGCCACGAGCGACACGGCCTCGCGCCATCGGCGCGCGGCCAGCGCGGGCGCGGCGAGTTCTTCGAGCGCGCGCACGGTCCCCTGGATCGCCAGATCGTCCCCTTCCTCGATGCCGCGCCAGAGATCGCTCCGGCGCGATTCGATCTCCGCGTACCGCTCCGCGCCGACCGTTCGTTCTAGCCGTCGACGGGTGCGGGGTGCGCCCAGCCATCGACCGAGCGACGCAGCCGCGGCGCGTTCCGGAAGCCGGTCGGCGGGGACCCCCGGAGCGAGGCTCGCGGGAAGCTCGCTCAGGTATCGCCAACCCGGGAGCGACGAGCGCCAGTAGCGGGCCAGCGCGGAGAAGAAGAGAAACAGCGCGGCTCCCAAGAGCGCCGGATACCGATGGCCGGCGAGCGCGATGACGGCGAGAGGCCCCGCGAGTCCGGGAACGCTCCTCGGCACGAAGAACACCATGACGAGAATCGCCAGGAGCGCTGGGATCACGACGAACACGAGGCCGCGCAACGCGACCTGGACGCCCTCGGCCAGGGCGCTCTTTCGACCGTTACTGGAGCTGTTCGCAGGCATCGTACGTCGGCTTCGGCGGGATACCCTTGGAGAGACCGCTCTCCAGGCTTTCGACGTAGGTGAACACCGCCAGTCCCGCGTTGATCGCCCCGCGTATGGCCCACCGGTCCATTCGATCCGTGCTCCAGCAGGGCGCCGGGGTGGCTCCGCCTTCCGGTGACTCCGTGGAGCATACCTTGGTCGGGACGGGACAGGCGGGCAGATTGTTCGCGGCGACAAAGGCGGCCGCGGCGGGCGGATCCATCGCGACGTCGGTGGCAAGGCACCAAGGAAACTCGTTCGCCCTCCCGAGCGTCGCCACCACGAGACCGTTCTGATCCCCCACCGGCTGGTTCCCATAGACGCCCGGGTCGATCAAACTCAAGGCGCTAGCGGTCCCGGAGGTGACCCCTTGGAACGGAGGCGGGCCGCTTGTGAAAGCCTGCACCGAAAGGGCCCGAATGGGCGGCGGATTGTTGATGCTGCACAGACGGAGCCAGAGCTCGGCGTCGCCATTGGACGCAATTACGAAAGGAAAGCCCGCCAGTTGGGCTGGAGTATCTCCGGCGACAAACCAACCCTTCGTCCAATCGAACACGATGGCCTTGCCGGCGAAGCTGTTGTCGAGAAATCCCGCGCAAATCGCTTTCGCCGCGGACAGCATGTTGGCCGAGATTGCGTCCCCTGGGAGCACGCGATGCGCTCCGAGGACGCGCGTGTCTCCAACAATCGTTAGGATCGATTGGGGAATCTGCACTTCCGTGCCGCCGAGGGCCATCTGCGCGAGGTAGCGCGACGCCCGGTCGTCGATCGTCGCCTTCGTCCAGTTCGGGCCCGCGTCCGGCGCGTTCCCCATCGCCAGGAGCACCGAGTCGCCGAACGCCCACGTCTTGTTTTGCCCGGGGGAGCTCAGCGGGCCGAAGAGCCCGTCCTTGAAATCGGCCACGATCGCGTTGCCTCCGGTCATCGTGGCGAGATTGTCCGACAAGCGGCCGTGCGCGTCGACGTTCGGGCCGTGGCAGTTGATACAGATCATCCCGAAAACGGCGGCGCCCGGGGATAGGGTGTAGACCGGATCGCTCGGCTGGAGATCGGGGACTCGGCTCATCCAGAGCGGGCGAGCGCTTCCC
>CAZVPE010000322.1:0-5625 GCA_964628155.1 uncultured Polyangiaceae bacterium | reverse complement strand
TTTTCCTTGCGCTTTATTTCGCCTCCAGCGGGATCGAAAGCCTGCGCATCGGCCGGCTCACTTCGACCGTGAAGGCGAGCGTCCCGTATTGCACGTCGAGCCAATCGTCGAGATCGCCCACGGTCGAGTACCAGTCGGTGGCTTGCATGACTCGGTAGCTCGCCCCGCGCAGCGCTTGGACGAACGCGCGGCCGGCTCGCTCGTAACTCTTACGGCGCGGATTGGGGCGATCGGTGAAGGCCCACGGGTAGAGAAGTAGCTCGCCGAACGAGTGAAATCCAACCGACACGCGCGGGTGCAGTTCGTCGACGACGTCGCGCAGCGCGCACGTCTCGGGCTCCGAAAGCGGGTGGGGGCCGACGTAGTGAGGGGCCCGGTGCCACCGAGACCCGCCGAGCGGGTTCAGCGGCATCCGGTCGCGCAGCCGCGGAAAGTTGCGGTTCAGATCGACGCCTCGGGCGTTGCAGCGTTGGTACGCGCGCCGGCCGGCGCCGATGCGGGCGCAGTTGGCGTGGAACGCGTCGGGATTGACGACCGGAACGACGACGAGGCGCGAGTCGGCGAGGAGGTCGCGGGCGACCAGGACGGACCGAACGAACTCCAGAAGGGCGACCGAACCGACCAATTCCACGCCGTGGACGAGACCCGTGAAAAGGACAGGCGCTCCCGAGGGCGATCCGAATTCGAATCGCCGGATGGGCCGGCCCTCCACCGAGTGACCGGCCACGGACACCCTTGCCCCTGCCTTGTCCGCGAGGAGGCTCCAAGCGTTATCGAAGCCCTCGGCGTCTCTGTAATCGTGCCACGGAGAAGGCAACCAGCCCATCTGGTCACCATAGCGTACCCTTTTCGAAGCACAATCGTCACCGTCGCAAAGACGCGAGACGGACGGCGAGAAGGGCGAGCCCTTCGTAGATGAGGTGGGCAGCCAGGTGTGACGTGATGTCGGCATGGTCGAGCGCCGGACACACCTCTACGAGGTCCATTCCGACGAGGCTTCGGCCAGAAAGCCCACGGAGCAGCGCGATCGCCTCGCGGGACGAAAGCCCCCCTGGCACGGGCGTTCCGGTGCCGGGCGCGAACGCGGGATCGATCGCGTCGATGTCGAACGTGACGTAAAGGGGACGCTGTCCAACGGACGCAGCAATCCGCGCTGCGACGCCTCCCCCGCCGTCTTTCGCTACGTCCTCGACGCTGTAGAGGACCGCGCCGTGCTCGAGCGCCAGGTCCGCCTCGTGTCGATCTCCCCAGATCGCCCGAATACCGACCTGATGAAGTTGTCCCGGCTCGATTAACCCCTCCTTTATCGCGTGCCGGAGCGGCGTCCCATGGTGATACGCGTCGCCCCAGACCTCCGCGTCACTCGTGTCGAAATGGGCGTCCACGTGAACCACGGCGAGCGGTCCGTGCTTCTTCGCGACCGCGCGCAGAGCCGGCAGAGCAATCGAATGATCGCCGCCGACGGCAAAAGGAACGGCTCCCGCACCGGCAATCGACGCGATCTCGTTCTCGATGATCTCTCGCGAGAGCGCTGCCGAGAACGGCGGCACCGCCACGTTACCGCCATCGCGTACGTCGAGCACCCCGAAGACGTCGACCTTGTGCACCGGGTGAAAGCTCTGGAGGAGCGCGCTGACGCGGCGCACCTCGTAGGGGGCAAAGCGCGCTCCCGGCTGGTACGTGGTCGCCATGTCATAGGGAACCCCGATGACGACGGCGTCTAGGTTGGCGTAGGGGGAAGCCGCGTGCACGTCGATCTGCGGCAGCCGAAAAAACGGAGTGATTCCCTGGCGAATATAGGCGAATGCGGATGTTTGCGGCATGAGGCTCCTCGAGCCGATCAATCCTGCGACGACTGGAGCGCGACGACGACGTCGCGAGCGTGTGCAGCCGCCTCACGGGGATCGTCGGACAGCTGCACGACCATCGGTTGGCCGAAGCGAATCCGAGCTCGAAGGCCGGACACACGCGATAGCCTCCGGTAATGCGGGGCCAACGTGTGTCCGCCGAACCAGGCGACGCGCTCGTCGTCGTACGACACGTATCCTGGAACAATCTGGACACCCGCCAACGCCGCCAGGCGGAAGACGCCGCGGTAGAACGGTCCGACTGCGCGGCCGTCGCTGGTCGTTCCTTCCGGGAAGTTGAGCACTGTCGCTCCACGGTCGAGCGCCCGCCAGAGCCGCCGCAGCGCCACCGCGCCGCTGTAGACGTCGCCGCGCCTCACGAACACGACGCCGAGCGCACGCAGTCCCGCCCCGAACAGTGGCCAGCCACGGATCTCGCCCTTGGCAAGGGCGATGCACGGCGCAACGGTGGCGACCACCAGCGGGTCGAGGTAGCTGACGTGATTCGTGACGATGATCGCGGGTGTCCGCGGGAGGGGACCGGTGCGGGCGATCTCGACTCCATGTGCCGAAAGCAGTGAGCGCGCCGTGCGCTGGGCCCGCCCGGCGAGCCCGGCCGCGTCGAGGTCGACCCGGGCGTCGACGGCGAGACGCGCGGTGGTCAGAAGGAGCGACAGCGTACGCCGAACACTGCGCAGCTCGGCGCCGAAACCCTCGCCGTCGAGCTCGGCCCTTCGACCGCCCAGCGCGGACTCCGGCCCCGAGCGCTGCAAACCCGCATGGAGCTCCGCCATCGCTCAGGCGACCGCGGCGGGTCTCAGACCTAGCCGGTGCATTCGAGCGCAGAGCTTGTCGAATGCTGCGCGGTCGATTCGGGAAATGATGCGGGGTTCGCCGGGGCCATAGTAGGCGTCCGCGCGACCCGATTCGCGCGCGCCGAGTGTCGCGTGCAGTGCGCGCGCATCGGTGTTCGACTCGTGCACGGTAAACCAGAGCGAGTCGACGCGTGCAGCGATCGCCCCGACGAGGGCTTGCATGAAGCGGAAGACGAGCCGCGTGCGCTGATGTGGCGCGGTGATGGCGAGCGTCGAACAATAGGCCTCGCGACCGCGTACGAACGACAGCATGTAACCGACGGGCTCGCCGTCAGCGAACGCAAGGAAACAGGTGTCTCCGAAGAAGTCGCAGCAGAGCCGCACGTAAAACGGTCCGAGCGTCTTTTCCCCTTTGTCCCCGAAGAGCAACTGCTCGAGCGCCATGATTGTGTCGAAATCGTCCGGCTCGAGCGCACGAACCTCGTACTCCGCCATCGAGTCGCCCTCCGCGCTGGCACGACGAAGATGCCAACCCCGCGTGCCAACCTCGCGAAGCACCGGCGAAATCTGCGGGTCTATTTCGAGGCGTTCGTGTTCACACGAAGTGGGCGCCAGCGGATTGTTCTTCATCTCCGTGGCAAGATGCCACCGTGCGTCCGGAGGACATCGCTTGGGGCGAGACTTCCCTTTCCCGCGGTGTCACACCCGGCGAAGTCCGACTCCGATGGCTGGGCGCGGCGGGCTTCGCGCTCGAACATGCGGGGCAGATCCTGCTCATTGATCCGTACGTGACCCGCGCGTCCTTAAGGCGGTGCGCGCTGGGTCGCATGCGCCCCGACTCGGCGGCCATCGCGCGCCACGTCCCGCGCGCGGACGCCATCGTCGTGGGCCACACCCATTTCGATCATGTGCTCGACGTGCCCGAAATCGCTCGCCGTTCGGGGGCGACGGTCTTCGGGTCCCGGTCGGCTGCCGCGCTTTGCCTGAGTGCGGGAGTGCCTGCCGATCGCGTCGAAGTAGTCCAACGCGATGCGACCGAAGCGCCCGTCGAGCGCGAGGTAGGGCCGTTCCGGCTTCGCTTCGTCCCGAGCGCCCATTCCCGGCTCCTGCTGGGACGCGTCCCGTTTCCCGGGGACATCGCCGACTGCGCGGACATCCCGATGCGGGCGGGCGCCTACAAGTGCGGTGCGGTCTTCGGTGTGGAAATTCGCGTTGCCGGCCGCGTCATCTATCACATGGGAAGCGCGGAGCTCGTCGACGCCCACGTCCGCGTGAGAAACGTCGACCTTCTGCTCTTGTGTGTCGCGGGCTGGGCCGCCAGCCGAGACCTACCCGAACGGGTGGGCCGACGCCTGGCGCCTGGTGCGGTGCTGCTGTCACACTGGGACAACTTCCTTCGTCCCATCGGGGAGCCCGCGCGCGCCTTTCCGGCGATGCAAATGCCACGATTGGTCGACAGGCTCTCGCGAGCTGTGGACGGCGTGAAGGTGGGGACCGTGCCGCTGCTCGGGGATCTCTGGCTCTGACACCGAGGACGAGCGGACCGGCCTGATTCGCCTGGAAAGCGCCTCGCGTCGGGTGCGCCTACTCCTACTGAAGAGCGGGCGGAGGGGCGATCAGATTCAGGTTCAGGCCGCCCGGATACATGTAACTCGTGAACGCGCCGTATCCCACGACCTGGATTCCGACGGGGAGCGACGAGGTGAGAACGTGCGCGCCAGCCTGCCCCGGCCCGAGCTTCTGGCGATATACGCTGTATCCGCTCGTGCCAATTGTTTGCGGCGCAGCGGTCGGGGCCTGGCCATCGATCATGATCGCCGTCCCCGGCTTTGCGACGATGTCGACGTAGCTCACCGTGTAGTCGTCGGGCGCGAGAAAGACGTACTTCACGCGAAACTGCTCGTTTGCCGGAACGATGCTTTGCGCCGGGTCCCCCGCGGCGAGCACGTTCACGGGTGGGTTCGGGTCCACCAACGAAGCCGCAAGCGTGAAGGTACCGACCGCGAAGGGCTGATCGCCGGTGATTTCGAAATCGGCATTCGTCGTGCCACACGTCGCTCCCAAGTTCTGCGTGATATCCACCATCGCCGGACATTGGGGATTGCCGCATTCGACCACTTGCCCCGCGTTGATCGTCGCCGGGCACCCGGGCGGTGCCGCGGGGTTGTACGTCAAGTTCGTGCCGTCCACGTTGCCGAAGATTCGCACCTGGTGAGGCACGACGTCGCCATTCGGACCCGGCGGGCGCGTCACGATGTAGTCTTTGCCGAGCGTCTCGGCGGGAAACACAGACTCCTCCATGTGGTCGCACGCCGGGTCGAGCGGCGGAATCGTGGCACACGGCATTCCGGTGATGACTTGAACCGGAGCGCTGGCCTGGATGATCGAGCCGCTCAAATCGCTTCCGCCGGCTCCCACGAGCTCGGCGACGTCGCCGGAATTGAGCGTCAAGGTCAGCGTCCCACCGGGGCCCGTCGCCACGACCCCCATGTTGCCGGCAGCGATCTGCCCCGTGCTCGATACCTTCACGATCACCTTCGTAGCGTTCTGCGTGGCGGTGATCGCGACGTATGCGTCGTTGGGCAACGTGAATGGCGGCTGTACCGTGTTGTCTTCTTCGACCCAGCTCTCGTGGCCGATGACTCGATAGTTGCCGGTCATCGCTGTGCTTGGCAAGAGAAGCGAGGCGTCGTTTGAGAACGAGTAGCAGCCCGCTCCGAGCGCGAAGTTCGGGCTGTTCGGATCCGCACAAAGCATGTTGCCCGGGCAGGTCTTCCAGCTTTTGCCCGCCGGGCCGCCCTGTCCTTGGTACTCGAGCGCATTGAACTGGTAGACCGTGACCGGCGCGGTCGAAGTGAGGTGATAGGCTCCGGCCGGAGCGACCAAGCTCGCGGTGAGCGGTGTCGTGACACTCCCGCAATTGTCCGCGACCGGCCCTTTGAGCGCCGGTACCCACGGGAGGT
>CAZVPE010000321.1:0-5647 GCA_964628155.1 uncultured Polyangiaceae bacterium | reverse complement strand
GTCGTCCACGGCGCCGTCCTCACGGTCGACGCTCCCGAGCTTCCGAAGCCTGCCTGGGGTGCGCTCTGGAAGGCCGCCACCGAGCCGCCGCTCGAAATGGACCGCCGTATCCTCCGACGAGCTGCGTCTCGCCTCGCAGAGGAAACTCTTACCACCCTGGGCGATTCGGCGACGGCGTTGCTCTCCGGTGCCGACCGCATCGGCCGCGAATGCCTCACACCCACACAACTTCAGACTAGCCGAGTCCTCCCGCTCGCCTTCTCCGACCGCTGCCACTCGCTCGCGCAGCAGGCTGCAAGCGGCAAGGCGATCGGTGCAGGTGAGATCGCGTGGCTCGCATCGCATCGAGCTGCGAGCATGCACCGGGCGGATTTGGCCGTGCTCGAGTCGATGGCTCGCGTCTCGCGCTACCTCGACGAACCGCTGACGCCGAAGACGGACCTCCTCGAGCAGGTGCGCGACTACCAGCGAAGCGGGGCCTTCGCTGATCTCGCAATGATTCAGCTTCGGCGCGCCCTCGCGAGCAGCGTGCACTACCACGCGGAGGCGACGAAGGTGTTGGTGGCGGCACGCGAGCGCCGAGACCGCGGAAACCGGCTCTTCGCGGAGACGCTGGCCACCGGATACGAGGCCTCGCTCCACCGCGACGGGCTCACTCCGCTTCATCGGATCTGGAAGCGGACCGTCGCACCGGTGTGGCAGAAGGATCCTTCCGCCCGCCTCTTTCTCGTGGTGCTCGATGGTTGCAGCTATCCGGTGTTTCTCGAGCTTCTGTACTCGCTCTCACAGGACAGCTCGTTCCCGCTCGGTGTGCGCCCAGATGCAGACGGTCGCGTTTGCGGACTGCCCGCGCTGTCGCCGCTGCCCACCGTCACGAGCCATGCGCGAGGCGCTATCTTCCTCGGCGAACTGCCCAACGATCCACTCGTCGCCGAGACCGTCTTCCGCGACCAGGACGAGGCTAAGACCGACAAGGCTCGCTTGAACCAGAACGCCGCTCTCGGCACTCGCACACGGCGGCTGTTCCTGAAGGGCGATCTCTCCGACGGATGTCAGGGCCTCCTGAGCGCCCTCGAAGACGAGACCGTGGACGTCGTCGCCGCGGTCTTCAACGCCGTGGACGATCAGATCGGCTCGTCGAACACCGGCGCGACGGTGCGCCTTGCGCCCGAGGACATCACGGGGTTCAAGCCAAGTCTTCGTGTCGCCCTGAAATCGCGGCGTCGCATCCTCATCACCGCCGACCACGGACACAGCCCCTACATCGACAAGACCCTTCGGGCCGGTGTCGGAAAGACGCCGCGATACCTGCAGCTCGCAAAACACGATGCGGTCCCGGAGGGATTCCTCGAGATCGATCTCGGTGCCCTCGGTGGCCCGCCCGAGCGGCGTGCGTTCGCTTGGCGCAGCGGCATTTACCTCGGCTCGCCCCAGGTAGGGTTCCACGGCGGGTGCGGGCTCGAAGAAGTCGTGGTTCCGCTCGCTTGGATTGAGCGTGAGGGTCTGCACGCCGACGAACCGACCTGGTGGTTCGGGCGTGGTGCCTTTGCGGAGTTGGCCGCGGCCCCGCGGGCCGTCGAGCCACCGCTCGTCACGCCGCTCCCGTCGGACGAGATCAAGCCGAAGGCCAAACCACAGCTGTCGCTCTTCAACCCGGCCGACAAGGCAGATTCGCTTTCCCTCCCGCCTGCGCTGTTGGCCAAGCTCTCCAACGACGAGAAGGCCGTCCTGGTCCTCCTCAAAGAGAATGGTTCTGCGCGCTCCAGCGAGTTGGCACAGCGACTCAACAAGAACCCCGGTCGTCTGAACGGCCTGATGCGTGCGCTTCGCCGCACGTTGCACTCGGAGGGCTTCACGCTCTTCACCGATGAAGTGCTGCCGAACGGCGAGACGATGTACCGCTACCGCGGCAAGGAGGAGCGCTAATGGCCGTCGTGCCCGAGTCAGCGACCATCGTCAACGCGCTTCGAAGTGGTGTCGTCCCGAGCCAGGGGCTCGAACACTTTGCAACGGGCCTCGACGCGCTCGTCGAGGCGGTCAACCAGGAACTCGACTTCGTGGCCACCGGCAAAGGGCTGTCGAAGTGGCTTCGTGGCGAGTACGGAACCGGCAAGACTTTCGCCGCCCGGTACCTCTGCGCGAAGGCACGTCAGCGGCGCTTCGCGACCGCGGAGGTCCAGATCTCCATCAATGACACGCCTCTCCATCACCTGGAAACAGTCTACCGCAGGCTCATCGAGCGGCTCGAGACCGCCGCGGACGGTCCGAACGCGTTTCAGGCTGTCGTCGAAGGCTGGCTCTACCAAATCGGCGACGAAGTGACCCGGCTGCGCGGAATGTCCGAGGACGATCCGGGCTTCGCCGACGCCACCGAGCAGCGCCTCGAAGACAAGCTCGCAGATCTGTCGCGGCGGAATCCGGCCTTCGCTCAGGTACTGCGCGCTTACCATCGCGCGACGCACGAGGGAGACTTCGCAACAGCGCAGGGCCTCCTCGCGTGGCTAGCCGGGCAGCCTCACACGGATCGCTCGGTCCTGCGGGTGGCCGGCACGAAGGGGAAGGTCGACGGTCAGGCGTCGCTCACGTTCTTGGCTGGGGTGTTGCAGCTGCTTCGCCAGTCCGGGTACGAGGGGTTGCTCGTCGTGCTCGACGAGGTCGAGACGATCCAGCGGATGAATACCCAGACGCGGGAGAAGTCGCTCAACGCGCTTCGCCAACTGATGGACATGCTCGGCAAGGAGGAGCTGCCCGGCCTCTACGTCGTCGTCACTGGCACGCGCGACTTCTTCGAGGGCTACAAGGGACTCAAGGCACTGGCCACTCTGTATCAGCGGGTGCAGGTCAACTTCGGCGAGGACCCGCGTTTCGACAACCTTCGCGCGCCGCAGGTGCGCCTCCTTGCGTTCACGGAGGAAAGGCTGCTCACCGTCGGGAGACGCGTCCGCGATCTCTACCCCGCTAAGAACATGGAACGAGTGCTCGGTCGCATCGACGACCGCTTTCTCGGCGCGCTGGTCAACCAGATCACAGCCGGCTTCGGGGGGAAGGTGTCGCTTGCACCTCGTCTCTTTCTACGGGAACTCATCGACGTCATGGACCGCGTCGATCTTCACGAAGACTACGATCCG
This sequence comes from uncultured Polyangiaceae bacterium, assembly GCA_964628155.1. Lineage (GTDB taxonomy): Bacteria > Myxococcota_A > Polyangia > Polyangiales > Polyangiaceae > Palsa-1150. Next base: position 2,519 of record CAZVPE010000321.1, on the reverse strand, counting down.
GTCGCGCACTACCGTCTTGAACTCGATGACGGCAAGCTGACCCCCGAGGAGCTCGCGGCGAAACACGGTACGCCGATCGAGGCGGCAGACGCCGAAGCGCCCGAGGACGAAGAGCCGCCGCGCGCGGAGAAGCCCAAGCGGCTGGACGGTTAGGCCATGGCGGGGATCGAGCGCCTTCACCCGCACCTGCAGCACGCGATCGTCCACGATCTGGGCTGGCGCTCGCTGAGGCCCGTCCAGGAGATGACCATCGACGCCGTCCTCGATGGCTGCAACTCGGTGGTGTTGGCGCCCACGGCGGGCGGGAAGACCGAAGCCGCGATCTTTCCGCTGCTCTCGAGGATCCTGACGGAGAACCTCAAGCCCGTCTCCGTGCTCTACGTCTGCCCGATTCGCGCGCTTCTGAACAATCAGGAAGACCGACTCGAGAGCTACGCCCGCATGGTCGGGCTCGACGTCTTCAAGTGGCACGGCGACGTGAGCGATTCGCGGAAAAAGGGCTTTCGGGAACGCCCCGCTCACATCTTGATGACCACACCCGAGTCTCTCGAGGTGATGTTCATCAGCGCAAAGACGGATGTGCGCGCACTGTTTCCCGGGCTGTCGGCGGTCGTCATCGACGAGGTGCACGCGTTCGCGGGTGACGATCGGGGGGCCCATCTCGCCTCGCTGCTCGAGCGCCTCGGGACTCTGTGCGGGCGCGACATCCAGCGGATCGGGCTCTCGGCAACGGTCGGGAACCCCCAGGTCATCGGGGAGTGGCTGCAGGGGTCGAGCGACCGACCGTTCCGCCTCGTCGATCCCCCGCGACCGCCGGCGCAACGCGACCTGCGGGTCGACTACGTGAGCGATCTCGCGGAGGCGGCTTCCGGCATCGTGCAGATGGCCCGCGGCAAGAAGAGCCTCGTGTTCGTGGAGAGTCGGTCCAAGGCGGAGAGCGTGGCGCAGGCGTTGGGCGGCTCCGGCGTCGAGGTCTTCATTCACCACAGCTCCGTGAGCCGAGCAGATCGCACGCTCGCCGAGGAGCAGTTCGCGAAGGGCGAGAACACCGCCATCGTCTGCACATCCACCATGGAGCTCGGGATCGACGTCGGCGATCTCGACCAAGTGATCCAGGTGGACGCGCCGAGCACCGTCGCGTCGTTCCTCCAGCGAATGGGTCGTACGGGACGAAGGTCCACGACTCGAGCGAACTGTACGTTCTTCTGCCTAACGCCCGAGTCCTTGCTGCAGTCGGTGGCGCTCCTTCGACTCGCTGAGGCCGGCTGGGTCGAGGATGTGCGGCCAGCTTCGCAAGCGATGCACGTCCTCGCCCATCAAGTGATGGCGCTGATCCTCCAGGAAGGCGGGATCTCGCGACACCGGCTGCTTCCTTGGGTCGAGGCCGCCTATCCGTTTTCGAGCGTGCGTGCCGAACGCTTTCACGAACTCGTCGACACGATGATCGAGCGAGGGATCCTCTACGAGGCCGATGGCCTCCTCTCCCTCGGTCAGCGCGGCGAGAAGCTCTACGGACGGAAGAACTTCTTCGAGCTCTACGCCGTGTTCACCGCGCCTCCCATCATGCGCGTGCAGCACGGCAAGGAGGACGTCGGCCACATTCAGGCGCTCTTCGTCTCGATGCATGACAAGAACGCTGGCCCTCTTTGTTTCCGTCTCGCGGGCCGCGCGTGGGAGGTCGGCCAGGTGGATTGGTCGAAGGCCGTCTTGCACGTGAAGCCCGCGGAGCATGGGCGCGTTCCAAGCTGGCTCGGCCTGCCGGGAACGCTCTCGAGGCAGCTCTGTCAGGCGATGCGCGACGTGCTCGTCTGGGAGGGCTCGGAGGACGGGTGGCTGACACGCACCGCGGCGCTGGAGCTCAAGGAGCTCCGCGGGTCCTACGCTGATGTCCTCGAGGACGGGACGGCACCGTTGGAGGACCAGTCGGACGGCGTGACATGGCACACGTTCGCGGGCGGCGCCGTGAATCGACTTCTCGCCGCGGGCTTGGAGGCGAAGTGCGGGAAGCGCTGGGTGGCGGGGAACCTGTCCTTGCGCTGCAAGGACCTCCCGATGACGGCGGCCCGCGACGCTGTTCGCGAGCTGCCGACGCTCGACTGGGAACGGGTCGCCACCAACGCAGCGCGGTCCATGGCCCGCGGCATGATCAGCAAATTCCAGCCCTGCCTCCCCGAGGAAGCAGAGGATCGGCTCCTCGCCGAGCGTCTCCTCGATCTCGCGGGCACGTTGCGCTTTCTCGGTGCCGCAACCGTCGGCGGCGTCCGCGCCACGCTGCGGCCGCCGGGAGCGAGGCTCCGAGACGCAGAGACGAATGGACCGCTGGCGCTCGACCTTCCCGCCGCCCCGCGCCCAACAGGCACAGCGTCGCCGAAGAACGAGATCCAGTGGATAGACACCCCGGCGGCACTCCGAAGTGTGCTGGCCGAGCTGGTCGCCGAAGAGGTGGTCGGGCTGGACGTCGAGACTGCTCTCGACTTCGGCACGCTCTGCCTCGTGCAGATCGCGACTCGGACGCGCAC
>CAZVPE010000320.1:0-5718 GCA_964628155.1 uncultured Polyangiaceae bacterium | reverse complement strand
ACCGCCCGGATCGGCGTCGACGAGCACGACCTCCTTTCCGAGCTGCGCGAAGTACACCGCGAGATTGACCGCGACCAAGCTTTTTCCGACGCCCCCGCGCCCCGCGCCGACGGCGAGGAACCGTGCTGGGGCGCGGACACCTGTTTCCAGCGAAGGGTCTTGACTCGACATCGGGGGGCGGGCGCTCACCGCGCAAGCGGGGCACGCACCCTACTGCGGTAGAGTCCCTCGCGCAAAGCGCTGTATCATCCAACATCATGCAGGTGGCCGTCCTCGGAGCCGGGTACATGGGTAGTGCGATGGCGGTCGTGGCGCGCCGGCGGGGGCACGACGTTCGCCTTTGGGGGACCTGGCTCGACGACCCAATGCTCGAGCCGTGCGAGCGGGGAGAAGCGCACCCGCGGCTGAAGCTTAGCCTCGACGGAATCCGTCTCTACCGATCCCCGCGCTTGGCGGAGGCGCTTTCGGGAGCGGAAATCGTAGTGCACGGCGTTAGTTCGGCAGGTGCGATTGCGGTCATGACCCGGGCGGCGGAACACCTCCCCAACGTGCCCCTGCTCAGCGTGACCAAGGGTCTGCTCGAATCGCCGCGCTCCGCACGGATGGAACGAATCGACGTCGTCGTGGACGAATACCTCGGCCGACCCCTCCGATTCGTACACGCAGCCGGGCCAGCCAAGGCCATGGAGCTCGCACGAGGCGTCCTGACCTGGATGGAGTTTGCTGGTCGAGAAGAGGGCGACGCCTCGGTGTGTGCGCGTGCGCTCGCTGGCGATGGTCTGGTCGCGACTCCGAGCAGCGACATTGCAGGAGCCGAGTTGTGCTCGGCGCTGAAAAACGCATATGCGACTGGGCTGGGCCTGTGGGACGGTTTCGTAGGGCCGGACGCACACAACGCGCGCGCGGCGTGCTTCACGCAGTCGATCGTGGAGATGCGCGCGCTCGTCGTCGCGGGGGGCGGACGCGCAGACACCGTGCACGGGCCGTCGGGCATCGGCGATCTCCATGTCACGGCAGCCGCAGGTCGCAATCGCGTGTTCGGCGAGCGTGTCGGACGGGGAAAGCCGGCCCAGACCGTAGCCGCAGAGATGCTCGAGGCGGGCGAGCTGACCGAGGGATATCCCGCGATCCAAACCGCGTGGCGTTTCGCTCAAGAGCGCGGCGTACGGCGACTGCCGCTTCTCGAAGCGCTGCACGCGGTCGTCTGGCTGGGGGCGGAGGTCGGGGATACGCTCGCCGGGCTTCGACTGGGTGAGTGAGCGGGGAGAGGTTTTTCTCGATGCGAAGGGAGGAACGCCGTCAGCCCGCGGTTCGATCTCTGCCGTTGCGGGGGTCGGCCGGCGGCGGGTCGGCCCGAACGGGGTTAGTCCCCGAACGGTCGGCCCGAACGGGGTTAGTTGGTGCCGCTGCGGTCTAGACAGCGGCGGTCACCGAAGGAGCCAGGTCCAGGGAGCCAAGTCCCGAACGAGCCAGGTCCCGAAAGCCAGGTCCCGAACCGGGTTAGACGTGGTCGTTGCCGGTCCCTCGCAGGACCAACGGGGGCAGACCGACGGCGCGTTGTTGGGTTGTCCCCGGACGCTGATTGTCTTGGCCGAGACAGCATGCGAGGCCCGGATCGTCGAAAAATCGCCCTATCGACGGGTGGTATGCGTGCTGCTTAGTGACGGGCATGGCGTTTCCTCGCCGGGTGGTCCCCGGCGCCACCTACCTTGTTACGCGACGCTGCTGTCTCCGCACCTTCCGTCTCCGTCCGAGCGCGGCGACTACCCACATTCTGGCGTATTGCCTGGCGTACGCACTCGAGAAGACCGGCGTTGTGCTTCATGCGGCCTGCTTCATGTCAAATCATCATCACTTGGTGGTTTCGGACCCGATAGGCCAACTCCCCGATTTTCTTCGCGAGCTACATCGACTCTCCGCCAAAGCGATGAACGCGTTGCAAGGACAATGGGAGAATCTATGGTCGGCAGAGCCGTGCAGTGCCGTTCAGTTGGCCGACGACCAGGACGTTGTCGACAAGATCGCGTATGTGGCGGTGAACCCCGTCGCCGCTGGGCTCGTGCAGAAGCCTGAGGACTGGCCCGGGCTCTCCATGTGGACCGATGGGACAGTGCGGGTTACCCGACCAAACACCTACTTTCGGCCAGGTGGGGACTGCCCGGAAAGCCTTACGCTTCGTGTGGTGTCGCCTAGCCTCAAGGACGGCGAGAGCATAAGTCGCGTGCGACTGGCTATCACGAGCCAAGTGGCGGAAGCGCATCGCAAGATGCGTACAGCGGGGCGGGCCTTCGTCGGTCGCGCCGCGGTACTCACACAGCCTTTCGTCAGGCGGGCGATGTTGTTTGAACCGAAACGCGTCACTGTACCGACCGTAGCGGCGAAGCAACCGCAAGCACGGAAGGCGCTGCTTGCGATTCAAAAGGCGTTTCGAGTTGCTTATCGACGTGCGCTTACCGCCTGGACGGCTGGTGAGCGAGAGAGCGTGTTTCCATTCGGCACGTGGTGGATGCGTGTACATCACGCTGCGCGATGCACGCTGCAGCCCGAGCCGGGATAGTCGATCAACGGACGACTTTCTGACGACGAGACATGACGCACGCGCTGATTGGGAGCCAGCTTCGTGCGCAACTAGGAAAAACGAGCCCCTTCATCCGCTGGGTAATGGCTCACGCGTGCCCTTCGCCGTGGGCCGCGCTTCAGAATCGCACGGTAGCGGTATGAACTGAGGGCGAGTCGCGCTCGACCATCGTGCGAGGCGGTGATAGCAACCGATTGCGCGCTCACCAGGGCAGCAAGCTCACTCGCCGGTTGCACGGTTGAGGTTGAAGCTCGACGTCACCTGGTTGCGAGCTCCAGCGGCGAGCTCCAGCGAGCTCCAAGCTCAGCTCAAGCTTGAGCCTGCCCGGTTGGGTGGTTTCAACCACCACACAGGCACGACGGCTGGGGCTGCGCACTTACCGTCCCGAAGTCGGCCGTGATCGGACCGTGCGCCTGGCCGTAGGGGCGCCCAAACCGAGCGTGCGAAGCGCGCGACAAACCTCAGAGTCCTTGCATGGCCCGACGTTCCCGCCGTGCGGCGGCCATGCCACGCTCCAGGTGCCGTCCTCGACATGCTCGAGGATCGCCCGGTCTCGCACGTCGGGCCCCCGCCAGGAGGGCGGCGAGTGCGGCAGTCCGGACTCGCGCTCGATCGTTCCTGGGGGACCAAACGGAAAGCGAATGGTCGGGGCAAGCCCGACGTGCTGTACGGCGGTGCCGTCGGGCAGAGCGTACAGCAGCGTCGTAAGGCGCAGCGTTCCAGCGTGTGCGTCGTCGTCCAAATACTCCTGAGCGCACCCTTTTCCAAATGTCGTGGAGCCGACGGTAGGCCCTCGCCGGTAGGCGGCCAGCGCCCCGCCGATCATCTCGGCCGCGCTTGCGGTATCGCCATCGACGAGGGACGCGACCGGCCCGCGCCATCGGTCAACGGCGGGCGGCTCCGGCGCCCGATCCGTCTCGATCGAGCCGTCTCGGCGCTTCATAGGAAAGAGCGGCGCCCCCGGAATAAACAGGCCGAGCGCATCGATTGCGCCATCGGTGGACCCACCGCCGTTGCCGCGTAGGTCGAGGACCACCCCGGCGATGGCGCGCCCCTGCTGCTCCCGTTGGCGCAACAGGGCTCGGGTCAACGCTTCGCCGAGGTCGTCCCGTACATCGTGAATTGTTACGACGATCGCATCGCCTTCGCCGTATTCCAAGCGTTCGACAGGCAGGTCGTCGCCCTCGTCCGCCGCGCCGGGAGTCTCCAAGTCGGTGCCGTCGAGCCACGTGGTTACCGGTAGCTTTTCGCCCGGGCGGAGAACGACGGCTTGCACCGTGGGCCGCGCGTCGCAGGCGGCCAGCCCCAGCTGCTCGGTCTGTTCGAAGCTGAGACCACCCGTGGCGACGCCGGCGAGCGAGAGGACCACGTCGCCGTCGGCGAGCGGTGGCTCGGCGCCCGATTCTATCTTGACGCCGAGGGCGGTACGTTCGGACTTCTCCCACAAGCGGGATGGTGGACGTGCCTCGAGGTCGACTTCGTACACGCTCGACTCTTCGTCCATGGGTGCCCAGGCCCCGTGCGGGTCGATCGTCGGGACATAGGCGCGGACGGCGGAGGCCAGGACCACCCGTCCCCATCCGTCGCTGTCGAGCGCCGGAAAGTAGCGGTCCCTCGCGCGTTCCGCGTACGGATGGACCGCGGGACCGAGTTCGCGTTCAAGCGCGCCGATACGACGCCCGAGCGTCGCCGCGAGCGCCCGCGCGGGCCGAGTGACGGTCGCACCCTCGAACGCCGACGCCGAGGCGGCCGTTTGTGGGTCCTCGGCATCGGAAACGCGAGCAAGGGCGTCGTCGAACACGGCGCGCAGTTCGTTCACCCAGCTCACGAGCTCCGCGCCGAGGGCACGCGCGGCGGCGCAGTTGCGAGAGCCCTTTCCTTCCAAGTCCGAGAGGAGTTCCGGAGCACGACGCGCGAACGACGCAGCAAGAGGGGTATCGGGGGCGACGCTCCAAAGACCGTACGGGTCGAGCCAGTCTGCCGTGGCTTCTGCGAAGGAACGTGCGTCGACCGAGTCAGGGGCGTATGCGAGTTGCGCTCGTGCTTGCGCGACGACCGCGCGAGCGGCCTCGCACGAGAGCGAGGGCGATTGGCCGGATGGGATTCGAAATGCTCGGCTGCGGGAGTCATCGCCGACGGACTGCGCGGGGTGATCCTCGGGCCGGCCCTCGGCGGATGACGAAGGAGCGGGCACGACGCCGGTCGCCCGAGGCGAGTACGAGCGAGAGGCGCCGAGCAGAATGGTGCCGAGCGCAACCGCACCGACCGCAATCCATGCTGTTCGCCGGGCCATCCGGACCATCGATGCCAAAGCCTAGCAGGCGCCGGACGCGGAGCCTCAGTTTGTCGGGAGCGCCGGACTTGGCGTCGAACATCCGGACGACGGAGCTCGGCGGCTCATCGATGGTGCCCGCCGCCGGCGTGACCGCTCCCCACACCAGCGCGTAGGACAGAACCGCGTCCGCCACTGCGCGACGGCGCGGGAGCAACCGTTGCGGCACCTCGCCCGCTTGCTTGAACCGGGATTCCGGCGTTGGGCAGTGCATTCCGCGGCGACGCTGCAGCCTGGGATATCGGCCACACGCGCGTAGGGCCGTGCGCGCCGAGGGATTGTGCGGTCGACGGGCGTGAGAACTGCTCCGCGCGGGCGATGGCGGACGCGCCGGCGGAATGCGGAATCTGCGCGGACTGAAACCCCAACTTCTGCGGGGAGGGCCCCGGCAGGGCCACGCCTGGCCTTGCCGGTCCATAGGCGCGGACGCGAGCGGCGATCGGCGCCGCGGCGGCGCCGGAGATCATCCGCATCCTCACAGACGCCGAGAACACTTCGTTCCGGGGGCAGTAGACGAAGCGGGGGCCGACGTAGCCTCCGAACGGTCGGGCAACACCTCCGAACCAAATGAATGCGGGCCCCATCGGCGCCCAGCCGACGTAGGTATAACCGTCGTCGACTCCCCACATCACCCAAGCGCCTCGGTACGCTCGGCCCGGGATCCACGACCAACCGCGGCTCTCGATGAAGACCCAGCGTCCGTAATGGAAGGGCGCCCATCCCCAGTCGTAGTCGCTCACCCAGACCCAGTCGTCGTCGTATACCCAGTGTCCGGCCGTCACGGAAGGGGAGAAATCGGGGCCGACCA
>CAZVPE010000319.1:0-5734 GCA_964628155.1 uncultured Polyangiaceae bacterium | reverse complement strand
GCAAAGAGTTCTGGGAGACGGAGATCTACGATCAGACGGCGGCGTCCGATCCCGGGATGGCGAGCGCGCTCCGAGTCGCGAAGCTCATCACCGACGCGCTCACGATCGCCAACGTCAATGCCTGGCACTACTGGTGGATCTATCCGACGGGGGCCGGCAACGGCGCTCTGTGGGACATGGGTACCGGACAGGCCAGCAAGCGATTGTGGGTGCTCGGAAACTTCAGTCGCTTCGTTCGGCCCGGATTCAAGCGAATCGACGCGACCGGCACCACCCCCGGGGTGACGGCCGTGGCCTTCGTCAACCCCGCCGACCAGACCATCGCGATCGTCGCGGTGAATTCGAACAGCGGCTCGACCACCGTGCCCTTCTTCGTCTCGGGCACGGCGTGGCCCGTTCAGGTCACTCCGTGGGTCACGTCGGCGAGCGCCAACTTGGTCTCGGCGGCCGCGATTCCGCTCTCGGCGGGGCGCTTCTCGGCAACGCTCGCGGGCTCGAGCGTCACGACGTTCGTCGGCAAGCCGTGACGCGGGATCAACCGGGTGGATGCGCCGCGCGCAGGCGCCCGATCTTCAGAAGCAGGTAATCGCGCTCCGGAATGCTCGCGGTCTTCTCGGCCGCCGCCTCGTAGTACGGGAGGGCGGCATCGACTTTACCCGAGCGCTCGAGGAGGTGGGCGCGCACGGCATCGAGACGGTAGTGCTCCTTGATGCGCGGATCGCGAGCGAGCGCCTCGAGGAGCGCGAGCCCTTCGGCGGGTCCCTGCACCATGGCGACTGCGACCGCGTGGTTCAACGCGATCATCGGGTTGTCGGACATCTGCATCAGCACGCCGTAAAGCGCGACGATCTGCGGCCAGTCCGTGTCTTCGGCGCGCGCCGCTTCGTCGTGCACCGCCGCGATGGCGGCCTGCGTGAGATACGAGCCCGCCGGGCCACCGGTCATCGCCTCGGTCACGAGCCGCACGCCTTCGGCGATCCCTTCCTTGTTCCAGAGCGCTCGATCCTGTTCGTCGAGCGGAACAATCTCGCCGTTCGGTCCGGTTCGCGCGCCGCGCCGCGCGTCGGTGAGGAGCATGAGCGCGAGAAGGCCGCTCACCTCGCCGCTGTCCGGGAGGAGATCGTGCGCCGCGCGCGCGAGCCGGATCGCTTCACTCGAGAGGTCCACGCGCTGGTGGGCTCTTCCTGAGCTCGCGGCATAGCCCTCGTTGAAGATGAGATAAAGGACGTGGAGGACGGCGCCGAGCCTCGCGCTTCGCTCTTCGGGCGCCGGCATCGCGAAGCCCACGCCGGAGCTCTTGATGCTCTGCTTTGCGCGGCTGATTCGCTGGGCCATGGTTGCCTCGGGTACGAGAAACGCGCTCGCGATCTCGCCCGTGGTGAGACCACCGACCGCGCGCAGGGTGAGCGCGATCGCGGAGGGGCGCGTGAGCGCCGGATGGCAGCACATGAAGAGAAGAACGAGGGCGTCGTCCTCTTCTGCACGCGTTTCGTCGGGCGGAGGTGCCACGTTCTCTTCGGGTGGTGTTTCGAGGGCAATCTTGGTTTCGCGCCGGCGGCGCGCAGACTCCGACCGGATCTGATCGGTGAGCTTTCGGACGGCGACCTGAACGAGCCATGCGCGTGGGTTTTCGGGCACGCCCGTTCGTGGCCACTGGAAGGCAGCCGCGGTGAGCGCTTCCTGCACGGCGTCTTCCGCGGTCCCGAAGTCGCCGTAGCGACGGACGACGGCGCCGAGCACCTGCGGCGCAAGCTCGCGGAGCAGGTGCTCGCCGGTCGTTTTCATCGCCCCAAGTGTATATTTTACAACGAATCGGGCGGCGCGCTCATCACCTGACGCACCTCGATCTTGATGCCCAGCGGCTTTCCACCGGGGCCCGGCGCGGTCGACGCCTTGCCGGCGATGGCGTACGCGCGCTCCGCGTTCTCGACGTCGACGATCCAGTAGCCCACGAGGAACTCTTTGGACTCGGCGAAGGGGCCGTCCGTGACTTCGGGCGCGCCTTCGCCCTTCGATCGGACGATGCGTGCCTGCCCCGGAGGCGCAAGGCCCTCCGCGCCGACGAGCTCGCCGGCGTCACGGAGCTCCTTGTTGAGATTCTTCATGAACTGGATGTGCGCCCGGAACTCCTCGGGCTTCCACTGGTTGACCGCGTAGTCGCCGTTGCCGCGTGGTGCGTGCATCATCAGCATGTATTTCATCGACGGGTCTCCTTGCCTCGACCGGGGCCGCCCCGGCGTCACCCATAGGTCGGAGCAGACGAGCGGCGCTCGACATGCCCTTGCTGGATTTGTTCGAGGTCCAGGTGTTCGAAGCGCTTGGGGCGGTCTCGATGGTAGCCGGGAGGGCACGCGTTTACGGGCACACGATGGGGACAGCACTAGACGATCCCGAGATGCCTGAACACCGGGACTTTGACGAAGTCCACGAGGAACGCGAAGGCGACGGCCCCCGCGAGCGTGGCCCCGATAACGACGGAGGGAAGAGGCGCCATGGCGAGCCCCCAGTTCGCCATCGTCGACGCGACAAGCACATCGACGGCGGACGACACCACGAGCCCGCGGCTCGGCGCCGTCGACCAGAGGCGCGGACGTGCGCGATTCGCATAGGTCGTCGCCTGGTTGCCGAACACGATGACGACGAAGGCCATCGTTCTCAGGGTGTCGATTCCAAAGCCCAGCCGGACTTTGCCGACGACGAGCGCCGCGACGCAGAGCGCGAGCTCGGAGAGCCCCATGAAAACGCCCGCCAGCGTGAGAGCGCCGACGCGCCAGACGCTGGGCTTCGGAGAGGGCTTCACGTTGTCGGTCGTCAAGGCCATGCCCAGGAAATCGCCGGTGATCATGATGATGACCATCAGCAGCGGAGTCAGGATGGCCTGCCCGGTGATCATCAGCCCCGCCGCCAGGAAGAACACCTGCACGATCTTCTTGGTCACGGAGTTGATGGTATAGGTCAGGATCCGCTGGAAGGTGGTTCGACCTTCCTTGACGGCGGCCACCACCCCTTCGAGGCCGGGCTTCGTCAACACGATCCCTGCGGCGGATTTGGCGACGTCCGTCGCGGTCGACACGGCGATTCCCATCTGCGCCTGGCGCAGCGCGGGCGCATCGTTCGCCCCATCGCCGCACATGCCGACAGTGTGGCCGGTCTTCTGGAACTCTTGGACGAGGTAAAATTTGTCCTCCGGCATCACGCCGGCAAAGACCGCGAAGGTTTCCGGACGTACGCCCGCGGGGATTGGCCCGGCCGGGCATATGGCTCCTTCGAGGCCAACCTGTCGCGCGACAATCTGCGCCGTCGCCGGCGCGTCGCCGGTGACCATGACGGTGCGAACGCCAAGCGCACGCAACGCCTCGATGAGTGCTGAGGCGTCGGGGCGCGGTGGATCGCTCAGCGCGATGACTCCCGCGAGCTTCAGCGTCGTCGCGCCCACGGCCACGGCGAGAACGCGAAAGCCCTTGGCTTCGAGCTCCTGCGCAGTCGCCGCGGCCGTGGGCGGGGATTCGGCCATCTTGGACACCACCGCGAAGGCCCCCTTCACCACGCGCAGCGCGCCGCCTCTTCCATCCACGGCGATCGCCTCACTCCGCTTGGTCGCCGGGTCGAACGGAACGAGCTTGGTCAGCCTGGGCGGATCGGCGACGGCTCGCTTCGCAGAGGCCGCACGGATGGCGGCGTCCACGGGATCCTGCCCGCCGTCGGAGCTCGCGAGTGCCGCCATCGCCAGGAGGTGCGGCTCGTCGAAGCCCGGCTCGGGCCGGAGGGCGGTGACAGAAAGGGCGTTGAGGGTCAGCGTGCCTGTCTTGTCCGAGCAGAGAACGTCCATCGTGGCAGCCTCGTCGACGGCGGACAATCGCGTCGGCAGCACGCCTACGTGAGCCAGGGCCCTCGCGCCGAGCGCCGCTGCGAGGGTGAAGGTGGCGGGAAGAGCGACGGGAATGGAGGCCAGGACTGCCGTGAGCACGAGATAGATGATGTCGCCGCCCGGCATCCTACGAACGAGCGCGTACGTGACGATCAATGCGATGAGCACCCCGTTGAAGGCCGCGAGGTTTCTCACCACCCGCATGACCGTCTTCTGCTGCGTGCTGACCACGTGGGCGGTGCGGACCAGCTCGGCGGTGCGACCAAACTTCGTGTGCGCCCCGGTGGCGGTGACGATCGCCGTGGCCTCTCCGCGCCGCACCAGCGCGCCCGCAAAGGTCCTGAGACTTGGCCCCGCTTCGATCGGGACCGATTCGCCGGTGAGCGACGACTGATCGAGCAGGACGGAACCGTCGACCAGCTCGACGTCGGCAGCCACCACCCCTCCGAGTGAGAGCTTTACCGTGTCGCCCGGCACGAGCCCGCTCGCGGGGATGTTCTTCCAAACGCCGTCGCGCCGTACCGAGGCCGTGAGCGCCAGGCGCGATTTCAACGCAGCAAGCGTCGCCTGGGCACGCCCCTCCTGGAAGAAACCGAGTGCGGCGTTGAAGACGAGCAGCCCCGCGATGACCGCCGCCTCGACATACTCGCGAAGAACCAGCTGCAGGATGATCGCGGCTTCGAGCATCCACGGGACCGGCGCCCAGAACTTCGCCAACGCCATCCGCCACGGCCGCATCGCGGTGTCCGGCATCTCGTTGGGGCCGGACTTCTCGAGACGCGCGCGTGCCTCGTCGCTCGAGAGCCCCTGAGACGGAGCGGCTACGACTTGCTTTGCCCCTTCCACGATCTCACCGGAATTCAGCACGGATCGTCCTCCCGTGCGACCCTCTCCGCGGGGACCGGGAGCGAGCGGAGAAGAAGCCTTTTCGGCGAAGTCGCTTGTGTACCTGCGACGATCAGACGAAGCTCCCGCGTGTGAAGCCCGATCCGCACGATCGGCGGAACGGGCTACGCGAAAGGAACGCGACCGCGTTCGACAAGCGCTTCGTCGCGCCGCTCTACCTCGGCACCGCGATGAATCCGGTGAATACGTCGCTCATCGCGACCGCGCTCGTCGCGATCGCCACCCGTCCTTTCTTCGATTCCACGAGAGAAATCATGAACCCGATCGATCCCGATTCAAGCGCGCTCCTGGTGATGGACTACCAGCCCACGATTCTGGGCCGCGTCGGCGACGCCGAAGGACTGCTGGGTCGCGCCGTCCGCGCCATCGACCTCGCCCGCGGCGCTGGCCTCCAGGTCGGTCACGTGCGCGTCGCCTTCGAGCCGGCCGACGTCGCCAATGTCCCCGCGACCAACGCGGCGTTCTCCCGAGCGGCCGCCGCCATGCCCGCCCATGCGCCGCACACGCAGTTCCACGAGCGCGTCGCTCCGTGCGCCGGCGACATCGTCGTGCGGAAGACGCGCGTCGGCGCGTTCTCGACGACCGATCTCGACGCGAAACTCCGCGCGCGGAAGGTGACGACGCTGGTGCTGGCGGGAATCTCGACGAGCGGCGTCGTGCTCTCGACGGTCTGCGACGGCGCCGATCGCGACTACCGCTTGATCGTGCTCTCCGACGGCTGCGCCGATCCCGACGAGGAGGTGCACCGCGTGCTCCTGACGAAGGTGTTCCCCCGCCGCGCCGACGTCATCCCGATCGACGAGCTCGCGAAGAGTCTCGGGCAAGCTTAGGCACCGACGGTGCTCTAGAGCCTGGTGATTTTCGAGAGCGAGCGAGGCCGGCGACGAGCGCGCGGAGCGTACGACCGTCTCATCATTCGTCACATCGCGCTCGGCCTTCGAGAAAAGGCCCACGCCAGGG
>CAZVPE010000318.1:0-5750 GCA_964628155.1 uncultured Polyangiaceae bacterium | reverse complement strand
GGGGCCGGGGGGTGAGGTTCAATAGCTGGGGTTCACAACACGATGTGACGAATGCTTAGCCGCCCCGCGGGGGGCTCGCGATCAGTCAACCCACGAGACGCACGCGATCTGGATATCGAAGTTCGCCACGGGCTTATTGATCTGCCAGTGCACGTGGTAGAGCGACTTGAGGTCGATCGTGCCCTTCGCGTAGGTGGCGGCCCACGTGTCGGTCGCCAGGTCGGCAAACTTGACCGTGTATTGGGCCCAGGTCGAGCCAATGGTGACAGTCTCGAAGTAATCGTTGGCGCACTCCGTGACTCCGCTCGAGGCGCACTGATTGCAAATGCCCGACGTGGCACCCGCCTCCGGCGAGCCGGATCCCGGGTCGGTGTGCTTGTCGGAAATCTGGACGCGCACTTTCGTGGGCGTGGTGGCCGTCGCCATGAGCGACCGCGCGAAGAACGAAATTCCCTTGTGCGCACTCGCGTCGTAGGGCGCGCCGAACCCGGAGGACGCGTCGACCATCGGCGGAGTGCCGGTGCAGGTGCTCGCGGGGCACACGGTGAAGGGGTCGGTCCCGTTGTTCGTGAAGTTGAAGCCGAAGCCCACCCCCCACGTGGTTTCCCCTCCGCCGATGAACTCTCGGTAGCCGACCGCCATCGGGACTCCCGGGGGCATCGCCGTCAGCGTGTTTCCCCCGTCGTCGACCGCTGGATTCGAAGCGTACCCTTCGCCGGGGCTGATCGTACCCGCCGCGTCGGGGATAACGTTCGAGGTATTCGCGCAGGTTCGGTCGGAGTACGTGAACCAGTACCCCATCGTGCTCGTGGCGGGTCCGCTCATGTCGTCGAGATTGCAGGTCGCCCCGCCGCCGCCTTCCCCGCCGCTATCGGCCACGCTGGTGCCCCCTCCGCTGCTGCTGCTGCTGCTCCCGCCGCCTCCGCTGCTGCTGCCGCCACCCGCACTGGCGTCGCTGCCATTCGAGTTGTCACTGCTCAAACACGCGGGCATCAAGAAAGCCGGCAGGCAGGCCAAGCCCACAGCCGCACTCGACACGCCCAAACGAACCAAGATCGGCATTTTCACGAGTGCACCTTTATCCCTACTAGAAGTATGGCTTTTCGGACCCACACGAAGGCGGAAGGCCTCCGCATCCAGGGCGTAGTGGGGGGTTAGTATACTCACGGGTGCATCCGCGGCTCACGAATTTTGTGCTACGCATGGCCGTGAGCCGAATGGCTCGCGCCCGGACACTAGGTCACACTTGCTGGATGGGCCGTAGACGTCGCCGCGCGAGCGCGCGAAGAGGCCCGGCCTTCCCGGAGAAAGCTTGCAATGCGCTGTTTTGTCCTCTTGATGATCTCGCTACCCCTTACGTTGGTCGCGGCGTGCGCGTCGAGCCCGGCGACCAACGAATCTCCGCCGGCGGGAGGCGGGAGTAGCTCAGGCAGCTCGAGCGGGGGCGGCTCGAAAAAGCCGACGGGGGGCGGGAGCAGCAGCAGCGGATCCCCTTCATCGACAGGGACGGGGTCTTCCACGGGCGGTCCGGAGGCCTCGGCCCCCCCGGCGGGCGGGTACACGGTATCGGGACCGACCGTCCTCGACGCCCGCGGAAAGCCGCACTTGTTCCGCGGCGTCGCGCGCCCGTCGCTCGAGTGGACCAGCGCGGGCGACAGCCTCAACCAGGGCGACTACGGCGTGATGTCCGCCTGGGGCGCCAACGTCGTTCGCATCTCGCTGAACCAAGATTTTTGGCTCCAGACCGACGCCGCGGGCAATGCGAATCCGAGCTACGATTCCACCTACGCGGCGACGGTCGACCAGCAGGTGCAGTGGGCCGAAACCACGACGCCTCCTATGGACGTCATCCTCGACCTGCACTGGTCGGACCAAGGAAACTTCGGCACCGAAGCGCAGTGCAAGAGCGCCGCAAGCGGCTGCCAGCAGGTCATGGCCGACGCGCACTCCGTCCTCTTTTGGCAACAGGTCGCCGCCAAGTACAAGAACGACCCCCACGTGCTCTTCGAGCTCTACAACGAGCCGAACCTCGGAGGGTATCAGCCGCAATCGAGCGACTGGCCTGCGTGGCTCAACGGCGACACGACGAACAAGTACGGCTTCACCGTCATCGGGATGCAAAAGCTTTACGACACCGTGAGAGCCACGGGGGCGAACAACCTCGTCATCGTCGGAGGATTGGCCTGGGCGGCGGACTTGACGGGCGTCTCGTCGAACCCCGTCAACGGGACGAACATCCTCTACGCCGCGCATCCGTATTGCACGTCGAACTGCGCCCAGGCCGCGTCGCAGAATACGTGGAACGCGAAGTTCGGCAGTTTGGCGGCGAAGTATCCAATCATTGCCACCGAGTTCGGGGACCGCTCGACGTCCTGCACGGCGGATTACGCTTCGGCGTTCATGGCGTACGCGAATATGAAGGCCACGAGCGGCAGCAATCCCCCGGCGGAGCTCTCGTGGACGGCCTGGGCGTTTTACGTGGCGAACAACCAGTGCACGTTCCCGACGCTCCTCATGGATTGGTACACGCCGAATCCGGTCGGAACGGCGGTCGAGAGCGCGCTCATGGCCGGACCGTAGGGGATCCCCGCGAGGCTCACCACGTCGTGTCGAGCACGACCGTCGCGCCGCGCATCCATTCGCTCGGAACGACGCGAAGCGCGGCGGTCGACGCCGGGGGCGACGACGCGCCGGACGGCGCCGTGAAGTAGAGGACCGCGCCCACCCCGACGGCGGCAATCGCCCCTCCGAAAAGAATGTCGGACGCGAGGGCCGACTGCCTCGCGTCGTGATTCTTCGGGAGCGCATCGGCGCTCGTGCACTGGTTGGCCACCGGACAGAGATTGTTCACGTCGCTCGCTTGCGACATCGCCTGGAGTCCGAAATACGTGCCGACGCCGGCGGCGACGATGCCCGCGGCCCCGACCACGAGGCCAATCGTGCGCCGGCCGCTGCCCGCCGAGGACTCGGGCTGCGGCGCGGGAGTCGTCTCTTGGGTCGATCCCGCTTCGCTCGTCGAACCGCCCATCGACGGCGCCGCCTCGGCGGGCGACGGGCTCGGCGGCGCTTCGTCTTCGAGCGCCGGGACGCTGACCGTCTGCACGTCGCGCGAAGGCCCGATGGTCACGGTCGCCGACCACGGCTTTTTTCCGGGCGCCTTCGCTTCGACGGTGTGCGAACCGGGGTCGACGGGCGCGGCGGTGCCCCACCCGGCCTGCCCGAGGGCAGTCCCATCGCGACGGACTTCGAGACCCGAAAGACGCGCGGCCGCCGGGTCCACGACCACGGTCAGCTTTGATAGCTTCGGCTCGATGGCGTCGACGTGCTGCTGCGCGAACTTCTCGCGGTCCGCACGACCCGCTTGCCTCGCTTCGCTGACGACTTGGATGAATTCCGTCCACGCGCTCGCGGTCTTGCCTAGGCCCTCGTGGCAGACGGCCAGCGCGGTGAGCGTGCCGCTGCCCGCGTCGAGGCGGTAGCTCTCGGCGAGCTTGGGGCACGCGCTCGCGAAGTCGCCGGCGGCCATTTTTCGTTTGGCGTCGTTGAACAGCGTCTCGGCCATCGCCGCGTCGCCCGCGTGCGTTTGCGCGCTTGCGAGGCGTGGGGTCGGCGAGCAGACGGCGAGAAACGTGCTCGCGAGGAGGGCTCGAACGACGGGGCTTGTCCTATTTGCGCGAGTCCATGACATGGGTGAAGTCGCCGCCTCCTCCGGCGGGCTGCTGCGGCTGCGCGGACGGCTGCGGGGGCGGGGCGGACTGCGGAGTTGGGGCGGCCGGCTGGAGCTGCGCGACCTGCGGAGCCTGCCCGGGCGGTTGGGCGAGCGGCGCCGGGCCTGGCGCCGACTGCGGTCTCGCGGACCCCAGTGGCGGCCCTGGCGGCTGCTGCGGAAACGGTCGCGCGGCCGGGTACGTCGGTCGGTTGGCGAGGGGGAGGTCGGGCGCGTGCGCCGAGGCCGCGGCATTGGCCGGTGCCACCTCCGCGGTCGACACATCGCTGGAGGAAGCCGCGATCTTCGGCGCGGCCGGTGCCGAGAGGGCGCTGGTCGGAATCGAGGCGGGGCGCGATTGTCCGACGACGCGGACGAGGACGCCGATGCCGGCGCCGGCGACCACGGCCGCGAACGCGATCGACACGAAGAGCGGCAGCTTGCTCCGCGGCGAGCGCAAGCGTTCGCCGCTGACGGGCGCGTGACTCGTGATGACGCTCGGGCGGCCCGCATCGACTGGTTCCGGCGACGACGGCGAGGACGCCGGAAGCATGCCGGAGCTCTCGATGGCTGCGATCTTTCGGGCGCGCGTGTGAACGTTCGGTCCGGCGGTCGCCTCGACCCAGTCGCCGACGTCCGACGGAGAGGCCACGCGCGCGACCCGCTGGAGGGTGCGGGCCATGTCGCGCGCCGACGGGAAGCGATCTTCGGGCTTGGGCTCGAGCCCCTTCATCACGACCGCGTCGATCTCGGCGGGCACGTTCCGCACGTACGTGCTGGGCGGGACGAGCTCGCCCGAGAGAATGTTCGAGAACGTCTGCATCTCGTTTTCGGCGTGGTAGAGGCGCCGCGCGGTGAGCATTTCCCAGAGCACCACGGCCACGGCGTGCACGTCGGTGGCGCGCGTTGCGTTGCCGCCGATTTGCTCGGGCGCCATGTAGCCGAGTTTTCCTTTGAGCTGCCCGTTGCGGGTGCTCTGCACGCGGCCGGCGGCTTTGGCGACGCCGAAATCGACGACCCGCGCGACGCCGTCGCACCCGACCAGGACGTTTTGCGGCGATACGTCGCGGTGCACGATGCCGAGGGGCTCGCCCTGATCGCTGGTCGCTTCGTGGGCGGCGTGGAGTCCCTCGAGCACGCCGATGACGATTGCGACGGCGATGGGGATCGGAACGCCTTCGCCGCGCTCGCGCAGCGTGCGCATCAAGCGTGCGAGCGATTCGCCCTGCACGTACTCCATGACGAGAAAGAGCTCGCCTTCGAGGGCGACGATGTCGAGCGTCCCGACGACGTTGGGATGGCGAATCCGCGCGGCGAGGCGCGCCTCGTCGAGAAACATCGCGACGAAGTCCGGCTCTTTTGCGAATTGCGGGTGCAGTCGCTTGATGGCGACGGTGCGCGAGAATCCGACGGGGCCGAGCAGCCGGCCGATGTGCACCGTGGCCATCCCGCCCGCGGCGATCTCGTCGTACAGCGCATAGCGGCCGAGGACCCGGACGGGCGAAAACGGCGTGGAAGGCTGCGCCACACTTCACTGTTTAACACTTGGAGAGGGGGATGCGAAGGATTGAGTCCATAAAGTTTCGTAGGAATCGGAAGCGACGCCATGCGTTATTCGCGGCTTGGTATGTCGGAGACGGCAAATCCCGCTCACGCTGGTTGCGACCCGTGGGGGAGCGCGAGGGAGAGAGCCTCCGGGGGCGCGCCTTGTTGCCCTTTCCGTCCACGTCCACGTCCACGACGGCCTTTGATGGGCCAGGGGGTTCTCATCATTCGTCACATCGCGCTCGGCCTTCGAGAGAAGGCCCACGCCAGGGCGCCCCTGCCTTGCCTCGCGGCCCCAGAGAACCTCACCCCCGGCCCCTCTCCGCAAGCGGAGAGGGGTGTCTGCGGGTCTCGCGATACCAAGACCGGCTCGCGCTTTGCGCTTTGCGGCACCTGCGGAAGACCTCACCCCCGGCCCCTCTCCGCAAGCGGAGAGGGGTGTCTGCGGGTCTCGCGCGATTACCAAGACCTGCTCGCGCTCTGCGTATTGCTGCGGAAG
>CAZVPE010000317.1:0-5760 GCA_964628155.1 uncultured Polyangiaceae bacterium | reverse complement strand
ATCAGTTTGCGAAGGAGATGGCGCAAGGAGGCTGCGCGCACTGCCACGACCCCCGCGGATGGGACCTCCCCAAGATCGACCACAGCATCTGGCCGCTCTTGGGCGCACATGCCACCGCGCAGTGCGATAGCTGCCATCACCCGACGCCGGAGGACCGGAAGTCTGGACGCGGCGCGAGCTACCGCGGCCTTCCTCGGAATTGCGGCGGATGTCACGACGACATCCATGCTGGGCAGTTTCGCCTCACTCGGCCCGCGCTGGAGTGTGGGAAATGCCACTCCGCGAAGACCTTCAAGATTCCCGACTTCGATCACGCGGCCGTGACCGGCTGGGCGCTGACGGGCGCCCACGAGAAGGCGCCGTGCGCCAAGTGTCACCCCTCGGCCAAGGTCGGAGCCGAAGCTGCCGTCGTTCGCTGGCGAGGGCCCTCGAAGGAATGCAAATTCTGTCACGCCAACCCGCACGAGCAGCATTCGGCCGTCGGCGCTACGAACGCCATGCCCGGGCCGCTGACCGTCGCATCCGCCGTCCACGGTGTGTTCGATACTCCCTGCGAATCGTGTCACACGACGAGCTCGTGGAAGTCGCTCGACGCTACCGGAGGTGCGGTGAAGTTCGATCACGACGCCACCGGCTTTCCGTTGACCGGCCAGCACGTGCACGCGCCGTGCGCGAGTTGCCACACCGGCACGCAACCCATCAAGCGCGACTGCGCGAGCTGCCACGACGACTTCCACCGCGGACGCCTGCTGAGCTCCTGCGACCACTGCCACACGCCATCCGGTTGGAGAGTCACCCAGCCGCTCGCCATCCATCGGAGGACGCGATTTCCGCTCACGGGCATGCACGTCCTCGCCGACTGCACGCAGTGTCACCTCCGCGCCAGCGAGCAGAAGTTCACCGACGCTCCGATTGACTGCTACGGATGCCACCAGCAGGACTACCGCCGCCCGGGCATCTTCCCCGTTCACGTAGGGACCGCCGGCTCCCCGCCCCTGCCGCGCGACTGCAGCCTATGCCACCGGCCTCTCGCGTGGGTTCCCGCGAACGGGCTCGTCGCCTCTACGGCGAGCCCTCTCCAAGCGCCGGCAGCGCCTCGCAACCACGACCTACGCTTTGCCATCAGCTACGGCTCGCATCGCACGGCGACCTGCGTCGATTGCCACGCGTCGCCCGCAATTCCGCGCGCCGTGCGCTGCATCGGTTGCCACGTCCACGATCCGGTTCTCGTCATGCAGCAGCACCGGCAACCGATCGCCACGGACGGCGCCTCGTGCCTGAGCTGTCATCCAGGAGGCGCGCGCCGATGAGGCCTCGCCGACCGTGGACGACCAGTGGGCTGCTCTGCGGGGTCGCCTGCCTGTGCACGAGCATCGGCGCGAACGCCGCACGACCCAAGGGCAACGCGCGCCCGCAGCAAAGCCCGTCCCATGCGCCGGCTTCGAATGCGCCGTCGGGATCGATCCTCGTGACCGTCGTGGAGACCGCCGGCTCGCGGACGTACGTTCGACCCGGCTCGGCCGGAGGGGTTCAGCCGGGCGCCGTGGTGACCATTCTCGGACGAACGTATCCGGTCGTCGATTCGAGCGATTCGTTTGCGGTCATCGACAGCGGCGACTCGCCGCCCCGGGACCAGGATCAGGGGTGGGCGACCGTCGTCGAGCGGAAAACCCAGAAAGTCGTCGAACTACCCAAGCCGCGACCCCTCGACACGTGGAAAGATGGGTGGACACCCGAGGAGGCACCGGCGGACTCGCAGCAGCCGAAATTCGTGCCCCTCGGCGACGCCGAACGCAATCGCCGTTTCGACGTGCAGTTCACGTTCGCGGCGGGTGGCCTCATCCCGATCGGTGGGCCGGTCGGCAGCAGCTTGGGCGAAGCGGAGCTCAACATGCGACTCCGCGCAGAGCCGTTCGCAAGCCCGCTCGGGATCACCCTCGACGCCTCACTCCAGGGCTGGGCGGCCGCCGACCTCGCCACGCGGGTCGGCGCCTCGACACGGCCTTTGCTCTACGTCCGCGAGCTCCTCGCCACCTATACTCCGGGCGGTCTCCGGGCCGACTTCGGGCGGATGCCGTATGCCGCGAGCACCCTCGGGGCGCTCGACGGCGTCCGCGTGCAAAACCGCGTCGGCGAGGGATTCTCCGTAGGCGCTTTCGGCGGCCTTCTGCCCAACCCGCTGAGCGGCGCCCCTTCGCTCGACGCGCAACGGTTCGGCGTCGAGGCGCGCTATAGCCGATCGGACATCAACGTCCGGCCGGAAGCCGCGCTCGTCCTTCACGGCTCTACCTTCCACGGGGTGCTCGACGAGCGCAGGCTCTCGGGTCAGTTCAGCCTTTATCCGGGGCCGTCGCGCGTCGGGGCCTACTTCGAGGTCTCGAACTTCGACGCAAACAATCCTTGGAGGGCCTCGGCTCTCGAGCTCACCGCCGCCGGCGTGGACCAGTCGATCCGACTCGGAAACTTCGAGTTCGGTGCGCGTTTCGATGTCCGAGAGCCCGAGCGATCCAAGTGGCTTGCCGCGTTCCTCCCCGCTTCCTGGTTTTGCACGACCGTTCCCGCGCCCGGCTCGAACCCGACCGCAGCGGAGCCCTGCAACGGAAGCGTCGACACCCGCGCATTCGCGGAAATCGACGGCAGCGTCATCCTTGGAAACTTGTCCCTGGTCGTCGGGGGCCTCACGGTGACCGACCTCACGACGAAGACGGACCCCAACATGGTGGGCGCTTTTGCGACCGCTCGGCTCGTGCGGATTGAACGACTTCTGCGCCTCGAAGCGTCCGCCAATGGCTCGCGGTCGACTTACGTCGATATGTGGGGCGGCACCGCGGGGCCTGGCGTATCGCTTCTCGACGACTGGCTCGATGTGTCGGCGTACTACCGACTCGCGGTGCTAACCTATTCCGCGAGCAACGTCTCGCTCGTCCAACACGGGGTGGGGGCCACGGTCGTTCTTTTGCCGTCCTCCCAACTGCTCTTCACCCTGCAGGGCGAAGGAATGACAGGAGACGATACGAAATATCTGACCCTCTTCGGGAGCGCCACGTGGCGGCCCAACCTATGACCAGACACCCTGCTCCGTGGCCTTTCCGATGAACGAGATTCGCGTCAGTCTTCCCACGTTGGTTCTTGTCGTTGCCTTGGCCAGCGGCGCCTCGTTCGCGGCAGGTCGCGCCATGCCGACCGGCTCCGATCCGCCGACCGCCGCGAGGCAACCGACCCCCGAGCGAGAGCCAGCGCAAGATCGCGAGGAGCTCGACGACCCGGAGCAAGATCCGTTGCCCGCGGGACACCCCCCGATCGACGACCAGGCCACGCGACCGCGGACCGCGTTGGAGAGCGAAACCCCTCCCGCGGAAGAACCGCTGCTCGAGTGGAAGGCGCCAGCCCGCTGGCAGCTCGTTCCGAATCCGAGCACCATGCGAATTGCGACCTATCGCGTGCCGCGGGCCCCCGGCGACGCGGCCGACGCAGAGCTCTCGATCACGCGCGCCGGCGGGTCGGCCGACGCGAACGCCGAACGCTGGATCCACCAGTTCGACGAAGCCGGACAAAAGACCGCGAAGCGCACGACGCGCGCGGTCGGACTCGCGGAGGTTGCGATGGTCGAAGTGCAGGGCACGTACTCGGGCGGCATGGGCCAGGAAGGGGCATCGCAGCCCGGATGGGCCCTCGTCGGCGCCATCGCCTCGACACCGGGCATGCCCTACTTCTTCAAACTGACGGGGCCCGAAAAGAGCGTTCGCGCCGCGCGGCGCGAGTTCGATGCGCTCATCGATAGTCTGGTCCAGCGCCGTCACCGAGGCACGTGATGGGGTTCACCCCTCAGCTCCTGGCCGTCGTTGCCGCGGTCGTACTCGCCATGGTGCTCTATTGGCTCTTCTCCCTGCGATCGCGCAAGCAAACCGAAGAGGTCCTCGCGAAGCTCGAAGACATGGCGGCTCTGGGCGAGGTCGTGCCCGACACCATGCACCCGGTCATCGACTTGCAACGCTGCATCGGCTCGGGCGCGTGCGTCCAGGCGTGCCCCGAGAAGTTCGTGCTCGGCATCGTCGGCGGGCAGGCAAGGCTTTTGAATCCCCTGGCTTGCGTCGGCCATTCGGCGTGCATGACGGCCTGCCCCGTCGACGCCATCAAGCTCGTCTTCGGCAGCGCCAACCGCGGGATCGATCTGCCGCTATTGGATCCCCACTTCCAGACGACGCGGCACGGCGTCTACGTCATCGGCGAACTCGCGGGCATGGGGCTCATTCGAAACGCCGTCCGGCAGGGTCGCCAGGCAGCGGATCACGTGGCGAGCAGCGGTCGTCGCGGAAAGCACGACGCGTACGACGCCGTGGTGGTCGGAGCGGGGCCGGCCGGCGTGAGCGCGACCCTCCGGCTCATGGAAAAACATCTTCGCGTCGCGCTTTTCGATCGCGAAAAAGTCGGCGGCGCAATCATGCACTATCCGCGTGCCAAGGTCGTCATGACCGGCGCGCTCGACCTCGCGATGGTGGGCGCGGTGAAGCGTCGAACGATGTCCAAGGAAGACTTGGTAGGGCTTTGGAACTCGATCATCGAGCGCCACGGCGTCCCCATCAAGACGGGCGTCGCCGTGAGCGGGGTCCATGAAGAGCCCGACGGGATGCTACGCCTCGAGACCAGCGCGGGCTCCGTACGCGCCGCGAACGTGCTTCTCGCCCTCGGCCGGCGAGGCACGCCGCGCAAGCTCGAAGTGCCCGGCGAGGAACAAGCGAAAGTCCACTACAGCCTCATCGAGCCCGAGCCATTCGCGGGCAAGAACGTGCTCGTCATCGGGGGCGGAAACAGCGCGGTCGAGACCGCGCTCGCCCTCGTCGACTTCGGTCGCTGCGCCTCGGTCGCCATCAGCTACCGGCGCGACGCCTTTGCGCGGTGCCGGGGCGACAACCGGCGCCGCATCGACGAGGCAATCCAAGCGTCGAAAGTGCAGGCACTCTTGCCGAGCGAGATCGTGAGCATCGGTGAGCGCGACGTCACGCTGACGAGCGCGGGCCGCGCGTTCAACCTCGCGAACGACGACGTATTCGTACAAATCGGGGGCAACGCTCCGGCAGAACTGCTGCGGAGCTTCGGCATTCAGGTCGTGACAAAGCGTGGGGAAGCCTGACGTGCTCGAGTCGACCGCCCTGGGCCTTCTCTTCCCTCTCGCGGCGGCGGCGTCGCTTGCCGTCGCGTCCTGCGTCGGCAACGACGACATCCATCTCAGCCCGGAAGCGAAAACACAAGCCTGCTTCAGTTGCCACGCGAGCGCCTATCAGTTGGCCCAAACGCCGAAGCACCTCGGTGTATTGCCGACTGGTTGCGCCAATTGCCACGCGACTCGCGGCTGGATTCCAGCTTCCTCGGGACACCCTGAAAGCAAGTTCCCGATTGCCTCGGGTTCCCACGCGAACCCCGCGATCGGATGCGCCGACTGCCACATCGCGTCGCAGGGCTCGGACGTCGGCGGACAGAACTGCGACTGCACCCATTGCCATCTCGGGGCGCACGATGCACCGGACATCGACGGAGTGCATACCGGACTCGCCGGGTACCTGGGATCGGCACCCACGTCGCCACCGTCTTGCCTTCACTCCGGCTGCCACCCCAGCGGATAGAGTCAGGTCGCGCCGCACGAGCGCGTGCCGTCGCAGGCCAGAAAGCACTTGTAGGTCGGCCCAAGGGAGACGCAATCGGTGTCGAGCGTGCACTGCTTGGAGCAGGCTTTCACCATCGTGGTGCAGCCTGCGTCGGAGA
>CAZVPE010000316.1:0-5798 GCA_964628155.1 uncultured Polyangiaceae bacterium | reverse complement strand
GACGTAGCCCTCGGCGGTGGCGCGCTCGTGCTCGGGCCGAGCGCGCCCGAAACGGAAGCCGCACGCGGGCAGCGCGAACGGAATCCCGAACCGCTCGAGAACGCCGATGGCGGCTTGCATCTCGGCGCGGTGCGAGTCGTGATTGCTGGCGAGGTAGACCTCGCTCACGACGTGCTTCCTCACGATATTTTCCAGATCGGAGACGACTCCGAGGACCTCGGCGGGGAGCCGATCGTGCACCACCTCGTCGGTGAACCGCAGGTATCCGAAGACGCTACGGCCCCTCCGCTCTCTTATCTCGAGCCCGGTATGACGCCCGAGCGGCCCGCTTCCGAGGACCAGTACGTTTTCCTTCGGTCGCTCGCGGCGGCGAAGCCAAATCGTGGTGGATCGCAGCCAGAGGATGGCGGGGACAGCGACGAAGCTGAAGCGCTCGAAATCAGTCCCACAGGCAAAAGGGGCGACGGCCCACCGAAGGGCACCCATGGCAGCTAGCGTCACAGTGAAGAGCACGATTGTCAGCGCGACGTCTTCCGCTATGCCCCGCCCGTTCCAGACGTTGTAGTGGTGTAGAACGCGGGCGCCGAGAGTCCAGACGAACATTGCGACCATCGCCATGCCGCACAGAGCCGGCCAATGCGAGGCCCCTGACCCGTCAATCGCGTTGGTCGCCGCGGCGGAAGCGACCAGTAGGATGAGGCCATCGCCGACGATGTCCACGTTCTGTAAGATGTGCTTCGTCATGGCCAGGGTTCGCGATGTAGTCCCTAGGATTGGGGTTATGGTTCGTCGCAGGCCCCGGCGTCTGGCGCAGAGCTCCTCGACGAAGATCCAATCGAGTAGCATGACTCGCGCGTCTATCCAAGCGCTGGACCAATTCTCCACGACTCTGAAACGCAATCGTCATCGGTCGCTCAAGTATGGGTGGCCCAGCGCCATATCTCTTTCTTGCAAGTCGCCACTCGATGCGGCGCGGGCGCCACACCAAGTAAGGAACGGGGCCATCGGCCGCAGAGATAGACTTTTCAGGGGCGGCCACGTCACGGGCAAAGTCCAAAGAGACTGCGCAATTGATCTCACATGTAACCGAGAGGGTCGCGACCGTGCGAAACAATGAGTTCCCAGTCGGGATTCGTTGCGGAAAAGGCGCGGACAAGCAGCTTTCAAAAAGGAACTCCGAGAAACCGTGGTGCGGCTATGGACAGTCGCGCGTACGGTGGGTACAGTCGCCCCGCTCGCTGTGCAGGTCCCTTCGACGCGAATGGAGTTGCCCGCGGCGGCGGCCGCTGCCCGACCGGCGACGACACCAGGGTCGCTCACCTCGGATAGGTTCGTCCCGAGCCTTGACGGGCTGCGCGCCGTCTCAATCGCGCTCGTGGTCGTCTCGCACATCGGCTACGAGCATGTGATCCCAGGCGGGTTCGGGGTCACGCTGTTCTTCTTCATCAGCGGCCTTCTCATCACCGACCAGCTTACGTCGCAGATCCGCCGGACCGGGACGATCCGCCTCGGCAACTTCTACCTACGCCGCTTCCTGCGGCTCGCGCCCGCGGGCGTGACGTACGTGGTGGCCGGCGGGCTGCTCTACATCGCCATGGGCGGCGCGATCACCGTCGTCGAGTGGTTGACCGCGCTGCTCTACGGAGGAAACTACTACGACCTCTTCGTCGAGTACGACTCTACGGGGCTTGGCTTTCGTCACCCCTTCACGATCATTTGGTCGCTCGCGGTCGAGGAGCACTATTACTTGGTCTGGCCGTTGGCTTTGATGGCCCTGCGGCCGGGTCGACGAGCCGTTGTCGCGATAGCGGCTCTGTGCGTCCTGTCGCTTCTTTGGCGCGAGGCCGTTTACCACCAGTGCTTCGGGCAGGACCCGGGAGCTATCTGCGGCCTTCGCGTCCAGGATCGCCTCTACAAGGCGACGGACGCGCGACTCGATTCCCTTGGATACGGCGTCCTTGTCGCGTTGCTTGTGGACGCCGACGCACGCTGGATTGACTGGCTTAGACGGGCCCGCGCTTTGCAAGTTGTGGCGCTTTGCGTCCTCCTGACCACGTTTGTGATCCGCAACGAATGGTTCCGCCAGGTGCCGCGGTATACGCTGCAAGGTGTGTCGCTGGCGATTCTCGTTCCGGCGGTGATCCTCGTCGAGAGTCCTCTCCGCCGGGCGCTCGGTGCTCCGGCGGCACTGCTCATCGGACGTCTCAGCTACTCGGTTTACCTCTGGCACTGGGGCGCGCTGATGATCGCGGAGTACGTCCTACGGACGGAGCAGTCGTTGGCATACAAGGCGCTTGGCCTGGGCCTGACGGCCGCTCTGTCGACAGCATCGTATTACTGCGTTGAGGGCCCGATGCTGCGCCTTCGGCACCGCTTCGGCTCGCACGCGGTCAGGTGATGCGGGGAACTGCGCCGGACGCCGGTCAGAGGCTCGTGCCGCGAACGCGGTTGCGCATGCGCTTGAGTGGAGTTTCCACGATGTGCATCATCGTCCATGCAAACGCGACAGAGGCGACAGCGGCCAGAGTGAAAATGCCCAGGCTTCGGGCCGGCGTCACGTCGTAGAACAGGATCCCGACCACGTAGTGGTTCAGATAGAGCGGGTACGACAAATCGCCAGCCGCCCGGTCGAGGCGCCGCCACGTCGCGCCGAGGCGGCCGACCCTCGCAAGCGCCAGGAATGCGATGCCGAGCCCGATCAGTAAGACGCTCTGCTCGCTCGCCACCCATGCGCGGCCGGGAACCCTCAGACGGAAGAGGGAGGCGACCGACCCGGCGGCGCCGGCCAGCCCAAGAAACGCGGCCCAGGGCGAGGCGCGCTCGATCGCGAGATAGGCGCTCACCCCACAGACAAAGAACGGAACGTTCCCGAAGAGCGCGGGGGCGCGCCCGGAAAGGAACGCAACGAACGCCAGGGCGCTCGCGGCGATCGCGCCCACACCGACACCGGCTCTCCAGCGCCGGGCCGGCACGCAGGCGGGGTTTTGCGCCGCCAGCGCGAAGGCGGCGAACGCTACGCCGTAAAAGAGCAGCTCGACCCGCAGGGACCAGGCGAAGGGGATGAACTCGAACTCGACTGCGCCACGCGCTCTCCGCGGGAGCGGCAGGATGTCGAGCGCGCCGGCGACGACAGAGGATAGGGTGACCGGCGATCCCGTAACGCTGAAATCCCAGAGGTCGAGCGCCCCGGCACGCCAAAGCAGCGCATGAACGGCGACGGACGCGGCCAGGGCCGCCCAGTACGGTGGCAGCACGCGGAGGAGGCGGTTGGCCATGAAGCGGCCGGGGCGACCGGCGTAAGTCTCCGTGTTCGCCTCGGCAATGACGAAGCCCGAGATGGCGAAGAAGACGTCGACAGCGACGATACCGAAGCCCCAGCGGCGAAAAGGCCACCGGTCTTGCTCCGGCAAGAGGTAGTGAAAGTGCTCGGCGACCACGATGAGCGCGAGCAAACAGCGAAAAGCACCGAAGGCCCGATAACCCGCGTGAAGCGGCACCGACGCGGCGGAGCCCGTAACAGTCGCGTCGGTTCGCGAGAGGGGCGCCTCGAAGGGCTCGCGGTCGAGGGGCCTCACGGACGTATGTCGCCAGGGCGCTCGCGCGGCGCTCCTTGGCGGGTGCGGTCGCGGAGATCCCGGAAGAGCGCGAGGTACCGCTCCGTGCTGCGCTCGACGGTGAAAGCCAGCGCGCGCGTCGCCGCGCCGGGGGGGGCTTCCCTCCGCCGCAGCACCCGGTTGATCGCCTCGGCGAGGAGTTCTTCATCATCGAGAGGGACCAGCTCGCCGTAGGCGCCGCCTTGGAGGACCTCCGCCGGCCCAACTGGGCAGTCGGTGCTGACGACCGGTGTTCCGCACGCCATCGCCTCGACGAGCACGTTGCCGAACCCCTCGAAGCGCGAAGACAAGACGAGCGCCCGCGCGCGGCGCATGTACGGGAACGGATTGTCGATCCAGCCCGCGAGCTGCACGCAATCCTCGATACCGAGCGACTCGATCGTCTCCCTGAGCGCGGGCCGGTCCGGCCCGTCGCCGACCAGGAGCAGGCGTGTCTCAGGATGGTCCCGCCGAATGCGCGCAAACGCGCGCACCAGCGTAGGCAGGTCTTTCTCGGTGCTAAAGCGCGCGACGGAAAGAATGAAAGGTGGCGCCTCGTCGGCCAGCCACGGGTGGGGCGGGAGCTCGCTCGCCAGCTCGCGCCAGTTGGCTGGAAGGATGGGGTTGGAGATGACCTCGATTCGCGGCGCCGACGCACGCAAGATGCGTTCGAAGTCGTCGCGCACGCCATTCGATACCGCGACCACGGCGTCTGACCGGCGGTACGCGAGTGGAACGAGCCAGGGTAGCACCTGGTACTTCGGCCCGGTGGCCGTTCGCATGAGGACCGAGAGCGGCGTGTGCTCGGTCAGGATGACCGAGCAACGAGCTCCAGAGAGCGCTCTCGCGACGACCGCGAGAATGTTGTTGTGGGGTAGCGCGGCGATGAGCACGTCCGGCGGCGCGCGCCGGAGCTCGCGCACGAGCGCCGGCAGGGCGGCGAGGCTCCGCCGCGCGCGAAGGTCCACGATCCGGATTCCGGTGGCTCCGATGACGGGGCGCTCCGCGTTATGAACGAGTACGGTAACGTCGATCCCGCTCTGGCTCAGGCCCTGCGCGAGGCGCAGCATCGAGACCTCCGCCCCTCCGCCCCACAACTTGGGCACGTAGATCGCGACCGAGCGCACCGGGGGTGGCTCGGCGGACAGGTTCGACCGGATGAAGGAGTCCGGCGGGCCCACGTCGGCCCGCTCTGCTGACACCCCCTCAACTCCCGAGGTGCGATCGCGGCGCCGTCGCACCCGTTCGAATAGGTCGAGGTAGCGGTCGGCTGCGCGCTCGACATCGAATTCCGCCGCGCGCGCCCGGAGCGCCGCGCGCGACGGATGGTCGCCAGCGAGCGCGTCTCGCATCGCTTGAGCTAGAGCGGCCGGATCGCAGACGGGCACGAGCCGCCCGAAGCGGCCCCCATCGAGGATCTCGGCAGGGCCGTGCGGGCAGTCTGTGGCGATGACGGGCGTGCCGCACGCCATCGCTTCGACGAGCACGACGCCGAAGCCCTCGTACACCGACGACATCACCAGCGCGCTTGCTCGTCGCACGTATTGCTGCGGGTCCTCTACGAAGCCGAGCAGCCCGACACGGTCGCGCACGCCGAGTTCGGCTGCCAAGGCCTCGAGATCGGCGCGGAGTGGGCCCTCTCCGAGGATCGCGAGTCGCGGCAGGGGATCACCGTCGAGCTGAGCGAAGGCCCGGATCAAGGTCGCGAAATCTTTCTGCGGGACGAGGCGACCGATGGCGACGAAGACGGCGACCCCGGGATCTTCGAACCAGGGATGGCCGGAGGCCCGACTATCGGCCGACGACGACTCGTCCGACATGCGCATCGACGCTGAAACGACCGGGTTGTGGATGACCGAGGGGCGGTCCGGGGCCAGGCCGGCGACGGAGACCATGTCCTCCGCAACTCCCCGCGACACTGCGACGATTCCATCCGCCTCGTCGGCGAACGTGCGGTAGAGAGCAGGCAGAATCCGGTACTGCCACTTGCCGTTGGCGGACGATTCGCGGCTGAGCGTGTTGTGCTGGCAAATGACAACGGCGGTATCGACCCCCGCGAGTTTGCGGGCCCAGATCGCCGCGAGGTTGTTGTGGCCCAGGCTCGAGAGCAATATGTCGGGTCGATGCGTGCGGAGATAGCGCGCGAGCCCCGGCAACGCGGCGAGAGTCCGGCCTGCGCGCAGCGAGACGAGGCGCGCGCGCGGC
>CAZVPE010000315.1:0-5831 GCA_964628155.1 uncultured Polyangiaceae bacterium | reverse complement strand
ACGAAGCTCACTCCCGCGAGCACGAAGCTCACTCCCGCGAAAACGAAGCCCAGCTATCCCAGCTTGTCGACCTCCGCCCAAAGCGCCGAGACATCAATCGAGAGGCCGTCGCACCCTGGCACCGGATCGACTTTGCCCTGGTCCACGGCGATAGCGTGCACGTACCGCCCATCCGCCCCGAGCTCGAGAACATCGAAGGTGCGAAGCTCGGGGTCGACGATCCAGTACCACCGCACCCCGAAGGCCGCGTACTCGACAAGCTTTTCGACGCGGTCGCGCCGTTCGTCGCGCGGCGTTGCGCTGACGACTTCCACGGCGATGCTCGGCGGAACCTCGATCAGCCCCCTCCTCGGCGGCCGACGAGCGCCGGCAAGGTACATGGTCACGTCGGGCATGCGCCCGCGGTCCGCTTGCACCGCGAACTTCGCACCTGAACCGGCAACGAGCGCATCGCGAGGGGCTCCCCAGTTCCGGAGAAGCTGAATCAACCACGCGATCACAAACTCGTGCACATACTCGGGCACCTCTTCCTCCGTCAGGTGGCCGTCGACGAGCTCGCCCCGCTCCGGCTCCGGCAGGTTTGCCCACTCCACGAGCGACATACGCGCGTCCCCACGCTGTCGATTCGCGGCCACGCTGCTCATGCTCGGAGCCTAGCACCCACCCCGGTAGCAGCCCGACGTCGTGTCCCCTTCATGAAGCGGCCGCAAGAAACAGCCCCCTACGGCGACCGCGCGATCCGCTCTTCGATGGCGCTCTTGGCTTCCCAGAGCAGCCGGTCCTTGTGCATGCACGGATAGCAGTCCGATCGACCGATGAAGCCGCATCCACGCGACGACTCGTAGGGCTGGAGCGCCGCCAGAAAGCGCGCATCGGCGCGGTCGCGAGCGCGATCGAGGAGCGCGTGCTTGTCCTCGCACGTCTTGGCGTCGCGAAACTCGAGGAGCACGGCGAGCGCGGCGCTGGCGCGGCCTCGAACTTCGGCCCCTTCGAGCGAGCGCTTCGCGCGACCCGCGGCCTGGGGATAGAGGCGCCCCGAAGTGCCGAATGCGATGTCGTAGAGGATATCGATGCCGCGCTCGCCCATCTTCGTCTCGAGCAGCGCGAAAGCCTCGTCTTGCGTGTCCTTCAGGAGCGCGGCATTTCGTACTTCTTCCTCCAATTTCAGGTCGGCCGCGCCTCGCGGATCCGCGGTCAGCCAAAGCCCTGCTTCGCGCATCGCCTCGTGGGTATTGCGAACCCCCGTATAGGCGCGCTCGAGGAGCATGTGAACGTCCGCTCGGTCGGGTCCTTTTTTCTCGACCGCCGTCAATACATCGATGGCTGTTGCGAAATCGCCACGATCGATGGTCGCTTGCGCCCCGGCAAGGATCGCATTCGTCTTCGTGTCCGGCACGATCGCCGGGTGGGCCTCCAGCGGGGCGCCGCTTGCGGCCGCCTGGGCTGCCACGGCGCCCCCGTGCCCTCGGAGAAGGGCTACGCCCAAGGCGACTGCGGCCCCGACGCCGGCGGAAGCGACCGCAATGCGCCGGACTTTGGCCCAGGCCGTGGCGGAGTTCACCGCCCCGCGGAGCGATGTGCCGACAAGGGACGCAGAGCGAGAGCCGGCGACCGCGGGCGACTGCTCCGCCGAGCGCGAACCGGCGCCCTCGGGCGAATGGCCGGAGGCGTCGCTCCCTCCCGAGACACCCAGTCGCGCCGCGCCCGGCACCTGCGGACCGGCTGCGTCGATGGCTTCGATGAGCTCCTTCGCGTCCGAGAAGCGCGCGGCGGCATCTTTCGCGAGGAGCCGGCCGACGATTCGGTCGATCGCGGTAGGAACCTTCGCCTCCGGCGCGCGCTCGGCCATGCTCGGTATGGGCGCGGTCACATGCATGCCGAGCAGCGTCACTTTGCTTTCGTGATTGTAGGGCCGCGTTCCCGTAATCATCTCGAACGTCATCGCTCCGAGCGCGTAGAGGTCGGCCCGCGCGTCGACCGGTTGACCGAGCGCCTGCTCGGGAGCCATGTACTCCGGCGTGCCGTACACCATTCCAAGCTGCGTCAGGGCCTGGCCGGCCTGAGGATGCTGGCCGACGAACTCGCCCATGGGGACTTTGGCGATGCCAAAGTCGAGTACCTTCACGAAGTCGGGCGAGCCCTCGCGCTCGACGAGCATGATGTTTTCCGGCTTGAGGTCCCGGTGGACGATGCCGAGCGTGTGCGCGCGCGCCAACGCGCTTGCGATTTGCCTCGTGATCGAGAGCGCCCGCCCCAGCTCTAGCCGGCCCTCCACGATCGCATCGCGCAAGCTCTCCCCTTCGACATACTCGAGCACGAGAAAGAAAGAGCCGTCGTCGAGTTTGCCGAAGTCCGTCGCCCCGGCGACGTTGGGGTGTTCGATATGGGCCGCGGCCATGGCTTCGCGCTCGAACCGTGCGACCACCTCCGGCAGACGGCCCATCTCGGGGTGAAGCACTTTGAGCGCAAAGCGCTTGCGCATGAGTACGTGCTCAGCCTGATAGACCGCGCCCATCCCACCCTCGCCGACGACTCGCTCGATGCGGTAACGCCCGGCTACGACCAGACCGACAAGGGCCTCGGGCCCACCCGGGCGCATACTGACGCGCGCGGTCGGACGCCGAGTCGGCGCCGTACCTTCCTGGCGCTCGCCATCCGGAGCGGGGCGGGTGCGGTCTGAAGGGGTGCTCATTGCGTAGTGCCGAGCACGCGGCGGGCAGGCCGCCCGCGCTACGGCGCCAAGCTTACTCCTACGCTCAAAGATACGGCCAGCAAGTCATTGCCGGCGAACGGAGCGGGCAGCCCGGACCCGGGCGCCGGCGGGGATCCGGCTCCGCCGATGCCGGCGAGATCCCAGCGCACCCCGAGCTCCGCGTACACGTCCCAGGGGCCATGCAGCCGGTGACCCAGCCCAACACCGAGGGGCAGCTCGGGCATGAGGACGGAAGCGGAACGAAAGGCCGGCGAGCTCAGCGTGTAAGCGTACGCCAATCCCAGACCAAGAAAGGCCCAGACGCGCCATGGGGCCGCCAACCAAGGGGGGCTTACTTTGACGCGCAAACCTCCGGCGTAGATCTGCCGGTCGGGCTGGCCGGCGACCGGGGACAGGTCGAACGCCGCATAAGGGCCGATGCGAAGCATGGGGTACACCGCGACATGCACGTGAATTTCTCCGCTCGGGCCGGGGGTACGGCCTGGAGTCGCGCCGGGAGCGACCCGTTCGGTTGCTCCGGCCTGCGCTCCTACGTCCCAGTGGGCCTGCGCCACGGCGGCCGGAGCAAAGGACAGGGCCACGATCGAAAGGCGTATCGCGAGAAAGCTGCGGCGACCGATGGCCATGCGGCGAGAGGGTAGTTCATTCGGCCCCGGCCAACCCCCCGGTTGTCGCTGGTCTCATGGTACTGAGAGCCGCTCGCGCTCTGCGCTTTTGCGGCACTTGGGGAAGACCTCACCCCCGCCCCCTCTCCGCAAGCGCCGCAAGCGGAGAGGGGCCGGGGGTGAGGTTCTCTGCGGGGGATTCGGCGACTAGCTCCCGTGAACGACCGTACAGACGTTGGCGTAAATGCCGAGGATGCTGAACACTTTGTGGTCGACGGACGCCACTTGAGTCACGCCGCCGTTCGACTTGGCCAAATCGATCGAGGCGTCGCCGAGTGCGACCACGCCGAGAATCGACATCGCGCACGCCTCGCCGGTCTTGGTACCCGACCCGGCACCGGCGCTCGCCCCGAGGACATACCCCGAGTAGATGCTACCGGTCAGGCCAGCGAATGAGGCGCAACCCGACAATGTTGTAAGTCCCGCAGCAGCGGCCACGACCATGAGCATTCGTTTCATCATTTCCTCCGGGTGAGCGGCCCCCGATCCATTCCGGAAAGCCCGCGTAACCCGGCAGGCTACGGCCAGCCTGCTCAGCAGGTCAATGAACGGATGAGGTTACGGGAACGGTAGCTCCCACCGGCGACGACTCGAGGGCGACCTCGAAAGCGACCCCCCGCATCAGATAGTTGCGGTCCCCGAACCAGCGCCAGAGGTACTCGGCGTACGCGTGGGCCCCGACGCGCAGCTTGGAAACGTGTACCCAGAGTCCGGCCTCGGCGCGCGGCGACAAAAGCTCGGCGCTGAAGTTCGCGTGGAACACGTCGATGGTGACCATCGACATGCCGCCCCCGATCTCCGGCTCGATGGGACCGAGGGCGACCCCGGCAAACACGCGCTGCACGATCGACAACGCGAAAGACTTCGAATCGAGCACCCGGAGCACGGGCTCCGACGACCACGAGACAAGGATGGGCAACACACGTGTGGTCGTGCGAACGCCGAAGCCGAACTCGGATCCCATGGGCCAGCGCGGGTCGGCGCTGCCGGTAGGCCGGTACCAGACCGGAGCGTAGTGAAACTCGTAGCGCGTTTGTTGCCGCTCGGGCGTCCACAAGTCCATGTTCCAGTGCCACGCCGGGTCGTCCCGCACAGGGGCTGTTTGAGCCGAGGCGGACGATGCCGAAATCGACGTCCGAACGGCGAGCGCGCACATCGCCCATCGCCGCACGGATGGGGTCCGGCCGGTCAGTTCAGCACGCTCCGCTTGGCGCGCAGCTCCTCGAGGCGCTGGCGAATCGATACGGCGTCGGGGGCTTGGGGGACGAGCTCGAGCAATCGCGACAAGTCGGCACGCGCTGCTTCCACGGCCCCGAGCCGGGCGGCGAGCAATCCGCGCTCTCGCAGCGCGGGAACCGAATCCGGCGTGAGCGATATGATCCGGTCGAGGGCGAGCAAGGCTCGCGCAAAGTCGCCACGGGTCGCGTGGATCCACTTCAAATTGATGAGCATCCGCACGAGGATCGTTCGCGCGCTGGCTGGCGCCAGGTGCTCGGCCAGCGAAATTTCCTGAGAAGGCGCAGCCCGTTTGAGCAAGGTCTGCAAACCCATGTGATCGAGCCGCCGACCTCCAAAAAAGGGGTCGATGGCGATCGGCTCGTCTTCCCGTCCTGGCGAGTCCACTCGGACCAGGAAGTGCCCCGGGAAGCTCACGCCGCGCGCCCGCACCCCGGCGCGGCGAGCGACTTCGCAGTAAACGAGCGCGAGGGTGATCGGAATCCCGAGCCGGCGGTCGAGAACATCGGGTAGCAGGCTGTTCTTGGGGTCGTAGTACTCTTGTTCATTTCCACGAAAGCCAAGCTGTTCGTACAAATAAAGCGACAGCGCGCTCGCCTGATCGGCCGGGGGAAGCGACGCGAGGTCGCGGGCTGCGAGCGGTGCCGCCATGTCGTCGAAGCGGGCAATCGTTCGCTCGACGTCGAGGGTCGCGTGCGTGTCGCGTGCGATGAGCGCGGCGCCGATCGCGACGTCTACGCACTCGTCGGGGAGCGCTGCGAGCTGTTCGAACGTGGTCGGCCGCCCGAGGGAAGGGGGCTGATCGGCGAGAGGTATGCTGAGCGGCCGTAACGTCGTCATCGACGCCATCAAATGCACCCTTTCGCGTTCGCCCGCAAGCGGCGCTTGACTCCGGTGCCCGGGGCATGTTCGTCAGTGCCGAACCGCGTCGCACGCATCGGACGCCCCGCCCCCCCCATTGGCCCATCCCCATGTCCACTCCGCAGAGCAACCGAGCCTCCTTCCGCCGTCGCTTCGAACGCGCACGCGACGTCGTCCCATCGGCCATCACCGGCCGGGAGACACCCCGAGAAATCCTCGAGCATCGCTTTCCGGCCTACGTTGGCCGTCAGGAAAGAACCGCACACCAGCTCATGCGACGGAGCGTCGAGCAGGGTTGCGCGGTGTTTCTCACGTTCAGCGGGGCGATGACGCCTGCCGGGCTTCACCAGTCGTGC
>CAZVPE010000314.1:0-5840 GCA_964628155.1 uncultured Polyangiaceae bacterium | reverse complement strand
GCGCACGCCGTTTAACCGAGGCGCTTCGCCATTAAAAGACTAACTTGTACTATGCGATAAACAAACCAGGGGATCCTTCAGGGTGTTCCCAACGTGCGCGAGCCGCAAGCGCAAGGCCGCGTCTTCGCCGGGGGCTACGGTCGCTCGAACCGCGATATCATCATCAACTCGCCGTACAATACGGAGATCCCGCTCCGAGACCAGCTCCGCTTCTATAGCTTTTCGACGTTCTCGTACCGCGACATCAAAGACGCTCGCGGCGCCTTCCCGGCCAACTACATTTATTCGCTTCCCCAGATCTATCCGGACGGATTCCAGGCGTACCGCCGTATTTGGGAGTTCGACGGTCAGGCGACCGCCGGCCTGAAGGGTGATCTCGATGCCTGGAAGTGGGACCTCAGCGCGAGCTACGGGCGGGACAACGCGAAGCTTGGCGCCGAAAACACGCTCAACCCATCGCTCGGCCCCAACAGCCCCACCACGTTCTTCATGGGCCGACAGATCCAGGATCTCTTGGTCGAAAACCTCGACATCAGCAAGCCAATCAAAAGCGGATTGGCCGAGCCGATTCAGGTGTCCTACGGCGTCGAGCATCGCTGGGAGCAGTTTCAGAACCAGGCGGGAGAGCCGGACAGCTATTCCAACGGCGGGTACATCATTCCCATTCTGCCCTGCGGAGGCACGGCCGCGACGTGCCCGAATCCGTTCAACCAGGTACCTCTGCCCAAAGGCGTGGGCGGATTCGGGGGCTTGGCGCCCTCCCCGGGTCTCGCGTCGTTCTCAGGCACTACCCCGTTCGATGCGACCAGTCTCAACCGAAACAACATCGCGGGGTACGTCGATCTCGATACCAAAATCACGAAGGCGTGGGAGGTGGGGCTGGCGGGTCGTGCCGAGCACTACACGGACAGCGCCGGAAATACGGTCGCAGGCAAAGTCTCGACCCGCTATGAGCTGCTCCCAGGGCTTGCGATTCGCGGCGGCATCAACAACGGGTTTCGCGCTCCCTCGCTGGCGGAGGAGGGGTTCTCGACGACGCAGTACACGGCGAGCATCATCAAGAACGTCGACGTCCCCATTACGGCCAAGTTCCTGCCCGTTGGCAGCCCAGCCGCCATCGCGCTCGGCGCTAGACCTCTCAAGCCGGAGAAGTCGCTCGATGCCACGGCGGGCATCACCTACGAACCGTCGCATGTCCTCCGCTTCACGGTGGACGGGTATCGAATTCAGATCGACGACCGCATCGTCAAGACGGACCCCATCGGAACCTCCAACAACGGGGGAGCAGCGATTGCCGCGCTGCTCGCCAACTACAACGTCCTCGGCGTCAACAGCGCTCAGTACTTCACGAACGCGATCAACACCGAGACGTGGGGCGCCGACATCGTCGCCGAGGCGACCATTCGAACGGAGCACTTCGGGACCTTCAAACCAAACGCGGCGCTCGCGTATGCGTCGAGCCAAATCACCCATGTAATCGCCACGCCTCCTCAGCTGGCTGCTCTTGGTGTCGTTCCGTTCGGACGGCAGGGGCAGATCGACCTCGTTCAAGGCGTCCCGAAGGACAAACTCGTCCTCGACCTCGACTGGAAGATCGGTCGGGTTCACAGCAACCTGCGGGTTTCTCGCTATGACTCGTACGTCGAGGCCAGCACCACGGCCGGCTTCGACGTGACGTTCGGCGCCAAGGCGATTACCGACCTCGACCTGGCGTACGAATTGACCGACAACGTCACGATCGCGGCCGGTGCCTACAACCTCTTCAACGTCTATCCTGACGCGAAGGGGTTCATCGTGCCGACGGACGGGTCCGGACGCTACGGCGCATTTTCACCATTTGGATTCACTGGCGGCTTCTACTACGCAAGAGCGGAAGCTCACTTTTGAGACCCAGGAGCTTCATTCTCATGACGCGGTTTCATCGGAAATGGAATAGCCCGATTGTATGGGGCGCTGCATGGATCCCCCTCGCGCGCTGGATGGCCGGCGCACTGGTCGCGATGGCGCTCGTCGGGGGTGCGCGGCCGGCTCACGCAGACGACGCCGGCGACGTGGACGCCGCGGGGGATTCCGCGCTCGACGCGGCTCCGGTCGCCGACGCGGGGTCCGAAGCGGAGGTCTCCGTGGATGTGGAGGCAGCCGCGGAGGGCGATTCCACCTTGGCAGCCGTGCCGGATGCGGCGGCCGAGGCTTCGTCGGACGAGGGAGATTCGGCGCTCGACGCGGCTCCGGTCGCCGACGCAGGGTCCGAAGCCGAGGTCGCCGTGGAAGTGGAGGCAGCCGCGGAGGACGCCGCGGCACAGGATTCCACCTTGGAAGCCGTGCCCGATGCGGCGGCCGATGCTTCGGCAGACGACGCCTCGAAGGCAGCCGCCGCTGACGGCTCCGTCGACTCCGGGCAGGTCGAGGCCTCGGCCGTCCTGACGTTCCCCCGCGGGACGGGCAACGACAGCTACGGCCCCTCGTGCCAGGCGGTCGGCGGCGGCGGTTGGGGCCGCGGTTGGCCGGGTGCCCTGGCGGTGCCGCTGGTCGGAATGGCGTGGCTCCGCCGCCGCCGCCGCTCAGGCAACGCCTCCGGGCGTTGAAGGGTGCACATGACCGACTTGGCCCAACCCCTCGCGGCGCACGCAGCCCATTTCCCAGCCCACCGTGTCGACGCCAGCGTTCGCGAGCACCTCGCGCTGGATCTGGTCGACGGGCTCGCCGCGATCATCGGCGGGACGCGTGCCCAAGGCGTGAGTGAGCTCGCGGCGGTCCTGTCGGCCCAATCGACGTCCGGCGTAGCCCAGCGCGTGGCGAGCCACGACCGCTACCCGGCCATCGTGGCGGCGCAGCTGAATGCGACGGCAGGACACGCGTTGGACTATGACGACACTCTCGACGAAGGCGGCGGCATGCACGCGGGTGCGCTCGTCCACAGCGCGGCGCTGGCCGTTGCAGACGAGCTCGGCGGCGTCCGTGGCGAGGTCTTCGTCGCCGCCGTGGCCGTCGGCCTCGATATCGCGGTACGGCTTGCGCTCGCTCCGACCCGCGACTTCGGCTGGCATCGCACCTCGGCCTTCGGCATCTTCGGAGCGGTCGGCGCAGTTGGCCGCCTGCTCGGTCTGGACCAGACGCAGTTCGTGAACGCGTTCGGGATCGCCTATTCTCAGGCGAGCGGAAACCGCCAGTGCGTCGCGGACGGAGCTCTGTCCAAGCGCCTCCAGCCGGGGTTTGCCGCGCGCGACGCTATCCTCGCCGTACAGCTCGCGAAGGCCGGCGTCACGGGCGCGGCGCGCGTGTTCGAAGGGGTCGACGGGTTTTTCCCGCTCTACCAGCGCGGCGAGTACGAGAGAGAGCGTGTGACAAACGCGCTCGGCGAGCGCCTTCTCTCGAACCGCATCTCTCTCAAGCCGTACCCTTGCGGGCGCAACCTCCACGGCTGGCTCGACGCCAGCGCGCGCGCTCGGATCGTGCACGCCGGTCGAACAATCGAGCGGATCGATGTGTACCTAGGCGCCAAGTCGTTCGCGCGAGCCTCGCAGACCTGGCCGGAGCACGTCGTGGCCGCGCAGTTCAATATCCCGTTCGCCGTGGCGCTCAGCACCGGGTCGGGCCGCACGCCACTCGCCGATTTCGACGCACCTGGGAACGTGCCGGAGGACGTGAAAGCGCTGTTCGCACGCGTCAAGCTGCAGCCCCACGAGGGAGCGCTCCGAGAGGACCGGATTGTCTTTCGGTACGAGGGTGGTGCAGCGCACGAGGAGAGGACGGCGGGGCCTCTCCTCGGGAATCCGGCAAACCCCGTTTCGCGCGAACAAACGGCCGAAAAGCTCCGCGACTGCAATGCGTTCGTCGGGGCCCCGCTGTCCGATGCGCGCGTCGATGCCGTGCTGACGGCTGCGTTCGGGATCGCGACTCTCCCCTCCACGACCGATCTCACGAGCTTGCTCCGCGTCTGATCCATTGGATATTGCGCCGGCAACTCTCACGCGGCGGACTGCGTCTCGTCAGGCTCGCCCGCGGAGACATCACCGAGGCGATTGACCTTACCGAGCGCCGGAAAGCGCCAGGCCCACAGCGCGACCACGAGCACCGTTCCGAGTCCTCCGAGAACAGCGGCCGGTACGACACCGAACCACTGCGCCGTCAATCCCGACTCGAATTCACCGAGCTCGTTGCTTGCACCGATGAAGACCATGTTGACGGCGCTGACGCGCCCGCGCATCTCGTCGGGTGTCGCCAGCTGTACGAGCGCGGACCTTACGACGACACTGACCATGTCTGCCGCGCCGGCGACGGCGAGGGCCGCGAGCGAAAGAGCGAAGTTGCGCGAGAGAGCAAAGACGACGGTCGCGATCCCGAACAGGCCGACGGACGCCAGCATCTTCGCCCCCGCGTGCTGGTCGATGGGCCGCAGCGCGAGGCCTACGCCGGCGACGGCCGCACCGACCGCCGGCGCGCTGCGCAACGCTCCGAGCGCCCAGGGCCCGAGCTTTAGGATATCGCGCGCGTAGGCAGGCAGGAGCGCCGTCGCGCCGCCGAGCAACACGGCGAATAGGTCGAGCGAGATCGCCCCGAGCAAAATCTGGTTTTTCCGCACATAGCGAACGCCATCGAAGACCGACCGCAACGACGCGGTCGCCCGACCCCCCGGGCGTGCCGTCTTCCGGAGGCCGGCGACGAGCATCAGGGCGCCTGCCGAACAGCCCGCAGCCGTGAGATAGACGACCTGGGCTCCGCCCGCGGCCGCAATCATCAGACCGCCAAGCATGGGGCCCCCCATGGTGGCGACCTGCCAGGACGAGGACGCCCACGCGATGGCATTGCCGAAGTCGCGCGCGGGCACCAAGGTCGGCAGAATCGACTGGTTCGCCGGCCCGTGAAACGCGCGGGCGAGACCGATGCCGGCTAAGACTGCGTAGATAGCCCCCAGGTGTGGCCGGTCGGCTCGCGCGAGCGCCCACAACGCGATCGATAGCGCGGCCATCGCCCCGTAACAGGCCATGAGAATTCGGCGGCGCTCGAAGCGGTCGGCGGCATGCCCGGTGACAAGCGAAAAACACGCGGCCGGAAGGAAGAGAGCGAGTCCCACCCAGGCGAGGTCAACGGGCCGGCCGGTAATGGCGTAAACCTGCCAGCCGATGGTGACGCCCTGCATTTGAGCGCCGAGAGAGAAGACGAGGCGCGCCCCCTGAAACCGCCGGAAGTCCGCATGGGCAAACGCAGCCC
The DNA here is from genome assembly GCA_964628155.1 of uncultured Polyangiaceae bacterium. Classification (GTDB taxonomy): domain Bacteria; phylum Myxococcota_A; class Polyangia; order Polyangiales; family Polyangiaceae; genus Palsa-1150. The sequence goes on along the minus strand of CAZVPE010000314.1, from coordinate 629 downwards.
ACCATTCGACGCGCTCCACAGCGCCCGCAGACGGGCCTAGGGAGCCGCGCTCGGGCCTGGCGGCGGCCGCGCCCCGGGCGCTGCTCAAGACGCGTCAGGCGATGCGCGCCGCCGCGCGCTTCGCCGCTGCCTCGCGGGCCCGCGGGATGAGCTCCCGTCCGTGCTCGATCTCATCGTTTCAGTCTTTTTACCAGGACAGCGAGGCGTCGGCCACGAGCAAGCACGTAGGACTGAGCGCGTCTGACTCGAGAACTGCAGAATTGATGAGCGGCGCTCATCGCCGAGTCTGAGCCGCACGAATATGAGGTTCGTTCGCGCGAATATTTGAATTACTGGATTGTATGGCTGCGCGCGCCTGACCATGCTTGCGCAACCAAGGGTTCAGCCGTCTCGGCTGAACCTTGTCACCCACGAGGAGAAAGCCATGAGCGCAGTCACGCAACTCGAGCAGCCGAGGTTCGATTCATTGACGATCCAGCCTCTTCAGTCGACCATTGGCGCCGAGATTTCTGGGATCGACCTCGCCTCGCCCCTCTCGAAGGAGCTCCGCGATCAAATAAAAACCGCGCTACTCAATTATAAGGTCATCTTCTTCCGCAATCAGAATATCAACCGAGAGCAGCAAATCA
>CAZVPE010000313.1:0-5859 GCA_964628155.1 uncultured Polyangiaceae bacterium | reverse complement strand
CGCGCGGCGGTCACGATCTCACGGCGGGCGTGCGCAAGACGTTGTCGTCGAGCACGCGCGGCTACCCTCGAGACGACGAGTTTCGCGAGCGACTGGGCTCGGCCAGCCTCTACGGGGGCGGCGACCGCAGGGAGAAGACGAAGCTCATCCTCGAACGGCTGGAGGGAGGGCTCGGGCACAAGGAGATCGTGCCGGGTGCCTCGCTCACGATCGAGCACGTCATGCCGCAGACCCTCAGCGACGCCTGGAAGGAGCACCTCGGTCCCACGTGGGAGGAAGACCACGAGCAATTCCTTCACACCCTCGGCAACCTCACGCTTACCAACTACAACGCGGAGCTGAGCAACGCTCCGTACGGGGAAAAGAGGACGCTCTTCGCGACGAGTCACGTCGAGCTGAACAGGCACTTCGAGTCCGTGGACCGGTGGACCGCGACGGAGATCGAGCACCGCTCGGAGATACTGTCGGACCTCGCACTCTCCCTCTGGCCCTACTTCGGAACCTCGCAGGGCGATGCCGACGCCGACACTCCGGAAGACCTTCGCGTGACGGGAAAGGTCCCGCGTCTGGTCAGGGTTCGCGGCGAGGAAAGGGCGGTGCAGTCGTGGGTCGACGTGGCGTTCGTCACGATGGAGGCGATCGCGAAGATCGGCGAGGACGAGTTCTCGCGCGTCGTCGAGGAGATGCCCAAGTTCGCGAATCGCGACGCGACCGCGTTTCGCCGTACGAGCCGCCTCAAGAAGCTGAGCAACGGTGCCTACGTCGAGACGAACATTTCGGCATCGACCATTCATCGCCTCTGCGTTCAAGCCGCGCAGCTCGCCGGCTTGGACCGAGAAGACTGGTCGGTCGAATTCGCCCCAGCACCCGGCGAGGACGACGCGGACCAAACGACGCAGATCCAGAACGCCGACCTCGAGCATCTCCGAGCCTCTGCGGCTTACGCAGCGGAGCAGTTCGAGCTGCTCGCGGGGAAGGCGGGTACGGAGCCCTGCGCGCGCCTTCTTGCCGACGCCATCGAACGAGCGATCTCCAGCGACGGGCCGTGGTCGATCACGCTGCATCCGAAGCGCATTTTTTTGAATGTGGGGTCGGTCCGCCTCTTCAGTCTTTCGCCTGCCGGGCTGTGGCTGATTTCAACGGGAGAGGGACCTCTTCCGACCTGGATTGAGCCCGTGGATGTCGAACCGGTGATCGTCTACGCGAGCGTTCCCGTGCTGGCCCGCTCTTTCTGGCTCCGCCCCGAGGGGCTCGGCGATTTGCCGCCGCTCCTTCGTGCCGGCTTTCTATCCTACGTCGAGGAAGCGGCGAGTCGTCGACGGGGCAGCCGTGGGACGACTTGGGCGAAGGCGCATTCTACCGGCGTGGTCGCGTTCCTGAACGATCGTCTCGGCCGCCAGCTGCCGTCGGCGCACGGTGCCGCCAGCGCGAGCAAAAGCGGTTCGGCAGCTTGAGGGCGCTGAGCCAGGTCGCCGAGGCCATTCGCCGCGTCGTCCGCGATCATCCCGCTGTGGTGTCCGCACGGGCGAGGTAGCTCGCGGGGTCACCGCGACGGGTCGCGCCGCGGACGGCCCTCGCGACCGCTACCTCGCGATGCGCACCTCGACGCCCGTCGCTTGCGCGAGCCGTGTTGCCTCATTTCGCGCCTCAAGGGATGAAAGCCAAGTGCGAGCGCCGGCGTAAGACGTTCGTCGCTTCGCGTCCCGCGACCTCGCGCAGCTCGTCGCCGTCGGACGCAGGCCGCCGCCACCTCCGAAGCCCGTCGAGCTTCGATCGGCCCGCAGCGCCGCGCGTCCTGGCTGAATCGTCGCTGAGAAGCTACATTCGCACCATGGAACGCGGCGTGATCGTGCGCGGACGGCTTCATGGCCGGCGCATCGATCTGGACGAGTCGGTGGAGGAGCTCGAGGGCGAGGTCGAGATCGTGGTGAGGCCCGTCGAGGCGGGGCGAGCGAACACGGTCGAGAGCGACTTCGAGTTCATGCGCTCGCTTTCACCCGGCACGCGGACGAAGGACGACATCGACCGACAGATCACGGAAGAGCGCAACCCCTGGGGCGATAGGTGATCGCGCCGTACCTAGACGCATCAGCCATCATCTATCTCGTCGAGGGCACGGCCAGCGCGCAAGCCCTCGTGGCTCGTCGCATCGCCGGGGTTGAACAGGATCCGGCGGGGCGGGTATTGACGTCGCATTTGTCGCGGCTCGAATGCCGTGTGAAGCCTCTGCGGGCGAGCGATGCGGCGCTGCTCTCGACGTACGACGCCTTCTTCACACGCGCGCGCCTGGAGGTGCTCGACATCAGTGCTGCCGTAATCGATCGCGCGACGGACTCTTCGCGCGCGGTACGGGTTCAAGACCCCAGACGCGATTCACCTCGCGTGTGCGATTGGTCGTGGCGCAGACGTCTTCGTGACCGGCGATGCAATGCGCGGCCGCTGCGCGGAGATCAGGATCGACATCGTGTCGCCGATGGCGTCGCCGTGATTTGAACGTGCGCGCGGGGATGGACGCGCCGCGTGCCTCGCGGTGCGGCCCGGTTCGTTTGGGCGGCCTGCGGGACCCGCTTTCGTTGCCTCCCAGTTGCCTCCCGCACCGTCACCCGCCGTTCCTTCGCGTTGCGCCGTCTTGCGCGGATCTGCGAGTTCCCCGAGGTTTTTGAGAATCCTCGTAAAACGCCGCCCGAAAATGGGGCTCTCGCAAATCCTCTCGCCCCGACTAGCGAAGCATCCGAAATCATTACCGATTCTCCCGTGGCCCCGCTGCCGCCGTTGCCTGTCGTGGCCAACCGGGTGGCCAACCGGGCCGCCTCGGCGAGCTCGGGCAGGGCATCGGCGATGTCTGGGAAGGGCGCGTCGGCCAGGTCTTCCAGCGTGGTGGCCCCGCGGTCGTAGCGGGAGATCATGTCGCCCGAGAGCTCGTGCCCGGTGCGCTCGGAGATCCACGCATCCGACTTGCCAGCGCGGCGCGCCCACGTGCAGAAAGTCGACCGCAAGTCGTGGAAGCGGAGCGGTTCGACGTTGGGCGCGTCTTCCTCGTAGAGCAGAGCCCGGCTCACACCCACGGCCTTCAAGTCGTCGCGTAGCGCCGTGGCGAGGCGCTTGCGGTCGTAGTCCACGTCGACGTCTGAGACGAGCGGTTGCTCGTCGTCGGGCTTGCCCTTGTGCACGTGCCACGCTGCAAGCACCTCGACAAGTCCGCGGTCGGCGACGAAGTACTGGGCGCGCCCGGTCTTGGTCTTGAAGCTCGCGAGCGTGCCGTGGGCGAAGTCGACGTGCTTCCAGCGGAGCGCGTAGAGACTGCCCTTGCGCTGGCCGGTGAAGGTGGCGATAGCGTAGAGTACGCGCCTGCCAAGAGGCACGACCGTCTTGCCGTCCGCGTCCGAACCGCGCAGAAGCGCGAGCAGCTCCGACGGGTACAGGAAGCAAAAGAGCTTCTCGGGGTCGCGCTCGGGGCGAACGTAGCCTATGGGGCGATTGCGGGGGCGACCGCAGGCGAGAGCGGCGTAAAACCGAAGCCAAGGTGATGCAAATTGCTCCCAGAGTCGAAGTAGACGACGAATACGAACATGTTCGATAGCTTCGCCGGATGAGGCCGTTGTGATCGAGTCGCTGACAATCGACAATCTGAGGGGGATCCGCTCCGGTGCGGTGGACAACCTTGCCGCGATCAACGTGGTCGTTGGCCCCAACAACTCGGGCAAGTCCACGGTGCTCGAGGCGCTCCTCTTACTCGTAGCTATCGCCGATCCGGGAAGGGTTCTCCAAGCGCTCCTTGCCCGAGGGGGGGAGCCGCTGGTCGCGATCCGCCAGATAGCAGGCGATGCCAGCAAGGCCGTGCGGGTGACCGCTCGACTCTCGTCTCCGACAACACGCGAGCTACTCACATCCATCGACTTCCCGACCGTGCGCACGCCGCACATTTTGGCTGAGGCGAGAGCGCAGGGTATGGAGGAGCCGTTCTCGGAGATCTACGTTTACTCCGAGCTCAAGCCGTCGGGTGGTCAGTGCAGACTCGGGATGGCCCTGAGCAAGGATGGACACTTCACGGTCCCCAGCCTACTTGCGGGACAAAGGCCGGCGCTGCCCAACGTGGGATTGGTTGCACTTTTGGCGCCGCGTGACCTCGAGACGGAAATCAGCAGGATTGGCAACGTCGGCGGCCTGAAGGACCTGACGCGCGCGTTAGCGGTTTCTCTCCCCGGACTCGCCGACCTGCGAATCCAAAAGCTCGGGGAACGGTTCGTCACTCACGCATTTGTTGAAGGCAAGGAGCCGATCCCCGCGTACCTCCTTGGAGACGGTGCCAAGCGGCTCATCGAAATCGCGGCAATGGTCTTCGCGAAGCCGGACACCACGATTCTGCTAGAGGAGCCGGAAGCCTTCCAGCACCCGCGCTACCTGCGCGAGATCGTCAACATGATCGGCACATTCGCGGAGCGAGGCGCCCAGTACGTGCTGACAACGCATTCGATCGAGCTGATCGATGCGCTGCTCGACGAGGTGCAAAGCCGAGGCGACAAAGCACCTTCTCTAGCAGTTCATCGGACCAGGTTGCTCGACGGTGAGCTCAAGGCGACCACGCTCGATGCCGCCACGGCTCGGAGGCTGCGGAGCGATCTTCTCGAGGATCTGCGGGGATGATCAGACGGCTTGTTCTTTGCGAGGGGCCAGAAGACATCGCGGCCGTACGCGCCTTGGCCGACGGACATTTCGGGTGGGACTCCTCCAACGAGGGGGCATCACCGGAGAAGCGCTTCCTGTCGGTCGGTGAAGAGCGGGCATACAACCTCGTCCAGTCCGACGTTCTGACTGTGGAGCTTCGGGCGGTCCCAGGCGCGAAGTCCGCCGCCCTTGCAGCCCATTTCGGCGACGTCCTGAGCAACAACTTCCGCGATGGACAGGTCGAGCATGTTGCGGTGCTCTTCGACCCCGACACGGACACGGAGTCCGCCGAGTTCGCACGGCTCCAAGAGGTCATCGACGCCAAGCGCGGGGAATGGCAGGTAGCCCGGCAGCAGACGCAAGCCCATGTCGCGCAGTGGTCGTTCGAACGCCGGCCGAGTGACCGCGTGACCGTCCATGCAATTCCCTGGCGCTGCAGCGGGCCACTCGTCGACGCGCTTGAGGACGCGCAGAACCTCGAGCGCCTCGAATGCGAGATTCTCACCAAGGCGTTCCCGGGGCTCACTAGCGTCGTTGCGCGCTGGATCAACGAGATGCGGGACGCTCATGGTTGCCAGCCGACCTGGAAGACTGCGATCCACCTGTGGTGCGCGCTGGTTGAGCCCAAGCAGTCGACGGCGACCTTCGCCGAGAGAGTTCTCCACCAACAACGGGAGTGGCGTGCGCACGCCAAGGATGCGCTTAGTCGAACGACCCTCGTCGATGATCTCCGCCCCCTTCTCGGGCGCTAAGCCGTACGACCCGGTGGCCGGCGCCGCCCGTTAGATGACGAGAAGCCCCTTGTCGAGCCCGTGGAGGATCTGAGCGTGCCCCGAGGTCGTGGACGGTTCTTCTTCGCTGCTTCTTGTCTCGACTTCAACTTCAATTCAAATTCGATCGGGCTCACGTAGCCGATCGTCGAGTGGAGGCGGCTTACATTGTAGAATGCATCAATGTAGTCAGCGATCGCCGCCGACGCTTCGGCTCGCGTCTCAAAGTCGCGGTCGTCGATCATCGCGCTAGGATTGCCACTCGCCGCCGACGTCGCCGAAGTGAGCCCGCGCCCGACGGGTATCGCCCGGCATCGACGCCCTCGTCGAAGCCGCGAGCCCACGCCGGAAGTGACGTCGCGGAGCGCTGGAGTTCGACGTTACGGTAGGGTGACGAGGCGGGCGCCGTGGCACGATGTGGAAA
>CAZVPE010000312.1:0-5880 GCA_964628155.1 uncultured Polyangiaceae bacterium | reverse complement strand
TGGCACCTCGGTCGAAGTGGCGGCGCGAGGTCGTGCCCAAACCGCGCGAACGGCCGCCCCCCTGTGGGGCTACACCTACCGCGAAGCCCGCGGCAGTCGAGAACCAGGCGAGCAAGATCGGAAAGGCTCCGAGGTCGGACGGCCGCGACGAGCGGGGCACACCACCCCAGCGGCCATCGACGGCGATCAGGCCGATAGTCGCTCCAACGCGGGCGAACGAGATTGCGAAGCCCCCTGCGCCCCTGGGCCCATCGTCGCCGCAACCGCGGCCAAGCGAAGTCGTCCGGCTCGCCCCGAACATTCTCTCCGTCCAGCATTGGGACCGCCTACTGGGTGGCGCGCTCTACGCCATACAGCCGCGTATCGATTGGGCGACGCTGCTTCGCCGGAGTTTGTCGGTGGACGCCCTGGAATGCCCGAAGTGCCATGCCCGGCTCCGCGTCGTCGCGGTCCTCACGGAGCGAGAGCCGATCCGCCGCATCCTGGCTCACCTCGGCCTGGCGACCGACGCGCCGGCCGTCGCCCGCGCGCGCGACCCGACCGACGAGCCCGACGGGGAAGGGCCGTCTGGGCAGCTCGCCCTCGGCCTCGCGTAGGCGGGGCGCCGACGGCGCGCGACGCCGGCCCGAGAACGGTCACGCGCGCCGAACGGTGCACGGGCGGCCGGCGTGTGCGTTGAAATTGCTCAATGAGGTCGACCGCTTGTCACATACCGGAGGGCTTGTGACAGCCGTTCGGCCTTCGACGCCGCTTGATCCCAGAAGGCCGCTACGACTCGCTACAGTCCCCTTATGGAATCGTGACCACGAATACGCCATAGGCCCGTACACGAGCGCCGGCTCATTGGCCTACCGTCGCGCCGGGCAAGCGGGCGAGCCAGGCTGCGGCGCGCGCCCCAAGCCAGGTTGCCTCCGGTGGATCCACATTCGCAAGGACGACAATGATGGCGTCGCGCGCCGGGAAGGCCTCTACATAGGCGTTCGCACCCGGAAGGCCACCGCCGTGCCCGAAGCCGCGCATCCCGGCGACCTGCTCGTCCATGAAGCCAAGCGCGTACGCGCCGTCCTCGACCCCTTCCGCGACCTCGATGGCTTCGCGCCCGGCGGTCATGGAGGCGACCATCGCTGGTGCGAGAAGCTCGCCGTGCTGAAGCGCATCCATGAAGCGCCGCAGGTCCTCCGCCGTCGCGGACGTGCACCCCGCGGGCATGCCCGCAGGGAAGTTGAACGCGTCGTTGCGGGTCAAGGCCTTCGTGGGCCTCCCCGGCGGCCCGTGTGTGTAACCGACAGCCCGACCGGGCAGCGCGACATCGTACCGCGCGTTCGTCGTGCTCGTCATCGCCGCCGGGCCAAAGACGTGGTGGTCGAGGTACGCGTCGTAGTCCTCGCCGCTGGCTCGCTCGACGATGCGGCCTAGGGCGACGAAGCCGAGGTTCGAGTAGAGGAATCGGCTCCCCGGCGGGAAGGCCAGCGGTCCGTCGAACGCGTCCAGGTAGTCTTGCGGGGTGCGCAGGCGCTGCCTCATTTCGAGGAACTTCGGGCCGTAAAAGTCGCCGAGGCCACTTCGGTGCGCGAGGAGGTCGAGCACCGTGGCCGCATCGAGTTGGGGGGGCCCGAAGCTCGGCAACCATCGCCGCACGCGGTCCTCCAGACGCAGCTTCCCGGCTTCGGTGAGCTGCCCAATCGCCGTGGCCGTGAACATCTTGCTGACCGAGCCGACGTTGAAGCGGGTGTCGACGGTGTTCGGGTGGTGAGCGTCCCGGTCCGCCTCGCCGTACGCCGCCAGCACGCGCCGTACGCCTCCCCACTGGGCGAGGACGACCCCGGCGAAGTCGGCCACAGACGTGTACCGTTGTGCGTAAGCATCGATGGCAGCGGCGAGCGCCGCGTCGTCCTTCGGCGCGGCGTCGCCCGCGCACTCGCCCCGCGCGGGCGACGGAGCGGGCCGGAAGGCGATCCCGGTCACGCCATGCGGCTCGTACGCCTCGAAGAAGAAAGAGACCTGCACCCACCCGTCGCTAGCGCTGCACGCTACGGTGCGCACGCGATCCGGCTCCATCGTCAGCTCGCGCAGTTCGAGGCGTCCGAGGACGGGACGCCGGGCCACCCAGTGCTTGACCCGAACGCCGTCCTCGGGGTGCGGCATGCGCGACGACCAGCGTGCCCCCTCGAAGGCGGTGAGGGCGGCGTCTCCCTCGGCGTTGAATGCCGCAAAGAACTCTTCCACGATGCGGCTTGCCCGCTCTAGCGGCGGAGGCGCCTTCGGGACGAACGGTACTGCGATCGGCTGGCCTCCACAGCCCAACGCCGCGCCGAACACCGCGGCGACGAGGACCGCGACAGTCCGCGTGGCCGGGGATCGTCGATTCTCTCCGATGCTCCTCGCGACGCTCCAATTCACCAATTCACCATTGCCATGGTCGCGCTACTAGCGCCAGCGCGTGGCCCCCGAACTGAAGAGTCAACCTCCCCCAGCTCAGGCTCCTCGCTTTGGGTGCCAAGACCTGGAGCGAATAGGGAATCCTAGCGTGTTACGCCTGTCAAAGGGCGCCAGAGGTCGCTCGCGCGCGTAACGAGGGCCAGGCGGGCGCCCGCGCTCACGGCGGCACGCTCGACGTCCACGGCGAGCACTACGTCCCGGGCGATGCGATCGCGCTTGGCGACGACCAGCAGGCCCGCCCGATGCCTGCCGAGCGCCGCGAGCGCCGCTCGCAGCGCCGGACGATCGGCGATCGGGGCGACGCTCCACACGCGGCGATCCGCGTACCAGGCTGCCACCCGCGCGTTCTTGCGGATCGCCCACGCCTGGATGCACGCGCGCTGAGCTTCGGGCGAGAGGCGCTGTTCATCGGTGGACGCGCGCAGGTAGGCGGCGGCGACGTTGGGATGGCCGACGATTTTGGGCTTCATGATCGGCGACCCTGATCCCCCGCCGAGGGCCACCCCAAGCGGACTGTCCGGGGACGCCGCGGGGTTGTCGAGCTGTTGCGGCAGGCGCATGGCCAACGGGGCGGCCCACCTGGTCGATCGCGTGTTGCCGGACGTGCCCGTCAGGCAGTACGTCCTCTCGCTGCCGTACGAGCTGCGCCGGCTCGCCGCGTTTAAGGCCGATGTGCTCACGGCGCTGCGCATGGGCCAAGCGCGCCGGGCTCGACGGGACCGAGTGCGGCTCGGTGGTCTATGTTCAGCGCTTCGGCAGCTTGAATCTCGTATCCGCTGCGTGAAGCACGTATTCCGCGCGCGGCTTCGCCGGTTCACTGTCAATCATAGAGCAGCGGAGCATCGTTCACCTCTTTCAACTCGAGTACGCGATCGTCGACCCAGTCCACTTCGGAGTCGGCGGCGGGGTGCAGTCTCGGGATATCCGATTAAGCCGTCGTGAATGGGAGGGGCTCCTCAATGCGCACCGCGGGCTAAGCGTGAAGGCGATCGCCTTGCGGACTTCCAGCGCATCCGCGTGACGTTGCCCCCCGTTGAACGAGCTGACCGCCGCCCAACGCCCCGAGCTTACGCCCCCCGGTCGAACCCCTGCACCCCGGACAGCTCCCCGAGCCACTTTACGCGCGACCGCGTCCAGATCTGTCGCTTCGGGGCGATCGCGTCCTTCTGCTTCAGCGTCCCGAACCGCAGCGAGTACGTCCGGGGCTCGGCCCCCACGCTCGCCGCGTAGACGGAGGTGCCGCAGCGCGGGCAGAACGCGTGCTCGCGCTTGTTGCCGCTCTCGGCTGTGGTCTTGACGTAGAGCGTCGGCGAGCCAGAGGTGATGGCGAAGGTGCCAGGTGCCGCGCGCACGGTCGTGCGGAAGGCCGAGCCGGAGATGGCCTGGCAGTCGGTGCAGTGGCAGACACCGGCGGTCTCGAGGTCCGCGTCGGCCTTGAACGTGACGAAACCGCAGTGGCAGGAGCCCTCGACTCGCATGCGAGCACGGTAGGGCCGCCCTGCCACCGGTTCAACCCCCCGGGGTCGACACCGGGCGCGGGCGGTCGCTCAACGCTGCCTTGATCACGACACGGCTCGACCCCCCTCGCTCTCCCGGTCGCCCTCGGAGCGCCGGACGCGGACGAGCGGACCCTCGCGGGCGGCCCGCAGGAAGGCGCCGAGCTCCGCGACGGCCAGGTTCGCTGACTCGAAACCATTGCCGAAGGTTGGGAACGCGTGGATCATGTCTGGCCACACGCGCAGCGTGACGTCCACACCCGCAGCGGTCGCCCGCGCCGCGTACGCTCTTGCGTCGTCCAACAACACCTCGGCATCACCGACGTGGATCGCGAGCGGCGGTAGGCCGCCCGGATTGGCGAGGGCTGGAGAGACGCGGGGATCATCGAGGGCGACCTGTGCGCGCTCGCCGGATTCCGCACCTGCGGCGTACCACTGCGTCCATCGGCTGACCGCGCGCGCATCGAAGGTGTCGAAACGAGCGTTCGCCGCGAAGCTCCCCGCGATTGTTCGCGCATCGATGTGCGGCGATATGAGCGCGGCGCGCGAAGGGAGCAGCTCGCCGCGCTCCCGCATGGCGACGAGGGCGGCGAGTGCAACGCCAGCCCCCGCCGAGACGCCAGCCAGGGCGAGATCCGTGATTCCCTCGGCACGTAGCGCTGTGCACGCCTCCACCACGTCGTCGATTGCGGCGGGGCACGGGTGCTCTGGCGCTAGGCGATAGTCGAGCGCGACCACGCGGCAGCCCGAAGCGACGGCGAGGCGCGCCACGAACGCCGCGTCCTGCTTCGCGGACCCAGCCACAAAGCCCCCGCCGTGCACGTACACGACGACGCGGCTCAAGCGGAGGTCGAGCGGCTCGGTCCACGTCGCCGCACGACCGGCTAGAGCCACGTCGCGGGTGCGCACATCCTTCTGCTCGCGCGCTCGACCGACAAGAAGGCCCATCGCACGACGGAGCGCTGGCGGGTCGAGCGATCCGAACCAGGACATCGTTCGGCGCATGGTCTCGGCCAAAGCCTCGAACGCAAACGACCACGAGGGGCGACGCGGGCCACTCCGCGCGCGCTGCCAGGCAACGGCGAGAATGGCTCCGAAGGCGATTCCGAGGAGGCGAAACATGCCCTTTCCGATAGTGCCGCCGAAAGGTCGCGAACAGTCGTCACTCGTCGTCCGAGGCTCCGCGAGCTGACGGGTCCGCCTTCGCCGAGGAAAGTCCTTCAGTTGGAACCGCTGGCGGTTCTAGGCTGGCCCACCCCATGACCGCCAGCTACTTCTCTGACCCCGATGGCCATCCCTGGGAGGTGGCCTACAACCCGCGCTGGAAGCTCGATGCGAAGGGGCGCGTCGTGCTGCCACGCTGAAACAGGAGCCATCGATGGGCGACATCAAGGCGCGAACGATCGAGGAGATCCCGTACTACCAAGGGCCGAACGCCGTTCCGGGCATCCGGTTCCGCACGGCGGCCCGTGAGCTTGGTGTGACAGCGTGGGGAATGAGTGTGCTGGAGATCGACGCGGGATGTACGGGCTACCCCGAGCACGATCACGAACGGGATGCGCAAGAAGAGGTCTACGTGGTGCTTCGAGGCGACGGGACGATGGATTCCTCTGGGGAAAAGTTCGTGATCAGCGCGGGCATGCTAATTCGTGTCGGTCCCTCAACGAAGCGCAAGATCCTGCCCGGTCCGGAAGGCATCACCGTGCTCGCGATCGGCGCAACGCCCGGCAAGGCGTACCAACCGCGTCAATGAACTCGGAGTGGCACAAGAAACACGTCCTCCCGAAAGGCGCATCGTACATCATCCACAAGGCCACGACCGCCAGGACGATGGCGCTTGTGTAGCCGGCGAGCGCGTGCACCTTGCCCGTCCCGAAGCTGAACGAGGCCTCCCGCGATCGGGTTCGGGCAAACCAGTAGGCCAGGCTCGCCATCCCGAGCGCCC
>CAZVPE010000311.1:0-5920 GCA_964628155.1 uncultured Polyangiaceae bacterium | reverse complement strand
GGCTTGGCGGACTGCTTAACTTCTATGAACGAACCGCCGCGTGAGCCGCCCGATCGACTATTGGGACCATACGGGGACGGGTCGCCGCCCGGATCACGGACGCGAGCCGGCTCACCGTGCCGTTGAAGGCAGCCCGAACCCGTCGACCGATGACATCGAGCACGGACCCATCTTCGCCGACTCACGCCGCTCTTCAAGTCTTGCTCGTTGCGAATTCCTGAACGATCCTGAGGCGGACGCGTCGTGTAGCCAGGACAGGTATTTCCCTTTAAGGGTGGTCCCCACCCGCTGTGCGGCGGCAGCTGCGGCTCCATCCATTCTACGATTGGAGTCAACTTACGGGTAGATTGGTTCCGTTCGCAAGGGTGCTGGAGGACCCATACGTCGCGGCCGGAGTGGCCGGAGTGTAGCGAGTCGTAGCGCCCTTCGGGGATTAAGCGGCGTCAAAGGCCAAACGGCTGTCACAAACCCTCCGGTATGTGACAAGCGGTCGACCTCATTGGACCTGAGCCCTCACATCTTGCGCCGTCAGCCATTATGGGCGGATGAACCGGCCGAGGCCGACATTAGGGTACTGCTTGCATCTCTTTGGCGGCAAAGCTAAGCAGTAGCGCGCGTGCGGCCGGGTCTGGCGTACCAAAAAGCAAATAGCTACCCGCTACCTCGGTCTCCTCGACGAGTGCGGCCGTCGTTGAGGATGCTTCGTAGGCGATCACGTACCACGTCGTGCCACATTGATGCTCCAGCCTGCAGCCCGACATCAGGAGTATCTCGCGGGCGCCTAAACGCACGACCTGGTTTTCAGAGGCTGGCCCGTTAGGCACCGGGAGATCCCCTGGTGGCACGAAAAAGCCATCGTCGGTGCGCCCAATCGCCGCCTTAATGGCCGGAAACTTCCGCAGCGTGTCATCAATGGATCCGCCGTAACGCTTAACGACTTCCGCGGGGACGACTGCGCTCACAGCTGGGGCTCGTGCGTTGCGAAGGTCCGCAGTCGTGAGCGGTAGCCCCGGCGCCGGCCGTGGAGCCGAGGACGGCTTCTCGGCCCTAGAGTGCGCGGCGGCCGCTGCCTGCGGTTGGGGCACCGCTTTGCCCCCGCCTTGCGGAGCGGCCTTCAACCACGAGCGGACCCCCTTCTGTTCGGGGTGCCGTGCACCCACTTCAGATCGCAAAACGCACTTGTTTGCCCAACCGCCGCCCACGGTCGCGTCGTGGAAGCTGGCGACCTTGCAGCGCGGCTCCGCATCACATAACCGGGCACATGCTTGCGGATCCGTCTGGCGATCAATAGTTGCGAACGCAACTCCCCAGTAATTGGCATTGTCGAACGCGTAAACCGCCACGCTACGGCCATTCGTCTGCGCACGGCTGGTCTGGGTCATTACTAAGATCAGAGCGACGAGGGCGACCGCCAATCCTCCCGACCCACGCGGACTGACCGAACGCCACAGTCTCCGAAATAACCTAGGCACGAAATTCTCTGCACTCTTGTTGCCCATAACGGTTTCTCCTCTCCTGCAACGGCTCTCTGCACGAACTTCACGTTCGGTGTACGCGACGTGATCAGATGGAAGCAAAGCCAGTACGTTAAAACGTTAGTTCGTCACGTGAACCGGAATTTTGGCCACGTACGGAAACTCGGTGGCTATGTTGTAGCCCCAACACCACACGCCCGTGCTCGACGTGAGTGCACAAGCAAATTGATACCCCACAGATACCGAGGTGGCCCCGGTCGCTAGCGTCATGACCGGCACTGGAATCGCGCTGTCCGTCGTGGAGCCGTTTCCGAGCTCCCCCTTGGCATTGCTGCCCCAGCACTGGACCGCGCCGTTTACGACCGCGCAGGCCGAGTTGGATCCGACAGATACTGACGTGACGCCGCTCGCGAGCCCCGTGACCGCAGTCGGAACGAGGGTCTGACCGAAGCTATTGTTTCCCCAGCACTGGACGCCACCGCTTACGACCGCACAAGCGTAGCTGTTCCCGACCGACACGGCTGTCGCCCCGCTCGTGAGGCCGGACACCTGTACCGGGCTGGTGCTATTCGTTGTGAAATTGTTGCCGAGCTGACCGCTGGTGTTGGTGCCCCAGCACTCGACTCCGCCTCCCGTGGTGATGGCGCAAGCCGCGTTGTTTCCGACAGACACGGCCGTCACGGCGCTCGTGAAGCCGGTGACTTGAACAGGAACTGCGCTGTACGTGGCTGAGGTGCCATTCCCCAGCTCATTGTACGTATTATCTCCCCAGCACCAGATATTACCACTCGCTGTAACCGCGCACGCCGAGCCGCCCGGCCCCGCTGACACTGCGGCCACTCCACTCGCGAGACCCGAAACCGGGACCGGCACAGAGCTGGGCGTTTCGATTCCGTTTCCTAGGTCCCCTTGCGTGTTGCTGCCCCAGCACCAGACGCCTCCAAGCGTCGTGACTGCGCAGGCCAAATAGGTTTGGTAAATTACCCCCTCGCCCGCGCCTCCCGACGACACCTGGGCCACGTCACCGATGAGAGTCGTAACTTGCGTCGGAGAGGCTGGCAAGTTCCAGCACGCAATATTGCTATTGGATGTACGCGCGCACGATTGTATCACCCTCGCCGACACGGACGTAGCCAGGCCGAGACCGGCGTCTCCCGAGTCCGGACTCGAGCCGTCCCCCGAGTCCGATGTTGCGTTCATACCTGACTCGAGACCGGCATCGCTCGCGGCTTCCAACGGAAGTGTAGCGTCGTTTGCGTCTGTACCCGAATCGGCTCCGGTTTCCGTTCCGACGTCCGGGAGACTCGTCTCACTCGCGTCCATCCAGGAATTCGGAACGCTCGCGTCCGCAGCCGACTCAAATTGGTTCGCGTCCCCGGGGCCAACGTCCGGTGCCGCTTCGACGTCGGGGCTTGCCGAATCCGTTTGGCGTCCTCCGTCGCTGTGGACGTTGGGTAAGCCGCTGCTGCAACCCATTGCCGCCGCCACACCAGTCACAACAAGTCCGACGTAACTGAACTTAGTCTTCATCACTACTCCGTTTTGGAAGAAAAGTTTTGGAAGAAAAGCGCGATAACTTTCGAGCAACGCGGCTGCCTCTTGTAGAACCTGTTACGAAACGCCACACTAGGCGGCAGAAGGAAGAGTGAGTCAATATTCGGTAATCTGCACGAGTCGCCTATTGTGAGCACTATCCGGACCCGCCGTCACCGGCGCCACTGCTCGACCCGGAACCGGCGCCAACCTTTCCACTGTCTGCCGAACTCCCAGTGGTTCCGCCACTGGACGGAACATACGGGTCGCCCTGACTTGCGCAGTTAGCCTTTACGGAAGCTTCGGTCGTCTGGGGAGAGTAGAAAATATCGACGGAATACTCCGCGTAGGGATCGGAAGCTTCGGGACCGATCCGGCATCCGCCCGCTGAAGCCGTCGACGGGCAGGGAGAACCCAAGATTGTTCCGCCGCCGGCCGTGCAGATCGTGGTGTAGGTGCTTTGCAACGTAGGGAACGCAGGCCCAGCTTGCGCGTAGTAGTCGATGCAGGAGGGCGTCACCGAGCCAGCCGAGGCACCGAACGGGTTATTGCAAGAGACCAGCCACGCTCCGCCGAACGGGGATGCGCCGCCCGTGGGCGACGATCCGCCGCTCGGACTCGAGCATCCTGCACACGGCGCGCTTGCGACGATAAGCCCCAGGATCATCAATAGAGCGCGGCTGGACATCGTCGGTGCTCTCTCGTTGATAAAATATCGTACGATAGTTCGTTATGCTTCAAAGCGCGTTGCAGTTGACCGGCACGATCGTTGTGCCGACGTGGTAGACTCCGTCGCTCGTGAGGTAGCGAGTAGCTCCCCCGTATCCTCCCCCGTAGCCTAACGCGAGAACGTTGGTAATCCCGTTGTTGGCGGCATAGATGGCCGCGCCGTCTCCCCACGTCCAGATTGTGCCGTTACTGAGCAAGACGGCGAACTCCGTGCCTCCAGGTTGAAGGTCGATTACGCCTCCGAGGGTGGCTCCACTTTGAACGACGACCGGCGATGGACTTTGGACAGGTTCTACCGTGCTATTGATTCCAGCGACTCCGTCTCCGGCGTTGACGCCCCAGCAGAGCACGTTCGATCCATCGAGCACGCAGACGGTTGCGTCGTTCTGGTAGGCAGAAACGGCGACCTTGGTTGGGTTGGTCAACCCCAGCACTCGCACGGGGTACTGGCTTGGCACGGTGCTCCCTTGCCCGAGCTCACCCGCCCCGTTGTAACCCCAGCACCAAACTTCGTTCGTGGAAGCTCCCTGGGGCTTCACGAGGGCACACGCGTCCAAAGGACCGAGGGCAGCCTGAATGACTCCCGTCAGTGGAGTCAATCCGTCGGTCGTGATGGCCTGGGCGTACCCCGACGTGAGGTTTGCTCCGTTGTTGACCAACCAGGTGAGATAACCCCAGCAGTAGAGCTTGCCGTCATTCGTGACGGCGCAAGCATTGTCCGCGAAGCTGTTGGTGGCAATCGACGACACGTTCGTCAGAGGCACGCCCGCCGCCGTGAGCACGGGCGTTGCGCGATACAGCACGCTATTGACGGTCGTGGTTCCGTTGCCGAGCTGGCCATAATAATTGCCACTCCCCGCATTCGTCTGCCAGCACTTTGCTGAGCCGTCCGAGATCGCTGCGCATCCGTGATAAGGCCCGTCCTCTACGCTCGTGATGCCCGCCAAAGGACGCCCTGTCGACGAATCGAGAATCGGCTGCTCGTTGTTCAAACTTTCCCAGAGCAGGACGCCGTCTGTGCGTTGCACATATGTCCCCCAGAGCGTCGTGATGCAGCTCTGACCCAGTCCTCCGTATGCCGAGTCCGAACTCGTCGTCGAGTCCCCCAGGTCCGCCGTCGTGGTCGCCTCACTCGGTGCCGTGGCGGAGTCATTCGTCGTTGCGTTCGCCGCGTCGAGGGCGCCTGTGGACTCGTTGGTGCCTGCATCGCCCGAATCGGCCGTCACACTCGAGTCGCGCGTCGTGGCGTCGCCGGAGGCGGTGTTTAGCGAACCGTCCCCCACCGCGCCGTCGCCCGGGCTTTGACCCGAGACCGGAGTCGCGGCCTGGGAATCGGCGTTGGGCGTACCCATCGGGGCGCCGGTCGCACTCGGCGCCGAATCGGCGGTCACCGCGTCGGGCTCTGCGCCCGGAGTCCCCGAGTCGTCCGCCGACGCTTGTCCTGTATCGGCATCGTCATTTCCCTCGCTGGAGACATTGGGCAATCCGCTGCTGCAACCCATCGCGCTGATTAAACCGGTCGCGGCGAATCCTAGGTAGACGAATTTTGCTTTCATAATCACTCCATCGTGAAAAGGGACTCCACACGAATCCCAGTTTAGCGAGCGGCTTTCGTCACCATTCTTGAGACAGAAGCGCTCCGCCGCCGGCCGCAGACACCCACGGTCGGACGAAGAACGTTGCGGATGGCGACGCGGATATGGGTGTTGATCGAAACGTGGGCGCCGAGAGCACCAAAACGAGTCCGGTGAGCACTAAGGCGCCGCCCCCTGCCAACGTGATGTAGCCGAGCGTTTTCGTCGTATTGGCGTTCGATTCCATCGTTTGGGCCTGCGGGACGTTGCCCGCAAGGTCCGTTGCGACGGCGTCGTTGTGCTGACCCTGGCCAACGATTGCAAAGGCGATGCCGGTGCCCACGGCTGCCATACCGAGACCGCCGACAATCCATCCCGCGAGACGCTGGCCGGAACCCGTGCTTCCGTCGTCGCCGAGGGGCTGGCGGGGATTCGCGGGGAGCGCGGTCGTGGGCGGAGGAGGCGCAGCCAGAGTCGCGGGCGAGGCAACCGGCGGGGGGCGAGCCTCAGGGTCCGCTTCAAGCGGCGACACGCTGAAAGAGCGGCTGTCGCCGTTTGCTTGCACGGACATGCGGAGCGTTCGCGACTTTCGACCGGGAGCACTCGCTT
>CAZVPE010000310.1:4437-5941 GCA_964628155.1 uncultured Polyangiaceae bacterium | reverse complement strand
TTGCGAGCAATCCGGCCCTGACCGACGTTGGCCTGTCCGGTTTGCAGACGGTGACAGGAGCGTTCGGCTTCGAAAGCGATCATGGGCTCACGAGCGTGGCGCTGCCAGCCCTCACGTCGTTGGGCAGCGCAGGCCTGCCGGACGGCTTCAATGGATCGCTGGTGTTCAATGTGCTGCCCAGCCTTACGAACATCGACGAGCGCAGCCTCACGACGACACCCTCCAACGTTCAGTTCACGACGATCGGTTCTCAAGCCGCCGTACCACTGACGATGAACTTCGCGGCTTTGACCACGATTAACGGAACGTTGAACTTCGCGAGTGTGGCCAACCTTCAGAATATGAGCGGCCTCGGTGCTCTGGCGACAGTTCGCGGCACGTTTACGCTAAACGGCCTTGGATTGCTCCAGAACGTTGGCGGCCTGGGCGCTCTGACGACGGTGGGGGCGCCGGGGACGGCTGCATCCCTGTACGTCGCGAGCAACCCCGCCCTGACGGACGTCAACGGCCTTTCCGGTCTACAGGGGGTGACCGGAGCAATTGGCTTCGAGAGCGACCAGGCGCTCACAAGCGTGGCGCTGCCGGCGCTCACGTCGGTGGGCAGCGCTGGTCTGCCCGACGGCTTCAACGGCTCGGTGGTCTTCAACGTGCTGCCCAACCTGATCAATGTCGACGTGCCGAAGCTCACGACGACGCCGTCCAATGTACAGTTTACGACGTGCGGCGCGACGGCCTCTGCTGACGTTGTCCTCAGCTTGTCGGCGCTGACTACGGACAATGGCTTCTTGACCATTAGCGGGATCAACAACCTCACTGACCTGAATGGCATGGTGTCCCTCACCGCGGTTTGCGGCAGCGTGAACATCTCTGCCAATCCGAACCTGCTCACATGCACTGCCGATGCGCTTCTGGCACAGCTCACATCGACCACATGCAAAGGCGTGCCGGCAACCATCAGCGGTAAGGCCGGCTCCTGCGGAATGTAGCAGTACCCTGCGTCCTCGTATGGCGGACTTGCCTCTTCATCGACTCCGGCACGCGGTCCTCGACGTCGCCTCGTTTGCATGTTGTGCGGCGGTTCTCCGATTCGCTTGCCGAGCCCCCCGCAGTACGTCGGTGCTCCCGACGAGCGAACGGCTTCGCGCCGAGCTTGGATGCTCGCCCTTCGCGAAGCTCTGGTACCCTCACCCTCCGCCAATCGTGGAGGAACCATCATGAACATCTGGAAGCTATCGACAATCGCGCTTGCACTGGGATTGAGTTTCATCGTGGGGCGCGACGCCTTCACGAGGGCCGACGCCGCGAACGGCGCCGGCTATCGTCCGGACCGAATCGGCTATGACTGGGGTTACGAGCAGCCCCATATGGAGCAAGCCCTTCGCGATCTTCGCGGTGCGCATCACTCGCTCGAGGCCGCATCCGAGCACAAGGGCGGCTGGCGCGCGCTCGCGCTAAAGCACACCGACGAGGCCATCAACGAAACGATTCGTGGGATGGAATACGC
>CAZVPE010000310.1:0-4337 GCA_964628155.1 uncultured Polyangiaceae bacterium | reverse complement strand
GCGATGGATCGCAACGAGATCGTCGCGCTCGACAAGCGTCACGTCTGGCACCCGTACACCGCGATGGGGCCGTACATCGAGGGCACCGATCCGCTCGTCATCGCCCACGCCGAGGGGTCGCGACTCTTCGACGTGGACGGCCGGAGCTACCTCGACGCGACGTCGAGCTGGTGGGTGGCCCTTCTCGGTCATCGCCACCCGCGGCTCGTCGCGGCCCTGAAGTCGCAAGCCGACGCCCTCTGTCACGTCGCCCTCGCCGGCATCACGCACGAGCCGGCGGCGCGTCTGGGGAAGGCGCTCGCCGACCGCGCTCCCGCGGGCCTCGATCGCGTCTTTTTCAGCGACGACGGATCGACCGCGCTCGAGGCGGCGATCAAGATGGCGCTGAAGCTCCACCAGAACCTCGGCAAGCCTCGGAAGACCCGATTCGTCTCGCTCGAGGGGGCGTTCCACGGCGAGACTCTCGGCGTCACGAGCCTGCTCGGGATCGAAGTCTTCCGCCGGCCGTACGCCGGCGCTTTGATGGAGACGTTGCACGTCCCGACGCCGGCGCGGGATCCGAAGGCGATCGACGCGCTCGAGGCGCTCCTCGCGAAGGAGCACGAGACCATCGCCGCGGTCGTCCTCGAGCCGCTCGTCCAGGGCGTCGACGGGATGCTGATGTACGACGCGGGCTATCTAGCGCGCGCCCGCGAGCTGACGCGCGCATTCGATGTGCTTCTCGTCGTCGACGAGGTCTTCACGGGCTACGGCCGCACGGGGACGTTCTGGGCCTGCGACCGCGCGGGCATCTCGCCGGACATCCTCGCGACGGCGAAGGGCTTCTCGGGCGGCATGCTCCCGATGGCGGCGACGCTCGCAACCGAGGCGGTGTTCGAGGCCTTTCTCGGGGAGCCGGCGCGCGCGTTCCACTACGGGCACTCGTACGCGGGCCACCCGCTCGGCGCGGCCATCGCCCTCGAAGTGCTCGAGGTGTACCGCGACGAGCGCATCCTCGAAGGGATCCCCGAACGGACCGGCCGGATCGAGCGCGCCTTTCGCGAAATGGCGGCGCGCAGCCCGGGCACCAAGGACGCGCGCGCGCTCGGGATGATCGGCGCCCTCGATCTCGCGCCGGGCGCGCACTACCTCGGCACCTTGGGCTGGAAGGTCAGCGCTGAAGCGAGGAAGCGCGGAGTCTACCTCCGCCCGCTCGGGGACGTCATTTACGTCGCGCCGCCGCTCAACATCCCGCTCGCGGATCTCGACGAGCTGCTCGGGGCGGTTGGGGAGAGCCTGGACGCCGCCTTCCGTTGATCGGACGCTGCGCATCGAGGTCGCCGGCCGACGAAAAATTCGTACTTTCCAGCGCGATCGAAACGCGTCCTTCCCGATTAAGGAGGTGGCAGGGAGCGAAGCTCGGCCTCCGGCGCTTCCTTCCTTGCGGCGAGGCCTCGACGTTTCGAGGAGAGAGAGGCCTCCTCGATGAGCAGAGACGCTTTGCCAACGAGAAATGACGCTTTTCCAATTGGAAACGACACCTTTCTGATCGGAAAAGACGCTTCGCCAATCGAAATAGACGCTGAACGGACTGACAAAGACGCAGTACCAATCGAACCAGACGCTTCCTCAACGAGAAAAGACCGCAAAACCAATCGAACGAGACGCTTTTCCAATGAGAAATGACGCTCTGCCAACCGAAAAGGACGCTCGACTTCACGACAAAGACGCGACCTCGACCGAACACGACGCTCCATCAATCGAAAATGCCGCTCTGCCAAGTGAATATGACGCACCATCGATAAGAAATGCCGCTCTACCAATTGAACAAGCCGCTTTCGCGCCCCAACCCCAAACCAAGACCGAACATCAAGGAGAATCCCCGATGTCTGACACGACCCAATCCATCCGCCGCCCGACTGTCACCCTCCAACGCTCACGTCTTCGAGGCTCGCGATGCGCGCCGCCGTGCGCGAATGATTCGACCCGCGAAGAGGCCGAGCATGCCGCCTGCGCCGAGCGCCGCCAACCCTCGGTGCGGCCGGGACGGAGTCGCCGCTGCACAGCCGACGGAGGAGCAAGGCTGATAGACGGGGCAAGTCAGGTTTACGCTCTTGGTCACGTTGCGCGTATTGGAGAGTTCCGACTGGTCGGCCGAGGCTTGCAAAAAGAAGTCCTGGGTCATCGCGGCGTGCGCGATGTCGCTTCGGATTCGAGTGACGCGCACGTTCGGCCCTTGCAGGCCCGCAAAGAGCGCTGCGATGTCGGCCGTACGAACATCGTCGGCGCTCTGATACGGCGCAGCGTCGGCGCCCGCATCGGGGTCGCCGATGGGTAGATAGTCCTGTGTGGCGTCCGAAGGCAAAAGCTGCGTAGCGCCGCCCGCTCCAATGCCGCCGTTGTTCGAGTATTGCCCGCCGCTGAGAATGGCGCTGGTGATGACCTGCTGGTTCAGGGTGAGCGAGCTCTCGATCTCCCAACCCTTGCCGCCGAGCGCGGTTTCGTTCTGCGTACGGAGCGTCGTGTAGTTGCTGGAACTTTTGCTCCAATCCCAGACGAGGGCGCTGTCTTCGATGTGAAAGAACGGGAAGTTCTGAGGCTCGTAGCGGCCGTCGCTGACCACCCAGATGGTGATGCCGACCGTGACCCCCGTGCCGATGGCGGCCATTCGAAGGGGCAGCGAGAGCGAGGCGCCGCGCGTGGTGACGCGTACCGGGCGCATCGCCTGGACCCCCTGGTTGGGAAGGAGCTTCATCGCAAGAAAATCGAAGCCCTCGCCGACGTACGCCGCAATCACAGGCTGCTCGGCAGCGGGGATCACGAACCCGTTCTGGGCAAGCCAATTCTCGAGCGCGCCCGTGTCGGCCGAGTGAAGCTGCACCGTGTCGTACGGTCCCACGTTCTCCTGTTTGGTCACCGTCACGGTCGAGTTGTCGTCACTCCCTGAACCGAAGTACGCACTCGGCGCACTCTCGCCGCCTGCAAGGCCCACGCAGCTCGGCGGCGGCGGGCAATTCCGAGGGGGCGCGACGATCTGCGTGGCCGTCAGGACGTCGATGGAACCGAAGAGGACGTCCGCGCTCAAACCCACGTCCACCGTCCCCCGGATGGGCAGCACCCATGCGAAGGACGATGGGTTTCCGGTGTATTCGAGCTGGTCGTAGAGCGTGGACTGCGTCGGCGAAACGGCCAGCAGCATCCGTTCGTCGGTGACGTCGGAGGCGGTCTGGGTCGGCGGCGGCGGCGGCTGCAGGCACCCACCACACGCGTTCGCGTCGCGCTCTCCGATCCCGGGAAGGAGAGACGCCAGCGAGAACCCAAAAACAACGGCTGATCGCTTCATCCCGCCCTCCGCGCATGATTCAACTTGAAGTAAGATCCACCGTAGCGTACGCGACCAAGGCCAAGGGCGCTAGGTAAGGCCGCTCACGCGGTAGGGGTGAATCATCTTGGGGCGAGAAGGGCTTTCTCTTGCATCCGCCGGGCTCGTTCTCCTACTCGCGGGGTGCCCCAATCCGAACACGTACACGACGCCTCGAACCCTCCGGCCGGGTCAGGTGCAATGGCAGCTGGCACCCGAAGTCATTGGCGTGGACTACAGCGCTCGATATGGCTCGACGGATGCCAGCGGGAACCTAGTCAAAACGAAGGTGTCGAGCGTCTGGCCGATGGCCCCTACGTTTGGCGCGCGCATCGGCGTCGCCGAGGGGCTAGAGATCGGCCTCCGCGCGCCCAACCTCGAGCCGCTCGCCGCGGACGCCAAGATTCGTCTTCACAAGGGCCGGCTCGACGTCGCGCTCGACCCGGGTCTTCAGCTCTACTACGGCAGCGCCAACGGCAACGGGTTCGCCGCGGTTTATCTGCACGCGCCCCTCCTTTTCGGGATCAATCTCTCGGAGAAGGTGTCGCTCGTTCTGTCTCCGGGGCTTGTCTACGCCGGCAACACGGCGAGCGGCGTCGTGCCGAGCGGCGTCACCGGGTCATCGGCGGCCGAGGGATTCATGGCCCGGCTCGGCGCGGGGTTCGATTTTCGCGTCGACCGGAAGCTCGCGATCCATCCGGAGGTGACGCTCGTGAGACAATTCACGGGAAGCGAAGACCTGCTCCTTTGCGTCGGAGGCATCGGGTTCAACTTCGGCGCGCAGCCGGACTACTCCGATCTTGCAAGCGCTCCGAAGCCCACGGGAGCGCCTTGACCGCCGGGCGGGCACGGACTTCGCTCGGCGTCGTCGCACGAACCGCATCAGCAGGAGGAGCACACCACGATGAAGCCGAAGAACACAATCTGCCTATGGTTCGACAAGGGCGCGCACGAGGCGGCGCGCTTCTACGCCGCCACCTTCCCGAACAGTGAAGTG
>CAZVPE010000309.1:0-5952 GCA_964628155.1 uncultured Polyangiaceae bacterium | reverse complement strand
CGCCGCCGGGGCCCCCCCCCCCGCGCCCCCGGGGGCGCCGGCGCCCCCCCCCCCCCCGCCCCCCCCGCGGGGGGGGCGCGGGGGGGGGGGGCCGGGGTTGGTCGGGTTCGGCGGCATCGATCCGGCCCTCTTGGGGGTGATCCGGGTGCGTTTGCTCTTGGGGCGCGCGTTTCAGCTTCGCGCGACGGCGGCCGGATTGGGGCCTACCACCAACATCGCACCGCCTTCCGCCGCGGCCCAGCACAGCGGCGCGACCGTGAGCCAAAACTTCGGCCTCTTCGAGCTCGTCGCCACTCCGTGGTCCGACGCCGCTCTGGCGCCCGTCATCTCGCTGGGCGGCGGCCCATTCAATGCGGCGGTCAACGGGATCAACCCGCGCGGCTTCACGGCGTTCACGAAGAGCCATTGGACGGCCGCGCTCGACGCGGGGGTCGGCCTACGATTTCGTCTGAGCGATAGCTTCGACCTCGATCTCGAGGCTCAGGCCCTGCTCACGCTCGAACAAATCGTCACGAGCTTCGCCGTTCCGGACGGATCGCAGGTCGAAGGACCGGGCATCAGCCAGCCGTCCCTATTCGGCAGCCTCACGATCGTGGGTTGGCTATGAAGCGAACTACCGTCCTGCTCGTCCTGGCCGCTGTGCCGCCGCTCGTCGCTTGCGGGAAAGTGGTTCTCGAAGCCACCGGTGGTCCCGATCCGATGGTTGTCGTCACACCGAACCCGCTCACGAATAGCCTCGTGGCGCACTACCGATTGGACGAGGACGGCGGCACCATCGTCCACGACACGTCGGGCAACAAGCGCGACGGAATCCTCACGCTCGGCGGGGGCATGTGGCTCTTGGAAGGCGGGGTCTTCGGGGGAGCCCTGCACTTCAGCGGGAACGACTTCATGACCGTCGACAATTTCCCGAACGCGACTCCCGATTTCACCGTGTCGGCGTGGGTTCGCCTCGCCGTCCCGCCCAACGGATTCGGCACGCTCCTCAGCACCGAGACCCTGTACGACGGTGGATGGCAGTTCAACCTGGAGCCTTGGGACTCGGGCATCGCCGCACACTTCGCCTATTGGGACAGTCGAGAAGGCGGCGTGCAAGGCGATCCTCAGCCCCCGCTCACGATCCTGCGCTGCTCGTGCATCGTGCCCAATCAATGGATGCACCTCGTGTCCGTCGTGGACAACACGGCGCACACGCTTTCGCTCTACGTCGACGGGACGCTCGCGGGCCCGCCGAGGCAAGGAGTTCCGGCGATTCTCCCGGGCGCGCCGTCGCTCTACGTGGGCACTTGGTCGGGACCCAACGGCGGTCGTTTCCTCGTTGGAGACGTCGACGACGTCACAATCTACGGGAGGGTGCTCCAGCCGAGTGAAGTGCTCGCTCTCGAGTCCAGCCCTCCGCCGGACGTGCCGTGAAGGGCAGGCCGCTCCGGACCTCAGTCCCCAGCGCTTACCTGCCCACTCCGGGGATCGCCGCCGGCATGGATTCCGATTCCTGGATGCAATAGCCCAATCGGGCTAGCTCCTCGGCGAGCTGTTGGCGTAGGGAGACGGCCGAGTCGCTGGACGGCGCCAGCTGCTCGAGCGCGTCGGCGAGCGATCGCACCACTGCCGTTTGGGCGCGGACGGAGGGCGAGGCGTGAGCATCGTCGGACGAACCCAACATCCACGGCAGAGGGAGATGTGCGGTCATGGTGTTTTTCCTGGTCCCGATCGCGACACCGGCGGGAAGCTCGGGTGGTAGGTATAGGGTCGCAGCCGGGGTACGGCCAGCCCGTGATGTGGAATAAGTGTGAATAGAGAGAGGCCAATTATTTCAGTTTGGTTTCGTCGGGGCCGGTTCTGCTCCGGGCGGATCGGCTCTTCCGCGACTCGTGGTCCCCCCCGGTCGACACCACGTTAGCGCACTATCCTTGCTAGTCGATCATTTGTTACGGATCGATCATTTGTCGGATGTGTGACGCATCGATCGGCACGTCCCAGCTCCAACCGGCGCAGGTCGAGCCCTGGAGCTCCTGGGCGAGTCTCGACGAAAACAGCGTGACGGCCTCGTCAGCGCTGAACCCGGAGTACTGCATCGCCACGAGGGCGACCGAGTGCCCACCGGCTACAGAAAAGACCGAGGCCGAGAGGTCGAGTGCGTTCGTCTCGGCCTTCTTGTGGCGCGGCGAGCCCCGCATCGGGTCCCCACCCCCCTGTCCACCGCCTCCCGTGCGTCTGGGCGGGCCTCGCCCGGAAGCCGCCGCCGCCTCCTCCGCCAGAGGCCCGCGCCCCTTCAACGGCACTGTCCCGGCGAGTGTCAGGACCAAGATGAGGTCGCCCTTCGCCGCCGGAGCCAGCTGGGCGAGCAAGTCGTCGGTGGGGCCGTTCGCGCGCGCGTAGTCGTCGATCGCGGACCACAGCGGACCATTGGTCGAAACGAGCGGCTCGGCGTAGGCGATCTTGCAACTCTGCGCTCCGAGGGCAGCCGAGATCTTCGGACCGATCGACCCCCACGCGTCGCTGCTCATCCGCCCGTCTCGGTATACGCCGAGCACCGACACCACGTGATGATCGCGGACGTAGTCGGACGCGAATCGCGTCGTGAACTGAGCGTCTCCCACGCAGGCGACGGACTGCGCCGCGCACGCGAGCATGACGAGGCCGCGAACTCCGTTGCGATACGACTCGATCCGGCCGTTACTCTCGCGAGAACGTCTCATCGTCGGCTGTCTCCTGGTCTTGAGGGTTGGTCAGGTCGGGTCGGGGCGCGGGTGGTCTTCTTCGCGGTTCATGGAGCCGCTCCGGCGCGCGTCGGATAGTTTTTTCCCCGCCAGACGTTGAAGCCTTCGTCGAGGACCGTGACCGCGGTAAATCCGTTCTTGGCGAGCTTGCTCGCCAGCTGGCCCGATTCGGCGTGCGGGCAGGCGCAATAGCAGACGAGCCACGCGTCTTTCGGGAGCGATGCAAAGTAGGGGTCTGGGTCATAAAACGGCACGCTCACCGCACCCACGATGTGGCCGCTCACGTAGTCGGAAGGGGCTCGCGCGTCGAGCAGACCAAGGCGGGCGCCGCGATCGAGCTCTGCTTTCACCACATCGACGGACGTCATTTGCGGGTAGGGATGGAAGTCGACCGGCTCGGGGCCGTGCGGGTGGAGGGGCGTCGGCCCGAGTGGAATCCTCCCGGGAGGTGCCGGCCGGCTGGACGCGATGGGGGAACTCGCTTGCCAGTCTCTCAACTGAGCGATGACGTCCTCCACGCCGGCCGCGCCCAGCTTCTGCTCGAAGCTCGGCATGGCGGTGCCGCGTCGTCCGCGGAGGATGGCGTACCGGAGGAAGCCGTCGCTCGCGCTCGCCAAGAGCTCCGGGTTCCCGATGTGGACCGCGGGCCCGCCGACTCCTCGAGCGCCGTGGCACCGCGCACACTCGCGCGAGAAAATCGCTCCCCCGCGCGCGACATCGCCGGAGAGGGGACGGGGGTCGAGGGCCAGAGGAGGAAGGTCCTGCCAGCTTCGGAAAAACGCTACGATGGCATCGACGTCGGCCGTCGACAGGGGGCCACCGCGTGCCGCGGACCAAGCGGACATCGTCGTGTCGCGGCGCCCGTCGGTGATCGCCTTCCGCAGGTATTCGTCGCTGACCGTGGCGAGGAAATCCGAGTGCGAGAGGGCCGGAGCTTCGTCGGCGGCATACCCGGCGCCTTCGCGGCCGTGGCAGACGACGCACATGCGTGCGTAGAGTGCTTGCCCCTGGCGCTGCGGCGCCGTGAGCGAGGGACCGCATTCGAGATCCCCGCTCATCACGCAGAAGAGAACGACGAGGATGAATTCGAGGGGCGCGTGGGCGCGCATGCCGGCTGCCGCGTGATAGCATCGCCGCGCTCAGCATGGCGCTCAACCTTCGCCTTCTTCGGTCGACCACACTCATTTCCGGAGCGCTGGGTGTCTTGGCCGCCTCGTGCGCCAGCGGCGGAGCCGGACAGCCGGGCGGCCCGGGCTCCGGGGCGGGTAGCAGCAGCGGAAGCGGCACCGGCAGCGGGAGCGGTGGCAACAGCAGCAGCAGTGGCTCTATCAGTAGCAGTGCTAGCAGCAGCAGTGGGACTGGGGACGGAGCCGGCAGCAGTAGCAGCAGCAGCGGCGCGGGGAGCTCTTCGAGTTCTGGGTCCGGGCCCGACGCCTCCACTTCCGGGGGAAGCTCGGGCGGGTCGAGCTCGGGCGGGTCATCGGGCCATCCCGACGGCGGACATCTCACCGGCGCCGCGAGATACGGGTGGACTTGCCCCACCGGACCGTTCGGAGCGCCGATTGCCGCGGGAGCAGCGGCCACGAAAGTGATGGGTGTGCCGCCGAGCGACACCTTCAACAACACGCTCTACAACTTCACGTCGATCGAAGGCCCCGTCTGGATCGGTGACGCCCTCTACGTGTCGGAGTACCCGGGGAGTCCCAATCCTCCTCCCTCGCGCATCCTCAAAGTCACGTCCGCGGGGCAAGTCAGCGTCGAAGTGGCCGATTCGGGCTCCAACGGCCTCGCCGTGGACGACGACGGAACGCTCTTCGGCGCGGTTCACGAAGACGGGTCCATCTCGCGATTCAACCTCTCCGCCGGCACGCGGTCCCTTCCGTCGATCGTGTCGAGCTACATGGGAATGCGCTTCAATTCGCCCAACGATCTCGCGATTCGAAGCGACGGTACCATCTACTTCACGGACCCGAATTTTCAGGCGCCCAGCCCCGCGCCGCAGACGGCCACACGGGTCTACCGGTATACGCCGAGCACAAGCACGCTCTCGGTGGTGGACGGCACGCTGTCCCAGCCGAACGGCGTGACCCTGTCGCTCGACGAGACGACGCTTTATGTCTCGTCGATCAACGGAATCCAAAAATATGCCGTCATGCCCGACGGAAGCACCGGACCCGGTTCGCCGTTCGCGCAGGCCCCCAACGCGACGCTGAACGTCGACGGTATGGCGATCGACTGCGCGGGAAACATCTACGGCGCGATCGTCGGCACTGGCAATATCCTCGTCTTGAGCCCGGCGGGCGCGCAGTTGGGCGCCCTCGTCAGTGTGAGCACCGTGGCGATCGTCACGAACGTCGCGTTCGGCGGCGACGATCACAAGACGCTCTACGTCACCACCCAGGGCAGCAGCGGCAACCAGGGACTCTTCACGGTCCCCGGTTCGATTCCCGGAATGCCGTATTGAGGCGAGCGTCCTACGTTCTCATCAGAACGGGGAGGCCGCTCCCGCGGACTGCGCCTCCACCGTGGCTCGCCGCAGGCGTGATCGTGCTCATTGCGAGCAGGATAGCCAGTTGGCGACGTGCGGCAACGCAGCCGTGTCGTTCCCGAGAAGGGGCGGCAGCATGCCG
The DNA here is from genome assembly GCA_964628155.1 of uncultured Polyangiaceae bacterium. Classification (GTDB taxonomy): domain Bacteria; phylum Myxococcota_A; class Polyangia; order Polyangiales; family Polyangiaceae; genus Palsa-1150. Next base: position 602 of record CAZVPE010000309.1, on the reverse strand, counting down.
TTGGCGCGCAAACCGCAAGTTAGCTAACATTAGTTCAATGCGCCAAGTCAACGTCCACGAAGCCAAGACCGGCCTGTCGCGCCTTCTCGAAGAAGTCGAGGCGGGCGAGCGGGTCGTGATTGCGCGGGCCGGCGAACCCGTAGCCGTGCTCGTCCCCTACAAGGTCGCGGTGCGGCGTCGCCGGCTGGGCCTCTTCGAGGGTCAAGCGACGATACACTCCGACTTCGACGACTTGCCTACCGACGTTGCTGGGCCGCTCGGCGCGCTCCCTTGAAGCTTCTGCTCGACACCCACGTCCTCCTGTGGGCCGCGACCGATCCCGGTCGCCTGACCGCCGCGTCGCGGGCCGCGATCGAGGACGGGGCCAACGACGTCCTCGTGAGCGTCGTGACAGCTTGGGAAATCGCCATCAAGCAGTCCCTCGGAAAGCTCGAGCTCACCAGTCCGGCCGAGCGATGGCTGCCCGACGTGCTCCGCCGCACGGGGTTCGAAGTCGCCGACCTCCAGCTCTCCGGTGCGCTCCGCGTCCGGGGCCTGCCCTGGCATCATCGCGATCCGTTCGATCGCCTCCTCGTCGCCCACGCGCTCGAGGACCACCTCGC
>CAZVPE010000308.1:0-5999 GCA_964628155.1 uncultured Polyangiaceae bacterium | reverse complement strand
CGAGAGAAAGGTAGACGGGATCGAGGGCAAAGGCCGATGCCGCGCCATAGGGGCTCGGATCCGAACCGCTTGTCGCGTTTACTGGCAAGAGCTGCCATATCGAAAAGCCCGCTCGCCGCGCCCAGTGGGCGAAGCGAGGAATGTCCCCTATGTCCCCCACCCCCCAATTGTCTTTTCGGCGCATCGAGGCGAGCGGCAGGACGATTCCCGCGCGGCGAACGGGACTGACGACACCGAGGGGCACTCCCTCCCGCTCCGTGACAGCGGCGGGGCCCGCAGCGCCCACCGAAGGGCGTTCGGAAAGCGGCTGCCGAAAGACGACGACCGACCTTGGTCCGACCGCGTACTCACCCGCGCATTTGATTGCGATCTTCCGGTCGTCGCTCGTGTCTAGCTCGAGGACCCATTCGCCGCCCCCTTGCCCAGAAGGAAGGACGAATCGAATCTCTTCGTGATGCGCGTTCATGAGCACGAGGAGACCGTCGCCGACCAAGCGCTGACCTCGCTCGTCGAGCGTGGGAATCGCGTCCCCGCCCATCGTGATTCCCAGCGCAGAGAGCCATGGCCGCTGCCAGTCGCGCGCGTTCATTTCGCTTCCGTCGGGCCGGAGCCAAGTCACGTCCTTGGAGCGCGAATCCCAAATGTAGTCGCCCACGAAGAAGCGGCGGCGCTGCAGCACGGGAAGCTTGTGGCGGAGCGCAATGAGCCGCCGCGTGAAGGCGAGTAGCTCGCGCCGCCGCGCGTCCATCTTCCAGTCGACCCAGGAGAGCTCGTTGTCCTGGCAATACGCGTTGTTGTTGCCGCCTTGCGTCCTCCCCATTTCGTCACCGGCGACCAGCATCGGGACACCCTGAGACATGAACAAGGAAGCGAGCAGGTTTCGCTTTTGGCGCTCTCGCAGGCCGATGATCGCCTTATCGTCGGTCTCGCCTTCCACACCGTGGTTCCAAGACTGATTGTCGTCGGCGCCGTCCCGATTCTCCTCGCCATTCGCCTCGTTGTGCTTCGCAGAATACGTCACCAGATCGTGCAGGGTGAAGCCGTCGTGCGCGGTGATGAAATTGACGCTGGCTTGAGGCTGACTCCGCTCGCCCTGAAAGATGTCGGCCGAGCCCGAAATGCGGTACCCAATCTCCGATGCGAGATTCTGATCCCCTTTCCAATATCGCCTCAACGCGTCGCGATAGCGACCGTTCCACTCGCGCCAGGGAGCGGCAAAGTTGCCTACCTGATAACCGCCCATGCCCGTGTCCCACGGCTCCACGATGAGTTTCGTGCGAGACAAGGAAGGATCTTGGGCAATGATTTGGAAGATGGGAGCATGGCGATCGAATTCTCCGCGGCCAACGCGCCCGATGGTGCTGGCCAGGTCGAAGCGAAAGCCGTCCACGTGCATCTCGTCGACCCAGTAACGCAACGAGTCGACGATGAGCCGAGCGGTCTCCGGGTTCGAGGCGTTCAGGCTATTGCCCGTGCCCGTGAAGTCTAGATAGTAGCGCGCCTCGGGCATCAGCCAGTAGTACGTGGCGTTGTCGATGCCCCGAAGGCTGAAGGTGGGCCCCAAGTGGTTGCCTTCGCAAGAATGGTTGTAAACGACGTCCAGAATCACTTCGATGCCTTCCGCATGAAGAGCTTTGACCATCGACTTGAACTCGTTCACCTGTGCTCCGGGCGACTTGCGGCTACTGTACCGCTGCTCGGGCGCGAAGAACCCAAGGGTGCTGTAGCCCCAATAGTTGCGGAGGAGTCGGTCCTGCAGAAAGCCATCATCCGTGGCTGCGTGAACGGGAAGCAGTTCGACCGCGGTGATTCCGAGTTCCTTCAAGTGGGCGATGGCGGCAGGATGTCCCAGGCCCGCGTACGTGCCGCGAAGCTCTTCCGGAATCTCGGGGTGGAGCTTGGTGAACCCTTTGACGTGGAGCTCGTAGATGACCGTGCGGCGCCAGGGCACGTCCGGTGCGCGGTCGCTGCCCCATTCGAATGAGTTTGCGACTACGACACCCTTCGGAACGGCCGCGCTGCTATCCCGGTCGTCGAAGGACAGATCCTCTGCGGGATCGCCGGCCTTGTAACCGAGAACGGGCGCTTTCCAGTCCACATCTCCGTGCAGTGCCTTGGCGTACGGGTCGACGAGGAGCTTGTTCGGATTGCAGCGCTGTCCCAAGTCGGGTTCGTAAGGACCGTGCACCCGAAACCCGTACAGCGTGCCCGGCTCGAGGCCGAGAGCGTACGCGTGCCACACGAAATCCGTAGTCTCTGGCAGGTCGAACCGCTCGACTTCCTTGCTGGGATCGTTCGGCTCGAAGATCGACACTTCGACGCGCGTGGCCACGCGCGAATAGAGGGCGAAGTTCACTCCTACGCCGTCGAAGGTCGCTCCACGGGGAAATGGTTTGCCGGGCCAAATCTCGCGCATCGATTGCTCCCTTAGCCAGGTTGTGAAACCGTTTGCTCGCGCTCTCGTTTGGCTTCGACCAGCGCCACCGGGAAGTGTTCGAGCACGCGATCGACGGCCAGGAATGCGCCCCCGCTTTCGGGGACGAGTCGCCGGCCGGTGATGACATCACGAAAGGAGGCCGTCCGAAGCTCCTCGGGAACGGCCACACGCGTTCCGGCCCAACAGGCGCCCACGGGAAGATCGGCGGCCGCCCGAAACCGCAAATAGAATCGACCCGTCACCGCGATGACCCCCTTGCCGCGGCCGACACGCGCAAAGGCCACGACTTGGGACGCGCGCGGGCCCTGGGTATCGCACGGCCAATAATCGGAATCTCGAAACAACGCAGAATTTGCTCGCCGATAGCGAAGCCCGATGGCCGTGACGAGCATCTTGATGCGGCCGTCCTCTGGACTGGCCAGGAGCGCGTTCGCGAGCGAGACCGGGTCGCGCTCGAAGGCATGCAACACCTCCTCCAAGACCCGATGTCGTTGCTGAAAGTCGACGGCCTTACGATTGTCGGGATCCACGAGGTGGAATCTCCAGAGCTCCGCTCCTTGAAAGAAGTCGGGAACACCCGGCGCGGCGATCTTGAGGAGGACCTGAGCGAGGCCATTCCAGAAGCCGGGTCGCGCGATCTGATTCACGAACGCCCCAAGGTCGCGCAGAAAGGCCGCGCTTTTCGTAGGGTCGAGCGCCGCGCCGACGAAGGCGGCAACGGCTTCGTCGTAGGCTCCGTTCGGGTTTGTCCAGCTGCTATGGCGCTTGGCCTCGTGAACGGCCTTGGTCATGTAGGCCGAGACCCGTTCGGACAGGTCCTCCGAGGGCGCGGCTGCGGCGGGCGGCCATATCCCTACGACCGTTTGGTAAAAAAGGTACTCGTCGTCGTCGTCGGGCGCCGGCACACCGCATACGCTGCTTTTGATACCGCGGTTGAGTGTGCGCCACCGCTCGACAGCGCGGTCCCACTCTTCTGGGATCTCGGAGAGCACGGCCAGCCGCGCACGCACGTCTTCGCTTCTCTTTGCGTCGTGCGTATCCGTGGCCGAAAGCGCGTGGCGGGCGCGCCGGGCGCGTTCGGCCATGTTCGCGTGGAACTGCGCAAGAGACGTGCCTGTCGACTCGGGATTACCGCCCACTTCCTCGAGAGCCGCCAACGGAAAATATTGATAGAATGCAGTGTCCTCGACCCCCTTGGCCGCCACGGGCCCCGTGAGCTGCTGAAACCGCATGACGAAATCTCGGCGCTCCTTCCGTTGCCGTGCCGTCAAGCCGTCCGGATCTTCGAGGAGAAGAACGGAGCGAACGAAGTCGAAGACGGTTTGGTGAACCCCCCCGCGGCCGCGTGTTCGGGCCGCGTGCACCGCAAGGTCGATTGCGGCACGGTCCGCGGGGCTCACGAAGTCTTGTTCGAAGCGGATGTACGTGCGATAGAACGGAAATGACGCGGCGACCTCGGCGAGGGCGTCCTGTAGGTCAACGCGGGTGAAGTCACGGGTGCGCACGTCTTGTTCTGAAATGCGGTCGAGCCGTCGTGCCAAGACCGTCAACTCGGCGGCAAGACTGGTACGCAAGATCAGCTTCTTGCACTCGTAAGCGATGTCCGAAAATGGGCGATCGGCATCGCCCTCGCCCCGGGCCAATGTGCGAAGGCGGCCGACTCGGCGACCATCCACGAGCACGCCGGTCACCAGGTTCATGAACTCGTAGCCAGTCGTGCCGGCGACGGGCCATTCTGCCGGCAGCGATTCGGCGGGGCCGAGGATTTTCTCCACGACGACATACGCGTCCTTCGTAGAGGCATTCGCGCCGACATGCGCGCTCCAGCCGCGCTGGAGATCGTCGAGATATCCCAACGGATCGTAGAGGCCGTCCACGTGGTCGATGCGTAGGCCCGTCACGTGGCCGTCCTTTGCGAGGCGGAACGGCAGCGAATGAACCGCCTCGAAGACCTTCCGATTCTCGACCCGAATGGCCGCCAGTTCGTTTATGTCGAAGAAGCGGCGATAGTTGATCTCGTGGGCGGCGACGCGCCAGGAGCTCAGGCGGAAGCACTGCTTCGAGAGCAGGTTTCCAAGGGCCTCGAAACCCCCGGGCTCGGTTTCGTCTACGACGAACTTCGCGAGCGTCGCTTCGAGCGCCGAGCGAAGCACTGCGCTCTCGGCGTGCAACGAGGCCACTCTTCGCGTGATGATCGGCAACTCGTGCCGACGCTCGCGCACACGGGCGGCGACGAGGTCGGTTGGGGCGGGCAGCCGCTCGAGGGCGCGCAGAATGCTCTCCAGTTCGAGTTCGTCGACCTCCGGGTGACTAGCGTCCTGCTTGAGGAGTCCGAGGGCGATGGAGAGGATGTCGACCCAAGAATTGGCGGTCAGCGGATAGCGTGCACCCGCATAGAGAACCGCGAATCCCTCGGGGCGGTAACACAGGCTCAGCTCCTTTGCAGCGAGCACGTGGCCGAATTGATCGGGCAGTATGGGTAGCAGAATCCGTCCCGCGAGCTCGGGCTTGGGAGGGTTCCAGTCGATGTCGAAAAAATCCGTGGATTCCGCCGCGGGACCGTTCTGAAGGACGTCGAGCCAGCGTGAATTGCTGTCGCCGGCGACACACATATGATTTGGAACGATGTCGAGGAGGATTCCCATTCCGAGCGCCCGAAGTTCGCGCGCGAGGGCGACGAAGGCCTTCTCACCTCCGAGCTCCGGATTGACTTGCTCGTGGTTCGTGACGTCGTATCCGTGTTCGCTGCCCGGGCGCGCCTCGCATATCGGCGAACTGTAGAGGTCGGAGATGCCGAGCAAGTCGAGGAAGGAGACAGCGGAGCGGGCTCGGTCGAATCCAAGGGCCTGGCCGAACTGAATGCGATAGGTGGCGGTCGGAATACGCATCGTCGGTTCGAGAGCTCAGGCGCTCTCGGACGAGGTCCCCGGTGCACGGAGTGTTCCAAGACTCTTCGAGATATTTTCTCGGCGGAGCTGCGCGCCCTCGGCCGACGGCCGGACGCGTCTGGGTCAGACTGCCACGATGACGCGCGCTTTTGCGAGCGCCAGTCTATGCGTTGGTCCTTCGTTCAATTTCGAGTCGCGGCGAACTCATCGACTTCGGTCATTTGCGGTCGGTGGTCCTCGGGTGGCGTGCTGCCTCGATCGTGGCGATATCGATCTTCTTCATGGACATCATGGCCGAGAAGGCACGCTTTGCCTCCGCGCCCCCCGCGGCGAGAGCATCCGTGAGGACACGCGGAGTGATTTGCCAGGAAAGCCCCCAGCGGTCCTGGCACCAGCCGCATTGACTTTCCTTCCCGCCATTGCCGACGATGGCGTTCCAGAGACGATCGGTTTCTTCCTGATTGTCCGTGGCGATTTGGAAGGAGAACGCCTCGTTGTGCTTGAACTGCGGACCACCGTTTAGACCGAGACAGGGAATACCCAAGACCGTGAACTCCACGGTGAGTACGTCGCCTTCCTTGCCGCCCGGGAAGTCGCCCGGCGCCTTGTGAACCGCGGTCACTTCACTGTTCGGGAAGGTGGCGGCGTAGAAGCGCGCCGCCTCGTGCGCGCCC
>CAZVPE010000307.1:0-6000 GCA_964628155.1 uncultured Polyangiaceae bacterium | reverse complement strand
TGCGTCGGGTTCACCTTCCCGGGCATGATGCTGCTCCCCGGCTCGTTCTCGGGCAGCGCGAGTTCACCGATTCCACAGCGCGGGCCACTGCCGAGAAGGCGAACGTCGCTCGCGACTTTGAAGCACGCGACAGCGAGGGTTCGCATCGCGCCGCTGGCCGCGACGAGGGCCTCGTGCCCAGCGAGCGCGGCGAACTTGTTCGAGGCGGTGCGGAACGGCGCGCCGGCGAGCTCGTTGATCTTCGCCGCGACGAGTTCGGCCCATTTCGGGTGGGTGTTGAGCCCCGTCCCCACGGCCGTTCCGCCGAGCGCAAGCTCGTAAAGTCCTTCGAGCGCATGCACGAGGCCCCGTTCGCAGAAGGCGAGCTGCGCCGCCCACCCGCTGAACTCCTGCCCGAGCGTGAGAGGCGTCGCGTCCATGAGGTGCGTTCGCCCGACTTTCACGATGTCGCCGAAGGCCTGAGCCTTGCGCTCGATGGTCGCTCGCAGCTCGGAAACCGCCGGGAGGAGACGCTCCCGAATCTCGAGCGCGGCGGCCACGTGCATCACCGTGGGAAACACGTCGTTCGACGACTGCGACCGGTTGACGTCGTCGTTCGGGTGCACGGGCTTCTTCGAGCCCATCGCCCCGCCCGCAATCTCGATGGCCCGGTTGGCGATAACTTCGTTGGCGTTCATGTTCGACTGCGTCCCGCTCCCCGTCTGCCAGACGACGAGGGGAAAGTGGTCGTCCAGCTTTCCCTCGATGACTTCGTCGGCAGCGCGGACGATGAGCGCGCACTTTGCCGCGTCGAGCTTGCCGAGGCTTTCGTTCGTGAGCGCCGCCGCCTTCTTCACGATCCCGAACGCGCGGATGACGGGACGCCCGAAGCGCTGGCCACCGATCTTGAAGTTCTGCAGGCTACGCTGCGTTTGCGCCCCCCAGTACCGGTCCGCCGGTACCTCGACCTGACCCATGCTGTCCGATTCGGTGCGTGAGCTTTTCATCGCGGCGGAGCGTACCACCTCCGCGCTAGGGGGTACTCGGGGTCGCTTTGACGCTCGCCCGCGGCAGAACGACGGCGAAGGTGCTTCCCTCGCCGACCCGGCTCTCGACCGTGATCTCGCCGCCGTGGAGATCGACCAGCCCGCGGGCGATCGCGAGGCCGAGGCCGGGGCCGTCACGCGGCGTGCGTCGCGCGTTGGCGCCATAGTCGAAGAGCCGGGCCAATCGCTCCGCGGGTATTCCGCGGCCCGTATCGTTCACCGCCATTCGCACGCGCCCGTTCACTTCCGCCGCTTGAACGAGGACGCGGCCGCCCGGCGCGGTGAATTTCACGGCGTTCGCGATGAGCTTGGACGCGAGCTGCGTCAACCGAAGGGGATCACCCATCACGGCAAGACCTTCGCCTTCGGCGGTGAGCGTAACCGCTAGGCTCCGCTCTCGGGCCCGGGCCTCGAACGACCGAATCGCGCCGTTCAGGATGGGGACGATTTCGCACGGCCGCGGGTCGAAGGAAAGCGCACCCGCCTGTAGCCTCGCAAGATCGTGAAAGTCGCCGATCAACTGACTCATTCGGTCGGCGGATCTCGAGATCGCGTCGACGACGCGCCGGGCCGCCCCGTCCTCGGCGGGGATCGTCTTTCGCAGAAAACCCGCGCCCATCACGATCGACGCGAGCGGGTCCTTCAAATCGTGGCAAACGATGGAAAGGAGATCCTTTTCCGGCTCGCTGCCATCGAGGTGAGCGATGGCGTCGTCGAGCTCGTTCAGGAGCCTTCGTGCCACGGATGCCTCCCCCGGCTCGGCGGTTGACGGATGCGCGCGCGCCGCCTCGATTGTCGCCCGCGCTTGACGCAAAGCTGCGAGAAAAAGGGTGGTCATCTCCGACTCTATTCCGTCCGCCCCTGCCGCGCCGCTTCGGACGGACGGCGCGCTCGGACGTGGAGCTGAATCTTGCATTGTGTTCGAGATAAGCAAGCCACGATCAAACGCGAGTGAGGGTTCTGTCGGGGGACGATGCCGCCGGGATCGCCTTGCCGAACACTGGACCTCTCTCTTGAGGAGAGACCTGGCGCGCGCGAAGCGCTCGCCATACAGTCCTTCCCCACCCCCACGGAGCCATGGAGCGACGAATCCTCATCATCGACGACGATCGCAGTATGTGCGAGGTCCTCGAACTCGAGCTTCGCCGGCGAGAGTTCGACGTCACGTCGGTGACGTCGCCTCATGAAGCTCTGGCCCGCTTCGAGCGGGAGGATTTCGGTCTGGTCATCACCGACATGAATATGGCCGACATGAGCGGCGTCGAGCTCTGTCATCAGCTCGTCCGTCGCCGCGAGGACATGCCGGTCATCGTCATCACCGCGTACGCAAACATGGAGACGGCGATTGCCGCCATTCGAGCGGGGGCTTACGACTTCGTGACCAAGCCGTTCGACATGGACGAGCTCGCGCTCACGATCGAGCGCGCCCTCAAACATCGCGCTCTCCGGGAGGAGGTCAAACGCCTCCGCAAGGCGGTCGAGGTCACGCAGCGCTTCGACGAGATTCTCGGCACGAGCGCGGCCATGCTCAAGATGTGCGAGCTCATCACGCGGGTGGCGGACACCGAAACGACGGTGCTCATCACCGGTGAGAGCGGAACCGGAAAGGAGCTCGTCGCCAAGGCGCTCCATGCGAAGAGTGGGCGCAAAGACGGCCCATTCGTCGCCATCAACTGCGCGGCAATGCCCGAGCCGCTGCTCGAGAGCGAGCTTTTCGGCCACACGAAAGGCGCCTTCACGGATGCGCGAAACGCGCGCCCGGGTCTCTTCGTCAGGGCGAGCAGGGGCACGTTGTTTCTCGACGAGATCGGCGAGATGCCAGCGGGGATGCAAGCCAAGCTGCTTCGCGCCCTGCAGGAGCGTACTGTACGACCGGTCGGCGGCGATCAGGAGCAACCGTTCGACGCTCGCATGATCGCCGCCACCAACCGCGACCTCGAAACCGAGGTCGAAGAAAAGCGCTTTCGCGAGGACCTATTTTACCGAATCAACGTCGTGCGGGTCCACGTTCCACCGCTTCGAGCGCGCGGCAGTGACATCCTTCTCTTGGCCCAGTACTTCCTCGAGCGATACGCCGCGCAGAGCCGCCGAACGGTAGTAGGCATGACGAGCGCCACCGCGGACAAGCTCCTCAGCTATCCATGGCCCGGCAACGTTCGGGAATTGCAGAACTGCATCGAGCGCGCTGTCGCCCTGGCACAGTTCGATCAAATCGGCGTCGACGACCTTCCCGAGAAGATCAAAGACTACAAGACAGCGCGCATCAGCATCGAGTCGAACGACCCTTCCGAGCTACTGCCGATGGAGGAAGTGGAGCGGCGTTATATCCTGAAAGTGCTCGAGTCGGTTGGAGGCAACAAGACGCTGGCGGCACAGGTTCTCGGGTTCGACCGGCGCACGCTGTACCGGAAACTCGAGCGAGTACGTGACCCCGGCGGCCACCGCGAGCATCGGACCACCGGCGGCGCCGATCATCGCCTTCCCGGAGCCGACGAAGCGCCGAAAGGCCACCGCTCGTCGTAGTAGAAGCCCGATGGGAGCGGGCGGTGCACGTCCCGAGTCGCGCTCGAAGACGAGTGCGTCAAGAAACGTTCATGGCTTCTTTTCGGTGGTCCGATTTCATCATTCGCTCGCGAATCCGGTCCATTCGGCCGACCACTTCTTGACGCAGGCGGCGTCCTGACAAGGGGGCCAACATCAGGCCGGCCCCGCCGCCGATGACGACCCCCAGAACCAATAGGCCCGCTGCGGGAATGGCTAACCGAGCGAGCGGGCGGCGTCGCTGCAGTCGGACCAGGCTGAGGATGTCGTCGATGTCGTATCCGATCCGCTTCTTCATTGGCATGATTCTCCGTGGGTCGATTTCCTGTGGTCACGACAGTTACTTGAGCAGTTCACGGGCAATGTGACGGGCGGCCGCGGCGAGCACGATTCGCCCCGCTCGAAAACAGAAGGCTCCACCCACCACGAAGCCCGCGCCAAGCGCGAGGGCCAGCGACGCCATTGGCTGGCGGCGAATCCGCCGCGTAAGCGCGCGCGAAAGCTCTCCCACTCGCGCGAACGGAGCGCTTGGAAGGATACCGGGATGCCGAGACAGGCGCGGACGCCCGGAATGGTGCAAAGGCCCAGACTCGCACGCGTCGCCAGTCGTCTGTCCCGGCTCCCCCGGCTCCTGGCGGACCCGTGGCGACTCTTCTCCCCCGAACAATCGTTCGACCCGCTCGTCTGCGCACATCGTTCGGTACGTTCGCTGCGACCCGTATGCCAGGTTCGCTCGTCGCTCGCTCGAGACGACCGCAACACCGACTCCGACGCATCCCCATTCGTTCCAAGTCGCTACGGCCGTGGCACTTTTGCCGAAGTCGACCGGAGAGCGAGACATGCGATGAACGAGTTTCGGATTCGCACGGTGCCCCAGCCCATCCGGCATGCGCTCTGCAGGCCTTGGCGAAGGGGCGGGACGACATGCCTGACACAAGCGATAGGGTGGAAGAACGGCGGATTCTCATCGTCGACGACGATCGCAACATGTGCGATGTCCTCGAAGCCGAGCTCAAAAAGCGTGGATTCGAAGCGGTCGCGACGACATCCCCCGAAGAGGCGCAGCGCCAGCTTGCGGAAGACGACTTCAGTCTTGCGCTGACGGACATCAACATGAATGGAATGAGCGGCGTCGACTTGTGCCGACAGATCGTCGAGAGTCGGGAGGACTTACCAGTCGTCGTGATGACCGCCTACGGCAGCATGGAGACGGCGATTGCCGCGATTCGGGCTGGCGCGTACGACTTCGTGACGAAGCCTTTCGAGATGGACGGTCTGATTCTGACGATGGATCGTGCCGTCAAGCATCGCGCTCTTCGTGAGGAGGTCAAGCGACTGCGGCGCGTGGTCGTCGACCAGCAGAAGTTCGACGATATTCTCGGTACGAGTCCGGCGATGAAGAAGATGTACGACCTCGTCGCCCGAGTCGCGGAGACCGAAACGACCGTGATGATTACCGGCGAAAGCGGCACGGGAAAAGAGCTCGTCGCCAAAGCGCTGCACGCGAAGAGCGCCCGCAAGGACGGGCCCTTCGTTGCGATCAATTGCGCCGCGATGCCCGAATCGCTCCTCGAGAGCGAACTCTTTGGGCACACGAGAGGAGCCTTCACAGATGCGCGCAGCGCTCGCCTGGGGCTGTTCATCAAAGCCAGCAGAGGTACGCTGCTGCTCGACGAGATTGGAGAGATGCCCGCAGGGATGCAGGCGAAGCTGCTGCGCGCCCTCCAGGAGCGCACGGTGCGCCCCGTCGGGGGTGATCAAGAGCAGCCGTTCGACGCGCGAATCATCGCCGCCACCAACCGCGATCTCGAAACGGAGGTCGAGGAAAAGCGATTTCGCGAAGATCTCTTTTACCGCATCAACGTCGTACGCGTCCATGTCCCGCCGCTCCGCGCTCGCGGGAGTGACATTCTGCTCGTCGCCCAGCACTTCCTCCAGCGATACAAGTCTACCGCGTCGCCGAGCGTGCTCGGGATCAAGAGCGCGGCGGCGGAGAAGCTCCTTGCGTACCCATGGCCGGGCAACGTCCGCGAGCTCCAGAACTGCATCGAGCGCGCAGTCACTCTCGCGCAATACGATCAGCTGGGCCTCGACGACCTGCCCGAGCGCGTGCGCGAATTCAAAAGTTCTCGAATCGCCGTCGAGAGCAGCGACCCCACGGAGCTCTTGCCAATGGAGGAGGTCGAGCGACGCTACATACTGCGGGTGCTCGAAGCTGTCGGGGGCAACAAGACGTTCGCCGCCCAAGTGCTCGGGTTCGATCGGCGTACGCTCTACCGAAAGCTCGAACGGTGTCGCGAGGCGACCCCCACGAAGCGAGAACATTTGTATTTTTGAGTGAGGCGTTTTGTATGTCTTGTGCAGCCTCCGCTCCGCGTGTCTTGTGCAGCCTCCGCTCCGCCCCTCCGGCGTGGCCTGTGGTTCAATCACTTCG
>CAZVPE010000306.1:0-6020 GCA_964628155.1 uncultured Polyangiaceae bacterium | reverse complement strand
GGGTCGACGACGTCGCCCCGCACGTCACCCTCCTGCAATGGCTGAGGAGTGCGGGACTCACGGGGACCAAAGAGGGATGCGCCGAGGGGAGTGCGGTGCCTGCGCCCATGTAGCGGGTCGTAGCGCCGTCCGTGGATCAAGCGGGGCCGAAAGGGGCGGGCGTCGGCCAAGCCGAGCCTCAAGGCGTTCGTTGGGGATGGCGACGACGCTTCCTGGTGGACACGCACGTGCTTATCGCCCCTTCGACTGGACGGATAACCTCGTCCGCGGGTGTAAAGACGTGTCATCGAGTGCATTCTTCGACGTGAAACGGAATGGCGACATCCAGGACTCGGTCGCCGTGCTCAGAGGGCGGGCGGATGGATGGCTCCCCTCACGCGCACCCTCGCTCACCTTCGGGCTCGAGGACCCGCGAGTTCCGGAGGGGGTGGCGATGCGCCGCGATTGCCCTGGTCCTGTCGCAGGGAGCCACGCGGGCGGCCCTTGGCGGCGAAGACGGCGACATGCGCGTCTTGCCATGCCGACCGACCATCTCGTGCAGCGCCGATCTGGTGCCACCCGGCGCGCTGGAGATCGAGGCCGGCTACGGGGCGCGCTTTGTCCGTTACCGCGGTTTCATCCACTCAGAGCCTGTTCTCGTCAAGTTGACGCTCCTGAGCTGGCTGCAGGTGCAGGCGGGTGGCAACGGCCTGCTGTTCACGACCGGCGATGTCTCGCGGTCGCTCTACTACTTCGACGACTTCACGTTTGCGCTGAAGGCACACTTCGTCGACCAGTCCTCCATGCGTCCCTCCGTCGCAGCGTCGGCCGCCGTCAACGTTCCAAGCTTCGATCGCTCGGACGCGTTTCCGTTCGCCTACGACGGGTCGTTCTGGGCCTACGCATCGAAGGACTTCGGGGCGCCGGGGGAGGCTGGCTCGATCCACTTGGACCTAAACGGGGGCGTCAACGTCTGGCAGTTCGACATCGCGCAAAGGAGCGTGCAGGCCTTCGGGACGCTCGCGTGGTCCATGGCCTTGCCGCTTCACCTCGGGGTCATGACCGAGGTCTACGGCTTCACCGACGCGGGTCGCATCGCGCCGAAGGACAGCGGGCTGCTCATGGGACTCAGCTATTCGCCCACGCCGACCATCATGTTCGATCTTGGGGGCGACGTGAGCGTCTTTCCATCCACGCGCAGGTTCACCCTTTTCGCGGGCGTGACGTTCATCCCGTTTCGACTCTGGGGGCCTTGAACCCGGCTCGGTCCCGGCCGCCGGAGCCGCCGTAGAGCGCGCTCCAGCGGTTTCTCCCGCCCCGGCTTCGTGATAGAGGACCGCCCGTAGGACGGCCAGAGGAAATATGGGCCGGCTCCGCCCAAACCCTCAAGACGCGGTTCACCAGGTCGCGTTCACCTTCAAGAGCGGCGACGGCCGCCCCCACGATGCCGAGCTGTTCGTCTCGAAACGAGGTCGCCGTCTTCGATTAGGATGACGACCGGGGTGGAGTTCGCGTTTGACGTTCACGTGGGCGGCCCATGCGCGGGTAGGCCTTCGTATAGACAGGCGCGAACTTGTGCGAACAGCGCGTTCCAATCGTGGGCCGGCGCCGGGTTCAACGTGAATCAAACCGAGTCTCCGTCCGGCGGCATGACGGGCGCTCTCGCAATTGCCGGAAGCTCGATGACCATCGGCTTCGAGAACTTCGGTGCCTCGGCGCTTCGAGTGCAGCTGGCCGACAGCGGGAACAGCCTCTGGTGCTACACCCTGACCCAGTCCACGGGCCCGGTCACTATTCCACTGTCCGGTTTCAACTCGAAATACTGGGACAACAGCGATCAGCCGTTAGAATTGGCCCCGTACACTCTAGCGGACATACTCGGGCTCGATCCCAGGCTCGGCGTCGCCCAGCGGCTCGCGACCCGTCCAGCCGCTTCCGTGCTCGGGGAGCACATAACCGCGTTCGGCCCTCGGAGTTTCCTCCGGAGCAGCTTGCCCAAACGCATGCCAGATGAGCTCCCGCATCGCGCCGCGCTTCGCGACGCCGGAGGGATTTTCCCTCTTCAAGGCTGACGATCACGCTCGACCGGCTCGCCGCGCAGGTGATGGGTTCGTAATGGGAAAGCGCCGCGTCCGTTGCTTCAGCGTTTCTCTCGATGCCTTCGGAGCGGGAGCAAACCAGGATCTCCACGTGACGCCCTTCGCCGATGACGCGCTATAGTTCGTCTGCAGTGTCGCTCTACGAGTACGCCTGCAAGAACTGCTCGAGGACGTTCGAGGAGGTCTCGCCGCGCCCGGAGGGGGATGCCACGTGCCCGAAGTGCGGGACTTCCGAGACCAGCGCATCCTGTTCTCGCGCGTGGCTGTCGGTGGCGCCTCCCGATCGGACACGGCTCCCGCCCCTTGCGGACGTTGCGGAGATCCTCGCGGACGTGGCGCCTGCGGGATGAGCTGACCTGCATTGTACGGCGGGCTGCCGGGGAGTGCGTGATGGACGAGAGCGATTTCGAGGGCACGCTGGTGCTGGAACGCCTCGCGGAGATCGGGCGGGTTGAAGACTTCTTCGACGCAATCGACTCCGATGATATCGCGCGCGCGACCTCGCTCATGAAGAAGGCCAAGATCAACGCGTCCACCATCGCCACGGTCGTCAGGAAGATGGAGGACGGCAACGCCGAGCATTGAATCGAGGAGCCACACGGTCTTTCTCAGCAGTCGTCTGGTGCGACAGAGCCGGATGGTTACCTTCCCGCCATCATGGACATCCCGCTTCGGTGTCGATGCAACCACGTGCGGGGCATGGCTCGCGAAGCCTCACCCTCTACCGGCTTCCGGTTCGTCTGCTACTGCAAGGATTGTCAGACGTTCGCGCGCTTCCTAGGGCGGGCGGACATCCTCGACGCAGCGGGCGGAACAGACATCTTCCAGATGGCGCCCGCTCGCGTGAAGCTCACTGGGGGCATCGAAGTGATCAAGTGCATCTCCCTCTCCAAGAAGGTTCTGCGGTGGTACGCCAACTGCTGCCGCAGCCCGATCGCCAATACGGCAGCTGACCCCCGATTCCCGATCGTCGCACTCATTCATTCGTTCATGGACCACGCGGACCATGCGCGGGACGAGGCGCTCGGGCTTCCGCTCTGCCGCATCTATGAGAGGTCCGCGACAGGGCCGCTCCCGGGGAACGCGCCCCCGCCACCGTCGCTCAGGGTCTTCGGTCGGCGTGCATGGAAGTTGCTCGGCTGGATGGTCCGGGGTGTCAACCGGCCGACACCGTTCTTCGACGATCGTACGAGGGCTCCACGCGCGGTGCCCCACGTGCTTACCGAGAGCGAGCGGGCGGCACCTTGAGTGATGGCCCGGCGCACACCTCTACTAGAGCGACGTGCGTTCTGCGAACTCCGGATTGCCTGGCGCATCAATCGTGACGCGACTTCGTTGGAAAATCGGGCTTTGGCCAACTCTACAGTAGAGGGACGCGAGCAAGAGCTTCGCCCCGTCATCGTGAAGCCAGGCATGGCGAGGGCAATGAGGGACAGCCCTGACCGGGGCCCCCCAAGGCCGCCAGGACGGCAGGGACAACGTCAAGGAGTGGAAGGCGCCACGTACTACGACTTCTCGACGCTATAGATGCGGGTGCTGGGGATTCCGCCGTCCGCGCCCGAAGGCAGGCCGAACCCCGCCAGCACCGAGAAATGGACGCACGCGTCGTCGACTGCAACGAAGCCCGCGCTGGCCATCATGACGGGCGGGGTGGCTGAAGGTTAAATGCGTACCAGTGTGCCAGAGCAGACGTCACACCCGACCGTCTCGAAAAAAGTTCAAGCCGGCGAAAACCAGGCTCCACGGATAGACCGATGCGGAGACGGTGGTCACGCTGCCACTGGCGAGGCGTGCGATGTACCCAGGCCCGGTCGGATCCATTGCCGAGGCTGGCGCACCGGTCCACCAGCACGTGTCCAGACCGCAAGCCATCGGGAACTCGGCATTGGGCTGCGGCGGGGCGAGCATCGTTCGCGAACCGCCCTGGATCGGGACTGCCGCACGGCTCTGGAACCATGCGACGCTCGGGTCCCTGTCCATCGGCAAAGCCGCCGCGTACGTCATCGCCAACTGGCACCGGCTCACGCGCTTCCTTAACGATGCGCGCACCCCGCTCGACAACAACGCCACCGAGCGTGGCATTCGCGGGCCCGTTGTCGGGCGCAAGAATCACTTCGGGTCGAAGTCCCAACGCGGCACCGAGGTCGCCGCCATCTTCTACACGCTACTCGAAACCGCCAAGCTTTCGGGCTTCGAGCCCGCGAAATACCTGCGCGACGGCGCGCTCGCCGACGCTCGCGGCGAGGTGCTGCTTCGTTCTTTCAATCTCGCTGTCGTCGGACGCCTCGATCCGCCATGCCGCAACGAGATCGGGCCTGGAGGGTGACGCTTGGGCTTGTAACTCATGAGCCCGACCGCGATGGCTCTCTTGTGAGGATCGCCCAACGAATCATCTGTACATGATTGGCCGAGAATATCTTCGCCTTGAGAACGGTGTCATCGAGGGCACGAAGCACGTAGACGAATGCCGGCCATTCCGTGACGGGAAAGAGGGTCCGGCCGGCATGTCTTGTCTCGAGCAGCACCCGCTCGATGTCTCGATCTCCCAGTCAATATGGCTGACCGATCAAAGGTGGATCGATCCGCACTGGGGGGCAAGGCGGTCAGACGACGGTGCCGGCCAGACGCTCGAGGTCGAGACGGGTCTCGGGGTTGTCGGTGTTCCGAGCGATCCACGAGATGGCGTTCGAGGCGCGCCAGGCGGTAGGGCCCTCGGGCAGGTTGATGACGTCCGAGGAGTCGAAGACGTCGGCGATCGTCTTCTGCACGGTCTTGGGAAGGGCGCGCGTGACCCGCGCGAGCGCGGGCTTGGACATCGGACGCTCGTGGGCCTCCCGGATGGATTCGAGCAGCGCCTCGCGGCGGTTCGAGCCGAAAGAGGAGCGCGAACCGTGCGAGGCCAAGCTCCTCCAGCAGAACGGCCTGGGCCTGCCAGTCGGCGATTCGCTCCCACGGAAACGGTGTCGAGAAATAAAGCCGCGGCGTGCTCGTGAATGCGAGCGCGTGCACCGAGTCGACTCCCTCTTCCGCCAGGCGATCTCCGACCTCCTCCGTAAGACCGTCGATCATGGCAAAGGAAAGCGATTGACGCCCGTCCTGCACCGCTTTCACCCCGAGCACGGTCGCCGCCCGCTGCCTCAACGGGTCGAGCGCGCGGGGGCCGAGCAGGCCGGCGCCCAACCCCACTACGAGAGCCGAGCCGTGGCTTTCGGTGCTCAACGACAGCGAGGCGATCACGGCGACGACAACGGAAGTCAACAAGTCGCGACTCGCGCAGGAGAACATGCGCGTGCTCGCGTCGCGTCGCGCCGAGCGGACCAAGACTTGTGCGAAACCGAGGAGGGTCGAAACGCCCGCGGCCACGGCCTCGGCGACCGCTCGGGCGGCCTCCGCCGGGGTCGACGAATCGTTCGCCAGGACCATCACGCACGCCGATATCGCGAGGGTCCCGAGAAACCCCCAAATCTTCGCGTGGAGGGCGGCGTGGCGATCGATCCGGAGAGTTCGAGACCACTCCGAGCGCATCGCTTGTCGGGCCACCGCCCACTCTTCTTGACCGAATCTCGTCTCGCGCGGCGGCCGGTCGTCAGGCGCGTTCGCCCTCGGAATGTCCAACACGCGAGTCTTCGACGTCAAATTGGCCGCGACGTACCCGAGTGCGTTCGGAAGAAAACAGCCCAGGGCGACGAGCACCGCGACGTGGGGGTCGTGATCCCGCTCGTGCCAGTGCCCATGTCCCCGCCTGCACCGATACTGCTCGGCGATCGCCGAAGAGTTCGCGTAGGTGTGTGGGATTTCTCGCGATCCCCAGACGCCAGGGGGCCCGCCGCTCAGCGCTCGAGTAGTACGCTGCGCGGAATGAATACCTCACCGCTCTCCTCGCCAGGACCGTGGAATCTCGTCGCCGCCGCGTACGCCAACGAGATCGTGCCGATGTTCGAG
>CAZVPE010000305.1:0-6055 GCA_964628155.1 uncultured Polyangiaceae bacterium | reverse complement strand
CGGATCGTCTTCGGGCTGTTCTTGGATCGCTCGGCGATCTCGGAGCCAGAGAGACCTTCGAGCAGGTAGCGCGCCACTTCGTCCTCCTTGTCGGTCAGGTTCGCGCGCACGAGGACCTGCTCCACCGCATGCTGCACCCCGGCCAAAGGCTCCTGGACTCGTCGGATCACGTCGCACAGCTCGCTCGCGCGGAAGGGCTTCTCGAGCAAGTGAGCGGCGCCCTCGTTCAGAGCGGTCTTGACCTTCTCGACATCCGCGTAAGCGGTGATCACGATTACGGGTGCGAGCACGCCGAGCGACCGCAGGTCGGCGAGAAGCCGAAGCCCGCCCCGATCATCGTCCCTGCTGAGCACGATGTCGGTCACGACGACGTCGATGAAGTCGTCGCCGCGCGCCAACTGGAGAGCCTCCGCGCTGGATCGCGCCGCCAGGCACCTAACGTGCGAACGATCGAGCGACCGGGCGAGCGACTCGCGCGTGTCGTCCTCGTCCTCGACGAGCAGGACCGTCGAAGTCACTTCGCCTCGCGGAGCGGCAGCTCGAGGCGGAAGGTCTTCCCGGACGAGCGCTCGAGCGACAGGTCGCCCCGCATGGCGCGCGCCAGCGCACGCGCAATCGGGAGACCCAGGCCGAGGCCATGCGTCTTGGTGGTCCGCAGGGGCTCGAAGAGCGCGGCGTCGATCTGCGCGTCGATCGGGGGCCCGTCATCGTGGACGCGCACGACGGCGTGATCGGCTTCCTCGGTGAGCCGTATGGTCACGCGCGCTCCGCCTCCTTCCCGAAGGGCGGCGAGCGAGTTGTCGACCAGGTTCTCCAAGATCACGCGGACATACGCAGGGTCGGCGTTTGCGCGTACCGGCCGCTCGCACGTCGCGTCGACGACCAGACCATCCTCCGCAGCCATCGGACGGACCTCTTCGGCCAGCAATCCGATCACCCGGTCCAGCGTCACGATCTGCACGTCGGGCTCTCCCGTCACGCGCATCGTCCGGAGCGTCTGGAGATGTCCTCGAGCGCGGTCGACCTGGGCTCGGATTCGGCCCACCAGCGCCTTCCGCCCCTGCGCGTCGGTCTCGGACTCGGGGCTTCCCAGCTCGTCCGCGAGCAGCCCAATCGCGTGCAGGGGATTGTTGAGCTCGTGGAGCACGGCCGCGGCGAGGACCCAGACCGCCTGATCGCGCTCGACCTTTTGCAGCCGCGCGCGCACGCGTGCCGCGGCCATCTCGGCCTTCGAGAGCCGAGCGCGCAGGCGGACGTAGTGCGTCGACACGCCCAGAAGCACGCCGACGAGCACGGGCGAAAGGCGATCCACGAGGGTATGCACCTGGGCCATGATCCCCGTCAGCGAGCCCTCCTCCAAACGCGCCTCGGAGACGGAGTCGAAGAGCGCGTAGCAGCCGCCGACCAAGGCCCCCACGAGGACGTAAACGGGTAGCCGTAGATCCCGAGGCGTGTGGGGCACTGCATCAGCCATCGAGACCATGGTACGCTCGATTCGTCGCGCCCCTCCATCCGACAAGTGTCGGATCTCGCCGCAGGCTCAGGCTCGAGACGGATTGTTCGCGTCGGAGAAAGCGCTAGAGCCGAACGCGCAGAACCATATTGAATGTCGAGAGATCCCCGCCGTCGATCCCGTTGGTCGTGACGGCGGAAAAACGCTCTCCCAGCAAGAAGTGATAGGTCGCCTCGGCGCCGAGGCTCAAGTGCCACGTGAGCGGAACGTCGAGGCCAAATCCCATCGGAATACCGGACTGGGAGCTCGAGATCAGCGTCGATCCCGCGGTTGCATTCGACGACCCCACGAGGGAGTTATCGTAGTATCCGACGCCGCCGAAAATGTAGAGATGCACGAGCGGCAGCGGCGCCGTGAGACGCACGACCGCTTCGCCGCCCGTCGTGAGGTATCCGACGCTTCCCGCGGGGCTCACCGATGCTTGTACGGAGTTGGACATCCCGACATAGCGCGCCTCGAACGCGAGCCAGGAAAGGACCTCGATCCCCGCGCGCAGTCCCCACGCCGGGCCCGCCTCGGTTACTGCCCCGACGCCTCTATTGAAGCCGAACGGGCCGGTCTCGTCCATTGCCGAGACTCCGAGGTCCGCGCCGAGCAGGATCACCGGATGCCTCCAACCTTGGTCGCGACATCGTTCGACAGCGAACCAATGGTCGCTGCAAAACTGGTCGGGCTCGGGTTCCCTCCCGCGTGCGGCCGCAGTCCCGGGACTCTGCGCGGATGCGGGCAGGACGAACAGCAATGTGCAAAGCAATGCGAAAAGGGCGCTCGCAATCACGCGCACCGACGCAAGCATGCAGTGCCCTGTGCAAGGTGCACGCCCGTGCGCCCGCGCTTCACGGCCCCGCGAAAAGGGCGCTAACCCACGTGCGCGCGACGATTGATTGCATCGACACGCAGGGTTTGCACCGATCGTCGGCGCTGCTTCGGCCTCTTCGGCCTGCTCCGCGGAGGCCGAAGTGCATCTCGCCCCCACGTGTGGGTCCTCAGAGATAGAGCGTGAGCGTCGCGAGTGCCGTACGGGGCGGCGCGGCGACGATGTGCACTGCGGCGGAAGCGGGCTGCTGGCCGGACCGAAAGCTCCAGTTCGACACGTAGTATTCCACGTCGTCGGCGTACTTGAGGCCGAGGACGTTGTACATGTCGAGCCCAAGCTCGACGAAGCGGTATCGGACTGAGGCGAGAGCGTTCAAGACGTTGTTCGTGGGGCCGATGATCGCGTCGTTCACGTGACGTCCGCCGAGCAGGGTGTAGCCGACGCCGAAGCGCCCTGTCAGCGGCGCACCCTCGATGCGACCGAGCTCGCCGTGCACGTTCACGTCGGTACGCCAAAGCACTTGCGGAACGTTCGGCACGTAATGCGAGCTACCGACGACGAGGGTGTCGAACGTCGCGGTCTGAAACGAGAGGGCCGTCGAGGCCAGGAGCCAGCTGGTCGGCTTAGCAAGGAGCGAACCGACGAGCCCTCGCCGCGTGCTCGCCTTTTCTGTCGTGAGTCCTCCCGAGGCCACCTCGAACACCAATTCGTTGGCCACACCCGTTTGGAACGCCGTCGCGGTCGTCGTGAAACGCCCTTTCGCGAACTCCGAGCGAACGCCCGCCTCGACGCTCGTGACCTGCGAGTAGGGCGAGCCCGGTGTGCAAGGCAGGAGCTGCGAGCTCGGCACGCCGGTCAGCCGGACGGTCGGAGCGTTGCACAACGTCAGGCTCCCCGCGTCGAGCGACCGAAAGCCCTCGCCCGCGGAAATCACCGGCGTGAGCTCCGGGACAACTTCATAAGCCACGGTCGCGCGGGGTCCAGGCGCCACGCCCGAGACGTTCATGACCGAGCCTTGAAGGGCGCCGTTTGGGATCGGCGGCACGACACCAGCGAGCTTGTCGTCGACGACGACATCCAGAAAGTCCGCGCGCGCGCCGCCCGAGATGCGAAGCCTCTTCCAGAGTCGTACGTCGACGTCGAGGTACCCCCCGATGTCGAGCGTATCCAACCCAAAGCTCTCGCGGTAATCCCATGGGAAGAGATCCACAGGGTCGATCAAGCTTTTGCTCTGGTCGGTGTGTCCGGCCCGAAGCGAAACGCCCGGCTCGACGATGACCTCGAGGAAATCTCCGACGCGAAAGGGCACGGTATGGAACCGCGCCGTAATTCCTGCGGCGGTTTCGACGTTCGTCAGCTGCCAGAGGTCGCCCAAGCTCGCGAGCTGGGGCTGAAGGTTCGAGCTATTGAGGTCGCCCGTGTAGTTTTGCCGCGAGAGGAAGTTGGTCCACATCACCCACGGCGCGATCTCGAAGCGTGAGCCTGTGCCCGTCGAATGGTCGAGCTCCGCTCCCACGATGACCCGCATCGCCTCGACGCCTTGCGCGGGCTTGGAACACGATGCCGAGGTGCAGTTCGTGGGAAAGTACGAGTTATAGTACGGATACGCATCGTAATAGCCAATCCGCCCGGCGCTCACGTCGTCCTGCCGCACGACGCCCGGAAGGGCCCCGTTCGAAGCGTACGCAGTCGCCAGGACCCGCAGGTGATCGCTGTCGTTCAGGTCCAACCCGTACTGCGCGTTGACCGAGGCCGACTGCGACGCCCGGTCCTCGCCGAAACCCTGGGTTTCGCGCAAGGAGAACGCCGCAAACGTTTCTTCGCCGGCCTCCTTCGGTGCGGCGATGCCGACCAACCGAGCCTGGCCGAACGAGCCGTAGGTGGTCTTGATCTGATAGCCCCGCTCCACGACGCCGAGGTCGAAGAGGGCGCTCCCCACGATCGCCGAATCTCCCTGACGCGGATCGTAGGGCCCTTCGAGCACACGGATGCTCCGGACGACCTCCGGGATGATGAGATTGACGTCGGCGTAACCCTGCCCGTGGATGTGGAGCGGGATGTTGACCGGGACCTCGCCCACCTTCATTTCGATGCCCGAGCCGTTGTCGAGGTCGAAGCCGCGAAGGTACACGTCGTTGCCCAGGCCCTCGCCGTCCTCGTGATCGACGAAAAACCCAGGCGCGGCTGATAGCATCTCGCTCGTTTGCTGCCGCGGCGAGGCGGTGAGTGTCTCACGGTCGACCCGAAGATCGCCAAGACCACGGGGCGATGCCCAGGCGACCGCCCGGACCTCGACTGTCTCCACGGTCGGGACCTGCTTGTCCGAACGCGCTTCGGGCGCCGTCGGGAGCTGGTGCGTGCCCTCGGTCGAGAGCGGACCTTGGCCGCCGTTCGTCGTCATTCCCACCGTGGTCGCGGTCGTCGCGGGCGGTTGGAACACGACGACGTACTCGATGCGGGAGCGTATCGGGCGACCGTCGCGCACGGACGGCGCAAACTTGGCTGCCTTGACGGCTTCCGTTGCGGCCCTTCCAAACGCGTCCGGTGCACCCTGGGGCGCGCGCGAAACTTCCACCGCGGATAGGACGTTGCCGGTCGCGTCGACGACGGCTTGTACGACGACCTGCGTCTCGACGGGTGCCTCGCCCTCTGGAAACGGAGCCACGATGGGCGCCAGCGGCTCGGCCTGCACGAGCTGGGCGGCCGCCGTCCGCGCCGCCAGCAAGGCGGCGGTGAAAGCCAGTGAACGAGCGGCGCGCCGGACGCTTCGCCCGGGAGGGATCAAGCCGTCATTGACGCGCGGCATGCCGTCACATCAAGCTCCACTGACCGGCGTTCAGCCCCGGGACTGCGCTGTCGTTTGGTTCGTTCGACGTGAAGGGGTAAAGGAGGCCGTCGGGGGTCGGCGTGTCGAACGTGACGTTCATGCTGGCGCCGGGCGCAAGCGGTGCGATTGTGGAGTTGCTCGGGAAGCAGGCGAGCGGGGAGCAGCCGGCAGGCAAGTTTGGATAGGCCGGGCAGGCGCTCGTGCATCCAACTGCGAAGCCGTGGGGTGTCGTACCCATGTTCGTCAGCGTGAGGGTGACGACGGCGTCGTTCTGCGTCGCGATGATGTCCTTCACGCCTGCATCGGGACCGCTGGCGAGAAACCCCGTGTCGTTGACGATCAAGTCGATGGTGTAGGAGCCGCCGGTAAGGCCGTCGTTGTCCGGGTAGCATACGCTAGCGCTCTGCGTCACTGCGGCATCGGGGCTGATCTTGGAACAGCTTACACCGGCTCCCGCGGAGTCATTCGAGGAACTCCCGCAATGAAGCAGTGCGAAGCCGATAAAAACGAATGTCGCCGGAAGCGCGCCCGGCCTACGTGCTTGCATCATGCACGCCTGTCCTAGCGCTTGCGACAACCGAGCGGTATCGGGCAAGTGCCGGATAGGGGCATTCGCCGCGCCATTGCGAATTCCACAAATCACCTCATCGCGGCAACCGGGAATACAGAAAGCCAACCAGGTGACGCGGAAGATCGGCTGCTCGCTCATACCGTGAAAAACAAAATTCTTCGGAGCGCCGCGAGATGTCAAGACGACGTGCTCGCCCCGGACCGGGCGCCCGATCGAGCATGCGCGCGATTTGTTCGGCCAAGAAACGCCTCTTCGTGCGACTGACGTGGCCTTCGGCGGCGAGGCGGGCGGCGACGGCGCGAAGCGAGAGGCCATACGAGCGAAGTT
>CAZVPE010000304.1:0-6058 GCA_964628155.1 uncultured Polyangiaceae bacterium | reverse complement strand
CTCGACACCGGGATCGCGAAGCCATCGGCGAAAAGCACCGCGCTTCTACGGGCGGGCGCAGCGGAAGCCGATGACGTTGTCCGAATCGGTCGGATTGTCGTAGAAGCTCCGGTCCGACGCGGGCAGGTTGATGGCGCTGCCGGCGTAGTTGCCGCCTCGCATCGCCCGGTCGGAAGCCGTCGTCAAGTACGCGCAATCGATGCACGGATTGACGTAGCTCGCGTACCAGTCGAGGTTCCACTCGAAGACTTCACCCGCCAAGTCGAGCTGCCCCCAGAGACCGGCTCCGAGGACGGCCGTTCCAACGGGGGCCATGCTCGCAATGCTCGCGCAGTTGCCGCCCGCGCCGCCATAGTTGCAGTTGTAAATGGCGTACTGATTGGTCGTCCCCGGATCGGTCGACCCCCACGGGTACGCTCTCTCCTGGCTCCCGCCCGCGGCGGCGTATTCCCACTCGGCTTCGCTGGGGAAGAAGCCACCATCCCAGATGCAGAACGCGTACGCCTCGTACCAGTTCACGCAGTTCATCGGCAGATTCTCCTGACTGCCCGTCGTGGGCGTCCACGTGCTGTACGCAAGGCACGAGGTCAGGTTGTCGTCCCACGCGCTGGCCGCACCGGGCCCCGTCGCGATTTCCTGGTTCCAATTCGCGTCCCAACCGGTCTCGAACGTTCCCGGGCTTGCGCTGTTCGCCAAGCCCCGGCCTCCGTTCAGATGCGTGTGAATGCCGCCGCCCGCTGCCGGTGGGGCGCCCGTGGGCCCGGTCACGTAATTGAGGTATTGGCGAAACCGCCCCACCGTCACCAAGTACTTGTCGAGGCGAAATCCGCTGACGGTGGCCGGGTCGGCCTCGCCGGTCGGACCGCCGTCCGCGGAGACGACGGGGCCCCCGTCCTCGACGGGATCGTAGGTGCGGTGGTACGTCCCTCCCGGAACCTCCGGACTGACGCAGCAGCTTTCATGGCTGGCGCCGCAATCGGTCGTGCCCATCGCAGGCACTGCGCAGCTCGGCGGCTCGAGACACGCGCCCGAGGCACATAC
Source organism: uncultured Polyangiaceae bacterium (assembly GCA_964628155.1). GTDB lineage: Bacteria > Myxococcota_A > Polyangia > Polyangiales > Polyangiaceae > Palsa-1150. The sequence goes on along the minus strand of CAZVPE010000304.1, from coordinate 5,017 downwards.
GGGCGTCGGCGCGTCCGAGCTTGCCCCATCGGCCGGGGCGTGGACGCCAGCCGGGCCGCCCGCGTGACTGCATGCCGTCGCCAGCGCGGCGATGACGGCGATGATGATGACGGCGATGACGAGGAGGAGGGTTCGCGTCATTCGCAGACGCTTCCGACAGCCGCGGCGTGGCCGCACGCACGAGGGGACGCCGGCCCAACCTTCATTCGGCCAACCGGAGCGCGAGCTCGCGAAGCACGGCGCCCGTGCTCGCCTCGATCTTGATACGGGCTTGCTCTTCGCCGCGGACGGGCCCAAGGTTCACGATCGCGATAGAGATCTCCCGCGCCAAGGCGCGCCGCAGAAACCGGTAGCCGGAGAACACAGCGAGCGACGTCCCCGCGACGAGGAGCACGTCGGCCTCGTCGAGCCAAGCGAACGCCTCTTCCACGACATGACGCTCCACATTGTCGCCGAAGAAGACGACACGCGGTTTGAGCGGCCCCCTGCAGCGCGGGCACGACGGAGGCTCGAACGTCGCGACCGACTCGTCCGCAAGCTCGGCGTCGCCGTCGGGAGCAACCGGCGCGGCGCCGTCGAGCCATAGGCGGTTGTCCTCGCGCATCCGGCGCTGCACGTCCTCTCGGTCGTGGAGCGCGCCGCACCCGAGACAGACGACCTCGGCGAGGGCGCCATGGAGCTCCACGACCGACCGGCTACCGGCCGCCCGGTGGAGGCGGTCGACGTTCTGGGTGATGACGCCGGTCACGACGCCGGATGCTTCGAGGGCCGCTAGACCGAAATGAGCCGGCCCGGGCCGCGCGTGCCGGAACCGCTCCCAGCCGACCATCGCACGTGCCCAGTAGCGCCTGCGAACTTCCGCCGACCGTACGAAGTCGGGACCGTGGATGGGACGCCTGGTTCGAAGCGCGGCCTCCGGGCTCCGATAGTCGGGGATGCCCGATTCGGTGCTCACCCCCGCGCCGGTCAACGCGACCACTCGCCGACCGCGAAGGTGGTCGGCGAGCTCAGTGACGAGCGCGCGCGGAGCCGCCTCCGGCTGGACCATGGCGATTAGCGTAGCGCGGACCGGAGGTCGGTTCGAGGCACGGCCACCGAAGCACGGACGTCGCGAATTCATCGCGAACACACGCAACGAGACCCGCGGGAACCAGACGGGTCGGACTGTAGGTTAGCCGTCCTACTGCACGCGTCTTCGGCCATCGTTCGTCAGGAAGGGACAGCTCGTGTGGACGTAGTAGGGTTCCCCCATGAAGCTGGCAAAGCCGGGGACGCGTCGTTCGCGTTCGGTCGTTTCCATCCCGCGGCTGGGATCCCGCGCGGCCGCGGGGGTTCTCGCGGTCGTCGCTGCGGGCGGCTGCTCGAGCGGTTCCAGTGAGACGTCTCCCGGTGCCCCGGGGGCGACGAACGGAAGCTCCGGTGCCGGCGCCGGCTCTGGCACGGGCGGCGGGAGCACGGGTGGGACGAGCGCGAGCTCGGGCAGCGTCAGCGCTGGCTCCAGTGGGACAGCATCGAGTTCGGGTGTCGCGGGCCCGAGCTCCGGCGGCTCGAGCTCGAGCTCCAGTGGGACGGCATCGACTTCGGGTTCCGGCAGCTCGAGCTCCGGCGGCTCGAACTCGAGCTCCGGCGGTACGATGTCCAGCTCGGGCACAAGCGCGAGCTCGGGCAGTACGAGCTCCAGCTCCGGCGGCGCCAGTTCCACTTCCGGCGGCGCGAGCACGAGCTCGGGATCCGGCGCGGACTCCGGGCTCGCAGGCGCCGATAGCGGCGCGACGGACGGCGCCACGGGCATGGCCCCGGCGGGGGCCGGAGTTTGCGACATCTTCGCGGCCGGCAGCGCGCCGTGCGTCGCCGCGCACAGCACCGTGCGGGCTCTTTATGGCGCGTACAACGGCAACCTCTACCAAGTCACGCGCGCGTCGGACAACACGACGAAGGACATCGGAGTCCTGGGCGCCGGCAGCTTCGCCGCCTCGGCCACGCAGGACACGTTCTGCGCCGGCACGACCTGCACGATCACGATCATCTACGACCAGTCCGGCAAGGGGAACAACCTCACGCCGGCGCCCCCGGGTCAGCGCAAGGCCACGCCGGACAACCCGGCCGACGCGACGGCGCTCAAGCTGACGCTCAGCGGCCATACGGTCTACGGAGTCCACATCGTGGCGGGCGACGGCTATCGGAACGACAAGGCCGTGGGCACCGCAACGGCCGACCTGCCGGAGACCGAGTACATGGTGACGAGCGGCACCTTCTACAACTCGGGCTGCTGCTTCGATTACGGGAACGCAGAGACCAACAACTACGACGACGGCGACGGCACGATGGAAGCGGTCTATTTCGGTACCGCGTCCCAATGGGGAAAGGGCGGCGGTGCCGGTCCTTGGGTCATGGCGGACATGGAAAACGGTATCTTCGCCGGAGTGAGCTTCGCCGCCAACGCGGCCGACACGCCCCAGACTTCCGCCTACGTCACAGGCTTGGTGATAGGCAGATCCGGGACCTTTGCACTCAAAGGCGGCAACTCACAGTCGGGGACGTTGACGACCTTCTACGACGGAGCGCGTCCTAACGGCTACAACCCCATGAAGAAGCAGGGGGCCATCATCCTCGGGATGGGCGGCGACAACACCAACGGCGCCCAAGGAGATTTTTTCGAAGGTGTCATGACGTCCGGAGCCGCGACGGCCGCGACCGCGAACGCCGTCCAGGCCAACATCGTGGCCGCGGGTTATGGGAAGTAGGGCGTAGGGCGCGCCTCGGCGAAAAGCCGTAGGATTCTTTCCGGCGTGCGTGCCTAAGCATTCGTCACATCGCGTTGTGAACCGGCTGGTCCGGCTATTAAACCTCACCCCCCGGCCCCCTCTCCGCTTGCGGACCGCTTGCGGAGAGGGGGAGCAGCTCCGGTATCGCGAGACCCGAAGACACCCCTCTCCGCTTGCGGAGAGGGGCCGGGGGTGAGGTTTCTCTGGGGCCGCGAGGCAAGGAGGGGGCGGCCCGGCGTGGACCTTTTTCTCGAAGGCCGAACACGATGTGACGAATGATGAGACGCGTGCGAGAGGCGTGACCGACGAATGAGGGCGCGTGCCTTGTGGTCGGCGGCTCGGTGCGCAGGCCGATCGAAATCGATTGTTCGCCGCGGTGGTCCAAGTGCTGGTGAATCGAGGCGGCGAGCAAGGCCAGGCGGCCGCGCACACGGAGAAACGTGCCGCACCCCTCGTCGTCGCGCTCGACGACGTCCAGTGGTTCGACGAGGCATCCGTGGCTCTGCTGCACTACCTGGCGCGCAGCATTTCCAGTTCGCCCGTGCTCGTCGCTATCGCCGTGCGATCGGCAGAAGTCGACGGCAATCCTCCGGCTCGGGCGCTGCTCCGCGCGCTCGAGCGCGAGCAGCGGCTTCTTCGGATCGACGTGGCGCCGCTCGACCGAGTGGCCACCGAAGACCTGGTACGTATCGTGGGAGACGCCCGCGGCGCGGCGCAGGTCTTCCAGGACGGCGGAGGCAAGGACCGCCGAGCGATACGTGCGCGAATGGCTCAACGCTCAGGCCGCAGGCGGTTACGTGACCTACGACCCCGCGTCCGCCCGGTTCACGTTGCCGCCGGAGCAGGCGTACGCGCTCGCCGACGAGTCGAGCCCTGCGTCGGTCCCCGGCCTTTTCCGCATCGAAGACCACCCGGAGCTCATGAATAGGCTCCGGGGACTTCTCGGCGAAGATTGAGAGGGCAACGACTCAGACGCGCACGACATCCACATGGACGCCCGCGGCCCTTGCGAGTGTCGCGATGTCGCCCGGGTCCGAAGTGAGCACGCTATCGCCGTCGCTCGCGAGGAGCGCCAATGCCGCATCGACCACGTCCGCCCGACGCGCGGCCGCGAGTAACTCGCCGGCTTGGCGACCGAGTCTTTCGTCGAGCGGCCAGACGTGCAGCCCAGACAAGAGCGTCGCAAGACGCGCCTGACGCCCGCCGCGCCACACCTGACCAACCACCCCTCCGTGCGTGAGGGGCACCCGCCCTGCGAGCAGCTCCTGTTTGATGAGAGCGACCACGTCTCGGTGGCCGCGCTCGACCGCGAGCAACGCTCCGGCATCGAGGACGAGGCTCATGGGGAGGCCTTGCGTTGGCTGCGGCGCGCGGCCGACTTCGCCGGCGTTCGGACGACGATCGCGCCGACGCGCGCGCGCCGGGCGGCAGACTGGATATCCTCGGGCGCAATAGCCCCGTGTTCCGCTTCGAACGAAGCGACGAACGCAGCAAGAGCTCGAAGGCGTCTGTCGTGCTCGAGCTTGAGGCGGAGCGCGTCGTTGACCCACGCGCTCACGCTGCCGGAACGACCTTCGGCCACGGCCGTCTCCGCTGCGACAATCAACTCGGCGTCGACAGATGCCGAGAGACGCTCTTTGCCGCTCATACGACTATCGTATGTCAGTACCACGTTTGTGGCAAGACGCCTGCCCCCCCCCACGCAGACCCCATCCTTCCCCAGAGAACCTCACCCCCCGCAGAGGGTGGCTTCGGCCGAACCGATCGGCCGGCCCGCAGCTTACTTTCCGTACCCTGCGGCGACGATGTTGGCCTGGACGGCGTTGAGCGTTGCCAAGGTCGCAGCACCGGTCGTCATGACGCCTTCATAGAAGTCTCCCCCCGCAGAATTGGTGTTGTCGCCGCCGAGTCCGAGGATGATCGCCCCCTCTTTCTTCATGGGCGCGAAACCGTTGGGGCGCGGCCCGTCGTACATGGTCGTCAACATACCCGCGGTCGCATCGCCGCCGTAAAGGGCGAAGCTTCCCGGGGCCGCGCCGGACCGGCCGACGACGATGGCCGTGGCGAAGTCGTAGGGGAGAGACATGTTGGTCGGAACCCCCTTGGCCTCTTTGCCACCGCTTGCCAAGACGCCGGCACAAAGACCATTTTCGATGTCCACCTCGACCCAGGGACCGGGGCCAACGCCGGACGCCTGACCGGCGCCCCCTCCGAAATAGACGGCCTCCATCGTGGCGTTGCCGTCGTCGCGA
>CAZVPE010000303.1:0-6061 GCA_964628155.1 uncultured Polyangiaceae bacterium | reverse complement strand
CAGTGAAACACCTGCTTCATCCAGAAACAGGCGCTCGACGAGTTAAGGACTCCAAGTAGGGACAAGAAGTCTTCGACAGTTGCGCCCTTGCCCAGCTTCAGCGCGGGAGCAGTCTGTTTGAAGACTTTGCCACCAAGATCGAACGCGAAGTGGTTGTGTGTCGCAACGAACGCGTAGGCGATAGAGCGGAGGTTTAGATATCGATCCCTTTGAAATCGAGTCCACTCAAACCATTCAATACCCAACTCCGCCGGCCGCTTTCCGAAGTCCAGGCGCTCTCTTAGCGAGGTGCGGTAACGCCAGAGATGGTCGGCAAGCCGCGGCCAGCCATCCAGCGTCGGGCCTAGGTCTTCATGGCGATACGGAAACAGCGCATGTTCGTCCTCAACTATCGTGAAATCCCGGATCTGTTCGCCCTTAACCAAAGGAACCGATGCGCCATCAGCACGGGTCTGGGCGTAGTGTCGTGGCACGTAGAAGGCGTCGTCCAGACCGGTATGAACGGTACGTCCGATGGACGCCACTCGACTACCCAGCCTGGCCGCGGACGAGGCTTCTATCTTTGCCTTGAGTTCTGCGGCCCCGCCGCCCTCCAAGCTCCACGGATGGCGGCTGAAGGTCGACCGCGGGGAGTCCACTACCGACACGAACTCGTTCTCGAACCCCACGTGGTTCCACTGCTGTTGAATGCTTGTCCATACGCGGCCCTGTGAAGGCTCAAGGCCGGAGCCCGTCTCTCCCTTTCGTCCGAGGATGGCCCGCACTGTCGCGGCAACGGGCGGTCGCTTTCGTGCGAACAAGAGTATTGTCGGGGTATTATGAAATGGAATGTCGGCCTGCGAGGTGTCGACAACTAATGTAAGGTCAGTGCGCGCAAGGACCTTTTCAACAAGCGGCTTGCCAAATTCGCGCTTCGTAAAGTTGTTGCCCGTGATGATTCCAATGAATCCGTCATCCGTGGCGAGCTGAAGACATCTCTCGACGAATGGGGCGCCCAGCGAATACTGGCGATATGCGGACACGTACCTTTGTCGATGACCAGTTTTCTCTCGGTGGTAGGCTTTTCGAGTCTCGTCATTTTCGGTTATGTACGGCGGATTGGCGACTACGGCTTGGAACTTTGACTGAAGAACCCGTCGTAGCGCTGCGCGATTTTCAGGGGGTGTGAGGGTGGCTCGCGCCTTGTCGCCGCCGCGTATTCCAGCCAGATTGAGTTGCGTTCCTTTGCTGTCGGGCCCGTCTTCGACTTGATCGAGCCCATCAGCCCAGTAAACGTGTGGATGAAACTGGGCGGCGTCTGCAAGCGAGCCAACGCCGGCGAGTTCGGCGGCAGTCATAACAAGTCGGGTGCGTGCAAGCGCACAGGCATAGTCGTTGAGGTCGATGCCGACCACACGATCGAGGGCGTGCAGTGCGACTTTGGACCGTGACCACTCTGGATGCTTCGCGCCGGTAGCAGCCACGATGCGCTTGAGGCTGTCGATCAGGAAGTGACCCGAGCCGCAGGCCGGATCGAGTAGACGTACTTCATCGGCACCGAAGGTCTCGACTGCCGGATCGAGCGTTCGCTCGAGAATGAAGGTGCGGACGAAGTCAGGTGTCTGGCACAGCGCGAACCGGTCCTTCACGACAGGATCGAGGTCCTGGTACAAGTCCCCCATCAGCTCGCCTTCAAATCTCTCTTCGGCGAAGCTCCAGTGGGAGCCCGTATCAGCATCGCGGTGTCGCCAGAAGGCGATGAGGTCCCGCGATAACTCGTCGGACGGGAGAGCTACTTCCGCGGGTTGTGAGCTGAATAGCTCTGGCAACCCTCCGTTGCGGCTTGCGAGGTCGCGGTACACCCAGCGTAGAAAGGCTGTTTCGCCGAGGTGTGGAGCGAGGCGCTCGAAAAGCTGCTGCGCCTCAAGGTCGAGCAAGCGGCCGGGGCTCAAGAGCCCGCGATCTTCGAGTACGCGAACATAGACCGACTTGAGAACCCACAAGACCGCCGCTCGTCGCGAGAGCAAGTCCGTCCAGACATCGAAGTCGTCGGCGACTCGCTCGTCGGCGTGAAGCCGCAACGCGCGTTCGCGCACCGAGCCCGGCGCGCGCATCTTCGTGCGGAGGTCGGCGGCAATCTTCGCGACGTGTTCACGGAGGGCGCTGGTAAGTCGGGCTCTATCGGCTTGTTTCATGGTTCGTTCAGACCGGAAGAGCATTCAGGAGAGGCAGCGTCGCGCCCTCGAGATGCCACATGGCGGGCCCCTCGTTGAAGCGTGGTTGGCGGTTATGAATGACGCCGGGAACGACGAGGACCCAGAAGCCTCGACTACCCGAGAGGGTCTCGTCGTAGAGGCGGCGCGGTAGGTCGAGTGCCTCGCAGAGGCCGAGAATCGCAGTGTCGCCGAGCACGATGATCTTGCCCGGCTGGCCGTGCTCCTCCAGAAGACGGAAGAGGGTTGTCTCCGCCGCGTCCGTGAGCGCGTCGCGCTGGGCAATGAATCTCTCCGCTCGCTCGAGAGCCGTCATCTCGGCAGCGTGCTCGGCGAAGAACGCGTCCTCGAACGACACCCACGTGCCGCCGATAGCTCCGGCGACGGAGCGGCCGATTTCGGGGTGACGTTCCGGCGGCGTGACAAGCATACGGAAGCCGCGCGAATGAGAGGCATCCCGCAGCATGTCGCGCACGACCTCTTCGGGGCTTCGTTCGGTGCCCAGCACCGACTGCAGCTCGTCCGACGCGAGTGCGGGCGACGCCATGATGGATCCCGTCCGTCCTGGGAGCACCAGCTGCCCCTGCACACGGCAGTCGAGATCACGCAGGATCTCGAGCAAGTGATCCGCATCCGGGTACGGCGTGTGTGGACCGAAGACGCGACGAACTCGACGTTCGAGGTCTTCGAGGGCGACCGGCTCGCGAGTCTGGTCGAGAACGAACCCGATGCTGTGTTTTGGGTCGACCGGCCCGATGAAGAGGTGCCCCGTCTCGGCGATCGCGACGTCCTCGCAAAGACGAACTCCGAGTGCGAGTGGGTCGCCGTCGAAGTGAGGGAGGAGGCCCAGGAGGGTGCGTCGCGCCGTCTCGGGTTCGATGGGCGGCCACTGACCGGCGAGACGAACGACCTCGGCCGCGAACGCGCGGAGTGTGTCGCGGTCGAAAACGGGCCGCGACACGAGCGGCGTCTCGGCGCCGTCGACCTCGACGAGGTGCACCCGCCCCGACGAAAGCCGAACCATGAGGCGCACCATGCCTGCGCCGTTGACGATCCCGGCGGGCCACTCTTCCTCGAAGCGCTCCCCGATCTCGTCCAGTCGCACGATGCCGCCGAACCCGTCGAGCACGGTGTCGAGGGCCGTGCTCGCGTCTGCAAGCAGCGATAGATCGAGTCGCTCCAAGCCCTTCGAAAGGTCGATGCTGACCTGCGGCTGACTCTTGCCCAGATCGTCGGCAATCTCGCTCTGTACTTCGGGGTCGCCAGTGAGACCGACGGCTCGCTCAACGGCAACTCGCTGCGCGTCGTTCAGCGGGCGAGCGGCCAGCTCCCACATGCGATCGAGCGTGTGGGCGCTGCCCGTCGTCTCGGAGCTGTGCGCGCGGAATTGATGAAGCGCTTCGACGACCTGGGCGAGGCGCGTCCGTCCGATCCCAGTCACGGCGAGAAGCTCCGCGTGCGTCAGCGACGCGACCGAGCCGACCGTCGGGAGCTCCGCTTGCTCGAGGGCGGTCCGAAGAGCGGGCGCCATGGGAAGCTTCTGGACGGGCTCCGGGGAGTCCACGAGGTCCGGGACGAGCGGTGGGTCGACCCGCATCGGGCCCGAGGCCGCAGCCGCAATGCCGCGACCGAGCAGCGTCTCCTGGAACGCGACGATGTCCGCCGCCGTCTTGGTTCCGATCGCGTGGATCGCCCTGACTTGCGTCGGAGGCAACGCGAGCAACTCACCGATCGTGTGCACCTGGCAACGGCCCAGGGCGTTCATCGCTCGTCGCGAGAGACCCGTGAGGCGCAGAGGCGTCGTCGCATCGAGGTTCTGGGGCGGGGGCGTGGAAGGCGAGACGGGCACGTCGTAGCCGAGTGCGACGAGGAGCGCGTCGCGCATCGCACGAGCCGAGGGGAAACGCTTCTCGGGGACCGAGTCCAACGCCTTCTTGAAGAAGGCAGCCAGCCCAGGCGGTTCGATGTCGTCCTCACGCACGGATGGAGCCTGCCCAGGCTCCGGGACGCGACCGTCGAACGCGTGACGACCGGCATAGAGCTCGAAGAGACACAGGGCCGCCGCGAAGCGGTCGGTTGCATGGGTCCAGCGGGCGCTCGTGGGATCGCGATAGAGAGCCGTGCCTCCGTACGGTGCGTCTTCAGGGATCCCGGCGAGGCTGAAGTCGATGATGATGAGGCGACCATCGTTGACCAGCAGGTTGTCGGGCTTCAGGTCTTTGTGAGTGACCGACTTCTGTTCCAGGTAGTCGAGACCGGCGAGCAGATCCTCTGCGAGCTTGCGCTGGGCCGTCGGCTCCGGCGTCGGATGCGCACCGAGCCATTGGCGCAGCGTCTCGCCTCCCACGCGTTCCATCACGAGCGTGAGGCGACCCTCGACCATCTTCGTGAGGTCGATGACGCGCACGATGTTCGGATGGTCGAGCGTGGAGAGGACCTGGTACTCGCCGCGCAGCGCGTCCTCCGCCGCGTCCTCCGTGCGCGCGATCTTGAGCGCACGGGTACGTCCGCTCACCAGGTGGCGCGCAGCGTACACAACGGCCATTCCGCCCTGCCCGAGACGCGACACGATCTCGTAGTCGCTACCGACTCGCGTACCGGCCTGAAGATTGTCGGCATCCAGCGGTGCCCTCTGGTCCAGGTGGATGCCAGGAAGGGTCCGTGCTTCCGGATCGCGCGCCGCGCGCACTGCCGCGATTGCGTCTGCGAGCGAGCCATACCGATCCGTCGGCCGGAGCTCGACCATCCGCGCGACCGCCTCGTCGAGGCTGAGCGGGATGCGCTGCGCCATGTCGCGTACGCGGCGCATGAGCCTTCGAGCGGCCATGAGCTGGCGCGTGTTGTCGAAAAGCGGCTTGCCGGTCAGGATGAGCGCGAGAATGGCGCCGAGGCTGAACTGATCCGACGCGGGCTCCGCGCTGCTGAACGCGGTGACCACCTCGGGCGCGGCGAAGATGAGCCTGTCGTCGGCCACGCTGGTGAGCGAGATCGTTGCGTCGGACGTGAGCTGCTTCGCGAGATCGAAACCGGTGACCCGGATCTGCTGGGGGTCCAGCCGATCCTCTACAAGGACCACCTCGGGGCGGAGAAGCCGATGAACCACGCCCTGGCGGTGCGCATCGTCGAGCGTCTGCGCCACGCGCATCCAAAGATCGGTGCGGGCGTGGAGATCTGCCTTCTCCTTGCCACGGGTGTCGGGGCCGTAGCGCTCGATCCAGGTGGTCAGCGTGATCCCTTTGAAATACTCGAGCGGGAGCACGATCCCGGCCTCGTCGGAGAAGGGAGGGTCAGCGCTCAGGATCCCGTCGCTACGACCGAGGCGACCAAGGACCTGCGCCTCCCAACGCGCTCGCTCGGCGACGCGATCGCGTTGGGCGTCCGTCGCGAGCGGCGGAACGCTGTAGATGCGCAGCACCCGTTCTGCACCGGAGAGAGTGTTCTTGCCGAGCAACTCCGTGAACGTGTCTTGGAGATCGAGCGTCTCGACGATCTCGTACTCGCGCACCCGCCTCACCGGCTTGGGCCCGCGTTGCGCTCCGGTGAAGAGCTCGAGCAGCTCTCGCTGGGCGAGTGATGACGGGGATTGCGCCCGGCCTTGGCTAAGTCGCGCGATGAGCGCGGGGTCTTGAAGCGCGGCGAGGATCGTCTTTCGCGTGTGCACGCGGTCGCTGCTCGCTGGCCCGCGAACTCCGACGTCGGTCGTCGCCGAGAGAAAAACCAGGCCCTCGGTCCAGACCTGACCCGCCTGATAGCTCGCGTTGCGGAGGTGAGTCTTCAGAACCTGCGCCGTGATGCGATTCAGCTTGAGTGGGCTGCGGATCTTCTCGGGGAGCCACCAATCGTTGTCGGTGCCCTCGATCCGCCCTCGG
>CAZVPE010000302.1:0-6064 GCA_964628155.1 uncultured Polyangiaceae bacterium | reverse complement strand
GCGAGCCCGGTGGCGAGCGCGCGGAGCGTACTTCCCGTACGCGAGCACGCTCGACGCCGGGATCGCGAAGCCATCGGCGAAAAGCGCCGGGCTTCTCTAGGAGTCGCGTCGCAGGCGCCGTACGCTCGGGCTGCTTGCGTGCGGACCATCCAGCAGCACGCAGACGTACTTAATCAGCCTGTCCCGTGTGAACGGTTTTTTCAAGAAGGCATTCGCTCCCGCCTCTTCGGCGTTTGCCATGTCTTCGGGCGAGCTGCGATCGCTAATCACGAGGACGGGCACGAACCGCAGGCGTTGGTCGCTTCGAACGTACTCACACAATTCGAGCCCCGACTCGCGCGGCAGCGTCATGTCGAGGCAGAGTAAATCGGGGACGCAGTCGGCGAGGACCTTGATGGCGCTGTGGTAGTCGGTCGCAAGCTGGACTTGGAAGTTCTTTTCGACGAGGCAGCGACGAATGGCCTCTCGCTGGGTGGGGTGGTCTTCGACGAGGACCACGAGGCGCTTACTCTCCACTCGCTTGGTCTCCACTCGCTTGGTCTCCACGGATGGGTCTCTCCTCCACATTGCCTTCGGGTCGGAGGCCGATGCCGACGTTCAAAGTTCGCGTTCGAAGACGCCGGGCGACTTGGCGGAGGTGCTCCCCGTGGGCCAGGCTCGCTAGCTCGCACCTCGCCCCGTGAGGACGACCGGGACGGTCTTGAGGATCAGCTGAAAGTCCTGCGCCAGGCTCCAGTGGTCGATGTACTGCATGTCGAGGTACATCCACTCTTCGAACGAGATCTCGTTACGCCCGCTCACCTGCCAAACGCACGTTAGCCCCGGGCGCACGGAAAGTCGCCTTCGCTGCCAGGCCTCGTACTTCGCGACCTCCGCGGGAAGGGGCGGACGCGGACCGACGATGCTCATCTCGCCTCGGAGCACGTTTATGAGCTGAGGGAGCTCGTCGATGCTGTATTTTCGGATGAACCGACCGACCGCGGTGATGCGCGGATCGCGCTGCATCTTGAAGACGGGTCCCACCTGCTCGTTCTGGGCCGCCAGCTTGGCCTTGAGCTCTTCGGCGTTGGCGACCATGGAGCGAAACTTCAGCATGTGGAAGCTCCGCCCGTGGAGACACACCCGCTCCTGTTTGAAGAGAAGGGGTCCGCGCGAGGAGACCTTGATCGCCAGCGCGACCACGATCATCAGCGGGGAGAGAAGCGCGAGCGCTACGGACGACGCCAGGATGTCGAACGCGCGTTTGACGGCCTGCTGGAGCGGCTTGTACCGCACGCTCAGGTAGTGCACGTACCCGTCCGCGACTGCCCGTTCGTGCTCCGGGCGAGCGCGCCCGAAACGGAAACCGCAGGCGGGCAGCGCAAACGGAATCCCGAAGCGCTCGAGAACGCCTATCGCCGCCTGCATCTCTGCGCGGTGTGGGTCGCGATTGCTCGCCAGATATACCTCGCTGACGACGTGTTTCTTCAGGAGGTCTTCCAGATCGGCCGCAACGCCCATCACGTCGGCGGGAAGCCGGTGGTGGACCGGCTCTTCCCCAAAGCGCAGGTAACCGAAGACACGGCGATGATCTTTTCGGTCGCTGATCTCGAGGCCCGTGTGCCGGCCGAGAGGACCGGTTCCCACGATGAGGATGTGCTCGGTCGGCACTTCGCGCCGTCGTAACCAGCTCGTGGTCAACCTCAGCCAGAGAATGGCAGGCACCGCGACGACCATGAAGCGTGTGAGGTCGCTGCCGCGCGCGTAGGGCCCCACGACCCAGCGCAGGCCTCCCATCACCACCAACATCGCGGCCAGGAGCAACATCGTCATCGCCACGTCGCCGGCGATTCCGCGCCCGTTCCATACGTCGTAGTGGTGAAGGACACGTCCCCCCAGCGTCCACACCAGCATCGCCCCCATCGCCATGGCCGGCAGCACCATCCAGTGCCAGGCGCCGGGCGCCTTCGTGGCCACGGCAGACGCAACCATGAGGATCACGCAATCCCCAATGATGTTTACGTGCTGCACGGTGTGCTTGCTCATGGAGGCTTATGTAAGTCGTGAGATAGGGTTCGGTTCGTGCCGAGATCGCTGGGGAATGAGAATTCGGTCTTCCCGAGGATCCCACCGAATAGCATGCGGGATGAGCTTGTCCAGCCTCGCGGGACCTTTCCCCCTCCAACACAAGCCAATGCCAGCGGATATCACGATCTTTCCTTGGCCAACTCTTCTTCCCACTACTTCCGACTTGCCACGAGCGCGAGAAACCCCAAAACGAGCCTTGCCATATGCATGGGCGAGTGCAAGCGCGATGGCCTTTTTGGCCGGAGTTCGTTCTCGGTTGCCCCTCCGGCTCAGCCGGGGACGCTTTCTTCCTCGATCGGGCCGAGTACGCCCACGAGCATTTTCAGCGCCTCCGGTTCGAGCTGAAGAAACTTCAGTCCCACGTCGAAGCGGGCCTGGGCGGCTTCCGGCAGCGGCTCGATCCAGACGACTTGCGCCGTGTAGGTAACGGGCGCCGCGGCGTCGAGAAAGAATTCCAACTTGAGTAGCTCCCCCACCTTCAGCCGATCGTCGCTGAAGATCCGCACGCCCCCCAAGCTGATATCGATGGGCTGCCGCTTCCGGGCCAAGAACTCCATGCCGGCTGGCCGGCAGTAGAGCGGGGCGCGGATTCGCCGATACTTTCGCCGCTCTTCTCCGGACATACCTTCCCTCAACGTAAACTTTGCACAAGTTTCGGCACACGCAAGCGGAGACTTCCGGCGGCATCGCCAGGTATCGCTCTCCCGCACTGGCGCTGACGCGTCTCGCGTCGCCATGGCCCCCTCGCAAACGAAGTGCCGCTCGGCCGTCCGAAAAACGGTAGGCTAGGGGCCGAGTTTCGCGTCTCCTTCGCGCCTCCTTGCCAGCCACGCCCAGCCACGCCCAGCCACTGCCAAGCTGCCGCCCCCCGCGTTCCGATGGCCGTATCTGCCAACGTATTACGAGTTTCCACGACCTTGCGCCTCGGCGAACGAGTGCTCGTCCGGTGCGATGACGGACTCCTCGCAACCGAGAACGTTCTCTTCGACGGGACCGACATCGTCCTTCACGCGACCGACCCTGTGACCGTCCGGGAGACGGGGTACATCACCACGGCTCGCGACGCCCTCGCGCGCCTGGCGAAGGCGGGCATCACGCCGGAGCTCGCCGGCGAAACCGCTCGCGCGCTCTCGCTCGAGGTCGCTACTTCGTTCGCGCGCAGTCCGGCTCTCGCCGGGGTGTTCCCGGAGCTCGGCGCGTGCGAGCTCTTCGACGGTGCGCACTACCGAGCGGCAACGAACACGTACGAAGGGGCTTGGCTGGACTTGCAGGGGCTTGCGGCTGCCGTTCACCGCCGCGGAGCCGCCGCGATTCTTCAGGCCCTTCACCTCGCCGCCGCGCTCAGCGAGGTGACGGGGAGCACGCTTCTTCACTTGTCGACCGCCAGCGCCGTTCGCGAACGCCGCCCCGGCGAGCGCACCCATCGCCGCGTCGTCATCGAGGAAACTGCTGGTTTTGCGGCGGCGCTGGCCGATCTCACGTCCCATCCGCGGCGCGTCGACCTCGACCCGCAGCGGGACCGGCTCGTGCGAGACGCCCTCCTCGCCCGCGTGCGCGAGCGGGCGACCCCGGACGCCAGCCCGCAGCTCCGCGCCCACCTCGCTCGCCTCGAGACGGGGCTCGCCGCGGTGGAGACGCGCTCCACGGGTCCGCTCGCAGATCCCGAGCTTTGGTCGATCGACCAGCAGCTCGCTGCCGGCGATACGCGCGGAGTTGCGGAGCGAATTGGGGAGCTCGAGCGTGCGCGCGGCAGCAGCCCCGCTCTTCGATATCTGCGTGCACGGGCCGCCCTCGCCTCTGGCGACGAATCACCGGTCGCCGTCGCGCAGGCCCTCTCGGCGATCGCGGCCGAAGATGGAACCTTTCACGAGGCGGAGCTCGGAGCCGCGCGTTCGTGGCTCGCGGCCGGCGAAAACGCCTACGCTCGCCACTTTGCGCGCCGGCTCGCGGAGGACGTGACGGCACGCGACAGCGAACGGGTGCTCGCGCTCGAAATCCTGGACGCAACTTCTGCAACGACGCGCTCGCAGGCGCCGCCTCCGGTCTCGCCGCGCGACGCCGAGCCGCCCGCTCTCGACGCGCGACCCCCCCCGTACGCCAAGCGTGACGCCGATCCGCCGACTCTGGACGCGCGGACCCCGTACCCCAAAGTTCCTTCTGCCGCGCACGCCATTCCTCCGCTGGAGGTTCCCCCCCCGGAAGCGAATACGCGGGGCGCGTCGCTCCCGCCGGTCGCTACGATGCCCCCGCCGGTGGACGTCGGCGACGCGCGGCCCACGGATCGGAGCGCACGCGCCCGCTACGAGGCCGAGATCGTCGAATCGCTGGCGCTCCCGATGGGTGCGACCGAAGACGTGCTCGCCGTCGGCGACTGGCCGACTACGCCGATTCAGGCGCGCACCGCGATGACGCGGCTCGCCCGCTCGCTCGCCCGTGACTTCCGCCTCTGGTACGGGACGACGCTGCGGTGCAACGTCCTCGCAATCGACGCAATGCAGCGCCACCTTTCGCAGCGATATGCGGGGGCCACGCTCGAAGACCCGAAAGTGATCTCCGAGCTTCAGCGTCACGGGGCGCTTCTGAGCGAGATTCTCGCGCGCTCGCTCGGAGGCGACTGGGTCGACATCGCCCCGACGGAACCAGGCTATTGGGCGATGTTCGTCCCGCCCGCGACGCGATGCTGGCCGATCGGGCGCGTGTATCGCTTCTTGGCGCTCGGCCAGACCGAGCGCGATCTCGTCAGCTACTTCCTCGACATCGAAGCGCGGCGCAAGCGCTGACGGCGCGGCGATCCCGGCCGCTACCGCGACGCCGCTCGGGTCGCGACTCGGGGCGACAGAAACCTGTCGATGCTGCGCCGGATCGACGCGACGCCGTAGCCGTGTTCGACGGGCACGTAGGCGACGTCGCGTCCGGCGCACGCGTGGAGGAGCTTCTCGTTGGTGGAGTGCGAAACGAATCGCAAGAGGACGAGGACCAGGTCGTACCCGCCCGACGTGATCCGTGCTTCGGCGCTCTGCGCCTTGCGCGGCTCGTCGGCCGACCACACGAGCTCGCGCATGGCGAACGCGCGCTCGACGCGCGCCCGCGCGCTTTCGCGCGGCGCGCCGCCCACCATCAGGACGGACCGTTCCCGCACGAATGGCCAGAGCGGCCACTCGGGCTCCGGACCCGGACTGTCGCGCTCTTCGTCGTCCTCGTCGGTTTCGACGCTGCGCCTTGCCTGGACCGGAGCGCTCCTCGAGATCGGCGCGTCGTCGTCGTCGCGAGCCAGTCGACTCCACAGGTGGTGCGAATCGGCGGCCCAGGACCCCCCTTTCGGCTCGTGGTCGCGGCTGAGCCCGTAGACAGCGCCGGGGCGGTGCTCGCGCGTGTAGTCCCGGATGATGCCGAGGAGGCGCCCGACCCGCTCGCGCATGAGAAGGTCGCTCCCGACGGCCGCACGGACCGCGTTCAGTCGGGCCGTGACCAAGCGCAGGTACGCCCGCTGCACGTCGTTGGGGAGCAAGCGCACTTCGCGGATCGTGTCCTCCGACGTGCCCTGCTCCAGGCGATCGGTCTCGAGCTCCCGTTCCTCGGGGCCCAAATCGGCCGGCGGCGGGCCGATCCGATCCAGCAGGGCGTGCAGAACGACGGCGACGGATACTTGCGGAGCAGGCGCGCGTTCGCGGTACCGAGCCGCAAACTGGCGGACGTCGTGCTCGCTCACGGCAGGCCGTGTCGTGAGAAGCGAAGACGTCGAAGATTCGGAGGGGTCGTTCGCTTGCGCCGGCTCGGACGGGCGGAGCGCGCGCGCCAGGGTTTCTTCCCCTACGCGGCGGACGAGTCGCTCGTACTCCGACCAAAGCTCGGTCAGCAGGGCGGCCGCCGCCGGCGCGCGCCGGGGACGGGCAGCGAACGCCGCGTACAGCTTGGAGATGGAGTCGTGTACCCGGAGGAGCTCGGGTAGCGATTCCGAGCTTTCGGAGTCGCCCCCCTCGTAGGGTTCGTCGAAAAA
>CAZVPE010000301.1:0-6070 GCA_964628155.1 uncultured Polyangiaceae bacterium | reverse complement strand
TCTCCGGTGTGGGATCCGCCCCCGTAGCGATGCGCGTCGTCAGCGAGGAGCACGACCCCATGCGCCCCGGGAGGGGCCCACGCGATCGACTTCTCGAACCCGACCTCATACTCCGCGAGCGGCTCACTCGGGTCTTTCCAGACGCGCCATCTCGGCTTCGAGTCCGTCGCCGCGGGTACGCTCTCGAGGTGGTCGGCGGCGATGTGCCCGTGATCGGCCGCCAGGAGAACCGCACGTCCCGCGGCTTGCGCGGCTTCCAGGAGCTCCGGAAGCGACTGGATGTGGCTCGCAGTCCAATACATCCGTTGCTGGGTGTCGGCCTTGAGGGACGCGTCGATCGCATTGATCACAATCCCGACGACCCGCTGCTCGGTATCTGCGACGAGGCTGAGTGCCTCCTCCGATACGGCGCCGCTCGACGTGTGCCCCTCGGCGCGGAGCAGGAGCCGCGGCGCCTCTCCACGAGGAACGAATGGCCGCAGCTTGACGTGCGCCGCCCATCGCTCCGGGTCTTTGTCCGTCGGCTCCGCGCGCCCCGGGGGCGTGCGCTTCCCACTGAAGAACGCCGCGCGGCTCACCTCGGTCACGGTCGGGAGCGAAGCGATGACGGGCGGAAAGGTCGCGCCGGCCCCGCTGACCGCACGCCAGCCGAGCAAGCCCCATGCTTTCAGCGAGCCCAGGATCTCGACCGCCTGTGCCCAGGCCATCCCGTCGAGGAGCAGAACCAGGAGCCGGCGATCCCCGCGCTCGGCGAGGAAGCGCACGGCGAACCGATCGACCGCGTGCTCGATTGAGACGATCGCGTTCTCCGGCGAATCCGCCTTGAGCCACTCCGGAAGCGCCCGCGCGAAGTTCCGGTCAAGCTTGACGCGCACTTCGTCGACCGCCGCCACGATGGCGTTCGCGCCGCGACCGAAGGCGCGAGACTCGCTTCCGCGGGCTCGGCGACGCGCCCAGTCGATGAATCCGCCCTCCTCGGAGTACCACCGGGCGAGCCACTCGACCTCGCTGTAGCTCGTTGCCGTCGGGTGCTCACCCCGGTCCGTTCGCGCCACCAGCCACGCGGCGAGACGCACCGCCATCTCGGCGCGCTCGAGGATCACCTGGTTGTCCGTGTCCTTGAAGAGTTGGTGTGCTTCGAGATCCTTTCGCGTTCGACGCACGCGTTCGAGCGAGTCGACCCCGGGGCTTGCGGCGGCCTTGGACAGCGCCGCCCCAAGCGCGTCGAGCCGCTGCCCCCACGCATTCGGCAGGAGGGCGCTGCCGACGAGCGCGACGCGGACGGCGTCCTCGTCGACCAGTCCCTCCGCCTCCAGAAGGAGCCTGGAGGCGAGTGAGGGTTCGCGTGCGTGGAGGATGCGAAATGTCGCGGGGGCTCGATCCGCGAGCTCGCGGGCCACGACGTCGCGCTCGGCCTCCGAAGTCAGACCGAGATCCTTCAGCTTGATTCGGCGCCACATGAGGAGCTCGCCGTCGCGCAGATCGCCCCCCGGCCCGCGCATTCCATCGAAGAGTAGGCCGAGCTCGAACGGCTTCGAGCGATCGCCCCCGCTCTCCCACGCGGTCCAAACCACGCGCGCCACGGGACCCCCCGTGCGGCTCACCAGGTGGCGCATCAGCTCTTGGCGGACCTCCTCGGGTACGTCGGCCCGGAACTTCGGGCCGAGGTCGCTCACGCAAGCCCACGCCATGAGCGATTCGAGCGAGAGCCCCTCGACGGGCAATCCCCACACCGAAAGCCACATCGCCCAGAGCGAGTCGAGGGTCAGACGCCCGCCGAACCGAGGCATCGACGACCGCGGCGGCGGCCTTTCGAGCAGGAATTTCGCGAGCGCGGACTCGCGCGCCGCCGGCTCCACCTCGGTCGCGTCGAACATCCGTTTGAGCCGGAGGTCCCGTCCGAGCGTGAAGATGCGCCCGTCGTCGGCGAAGAAGCACCCGAAGTCGAGCGGGAGGTGACCCGAAAACGGCACGAGAAACGCGCGGTGCGGGTCGCCGATGAGTGTGTCCGGTACGAGCTTGCGGAGCTCGAGCTCGCTGCCCACCGGCACCACCTCGAAGCGACCGAGCTCCGCCACGTCGACAGGTGTGTCGTCGCCCCTACCGTGGAACGCCACCAAGTGACTGCGGCGGTGCTGTTCGCGGAAGATCTCGCGCAGCCGCTGCTCGATGTCACCGGGCGAGAGGTACGGCGGATCGTTCAAGGCTTCCTCGTGATCCGCACCTCGATGGTCACGGACACGTCGGCCGGTTCGTCTTTCAGCGCGGCCTCCACCTCCTGCGCGACCGCCGCGAGCGCCTCGCGCGTCTTCGCCTTCGTCGCATCGCGCCGGATCAAACGAGTCCCCGCCATGGGGACATGGGGAGACGGAGCCAAAGGCGGCATGCCACGCGGAGGCTCGACCGGGGCGGCGGGGGGCGCCAAGGGCGGGGGCTGGATCGCGGTCAGGAGCTCGTTCGCTGCCTCGGCCTGCCGCCGGAGCGCGGGGGCGAGCGACTCGTGAATCTCGTCGAGGCGGAGCGCGCGCTCCACTCCCTCCCGGATCGTCTCCGCTCCGGCGACTCCGACCGGCAGCCGTGCAAACGCTCCGAAAATGAGCTTGTCGTCCAGCGCCGCGACCCCCGGATCGCTCGCCAGAAGTGCGATGCCGACCGCCTTGGCGCTCGTCCGTGGCTCGAACGAGGCAAGCGCGCGCACCTGCTCGACGCCCTTCTTTCCCTCGAGCAGCGCGCACAGCGCCGCCCCGCTTCGCGCCGTGACGAGCCGGTCGACGTCGCCCGTCACCCTCCGCTCGGCGAGCCGGCGCTCCAGCGCGGGCACCACCTTGGCCGCGCCTCCCGCCAGCTTCTGCAGCTTCCCCGCGAGCTCGGCCTCGAAGCGCTTCACGTTGTCGGCGTTGAGCGCGCGGCGCGGGAGCGTGATCCCGAACGCGTGCCCCGCCAGATCGATCGCCTTCACCCACTCGGACTGCGTCGGAAGCTCCGGCTTCTCGAGCACGACGTCGTCCGGGATCGGCGTCCCATACGCAGGAGTGTAGGGCTTGCCGTAGAGGACGAAGGTCCGCGCCGCCCCCATCGCATAGGCCCTCACGATGAGATCCTGCGCGTCGGGCTGGAGTCCCATCTTGCGCCCCTCGTCGATCCACCCGCGAACTTCCGCGGCGGTCGGCTGGTCGACGTTGCGTTGCCGGCGGCGCTGCTCGATGTCCTGGAGTTTGCCTTCCGTCATCCCGTGCGCCGCCCCTTCGCTCGTCTTGACGATCCCGAGCTCTCCGAGCGTCCCGCGGACTTTCTCCAGGTCGTCCTTGTCGAGCTCCAGCGGCTTCCCCTCCCGCTCGAGCAAGTCCATGAACCGCTCGAGCACGCGCTCGACGACGAGCTTCGTCAGCTTGCGCAGGTTTGGGTGGCGTGGGAAGCGCTCGCCGAGGAGCTCCGGGATGCAGGTCGTGCGCGCCGCGGCGAGCGTGCCCCCGAGAGGCGCACGGATCTTCACCTCCGGCTTCAAGGCGAGAAAATGCTGCCCGATGCTCCGCGACGGATCGATGTTCGCCTCCGTCTCGCGCGCGAGCCCGTACGCTTCGAGGAGCGCCCCGTAGAGGCGAGCGCGCTTTTGGGTCCGGAGGTTCTCGAGACCCATCTCGGCGTTCGCCTGCTGCTCCGGCCGAAGATGCTGCACCGCGACCCGCTTCGACTCCTTGCTCGCCAGCACGTGGTCCAGGATGGCGAGTTCTCCGAGGAGCTTGTTGACGGCCTCGGAGAAGAAGCTCGGGAGCATCACGAGCGTCCAGGTCCCTTCGCCCTCCTCGCGCATCTTCTCGACCACCGCGAGGTCGTCGTTCGGCCCGAAGCCGGCGTCGTCGAACGGGTAATCGAGCACCAAGCGCCAATCGTGGTTCTCCGCGCAGCGGAGCATCTCCGGCGTCGCGCGACGGACGTTGGTGAAGCGGATGTGCCCCTTGCGCACCGTCCCGCGCCAGTCGTCGATCTTGTCGTCCTGGCCCCAGTCCCCGGCCGGATCGAGCCCCAGGTTCTCGAACAGGATGTCGCGCACGATCTTCTGCCGAGCGCCCGGCGTGTCGGCGTCGCGCGACTGCTGCAAGATCGGCTCGAGGTCCACCCCGGCGACGTCGATGTCGACGCTCGGATCGGTCTGCGTGCCGACGTGAAGTTGCCCGAGCGTGCTCGCGTAGTGGCGCAGGCGCGACGCCGCGGTCATCGCCTCGGTTCCCGGGATCATCGCCCGGAGCGTGCCGTGGTTGAGCTGAACGAGGCGCCCCACAGTCAGTCCTTTGAGCGTGCGCGCCGCCGGCGCGAGGGCCGCCAGGAGCAGCGTCTTCACGAGCCGGTTGTCGGCGCGGCACGACCCTTCCGGACACCCCGAGCAGCCGAGCGACGCGCGGTGCTCCGGGCGGAAGCGCTGGCATCGGGCGGCGGTCGTCGTGCCGTGCGTCTCTTGGATCATCGGGAGCAGCTTGTAGGCGTAGAGTTGCCGCGCTTGCTCGAAGTGCGCGCGCATGACCCCGTCGGTCGTGTCGTCGCCCCCCGCGAGCACGTCGAACAGATCCCCCACCGGGACCACCTCGCCGACGGTGAGGTCCGGGATGTATTCGACGAGGAGCTCCATCAGGAGGCGAATGGCCGTGCGATTGCGCTGGAGTGAGTTCGATAGGGCGACAAGTGTCTCCACCACCGCGGGGCTGAACGGGTAGAGCTTCCGGAACGCCGCCGCATCCTCGGTGCCCAGGAGCGTCGTCCACGAGCTCCCTGCTTTGGCTTGCAGCGCCTTGAACGCGTCGTCGAGCTCCTTCTTCGCCCCCTCGCTCTTCGCGTGCAGGATGCGCTCGCTCACGATGTCGGGCAGGTTGTTGTCGCCGAGCTCGACCCGCTCGAAGCGATCCTTGAACCATGCGAGCGACTCGCGCAGGCGCTGGTTCTCGGCGCCGGCGAGGTCGTCGCCGACGAGATCCGCCAGGTCCCGCTGCCGCGCGATGAAGCTCACGATCGGGATTTCGCGCGCCGAGTTTTGTGCCTCGACGAGCTTCGCGGCCTTCTGCACTTCGTTGTGCAGCCAACTCGCGTTCGACGCCCCCGAGGCGAGCCAGAGCACGAGCTCGTCCAGGAGAAGAATCACGGCGTCGAACCCGAGCGACTTGGCGTGGCGCCCGAGGGTCGCGAGGCCGCTGTCGACATCGACGAACTGGTCGCGCTGCTGCGCGAACGCCTTGAAGTGCGTACGCGCGAGCGCGTCGAAGAGCTTCGCGCGCTCGCCAGGGTCGCTCGACGTCGACGCCACCGCGAAGCGCTCCTGGGTCCACAAACCGGCCGCCACGCGCTTTCCCCATCGAGCGTCGACCGCCGTGGGGTTCATCGGCGCGAAGAACTTGTCCTCGCCGAGCTGCTGGAGCAGCCCCCGCGCGTCCTCGAAGAGCGCCTCATCGGCGAAGAGGGGTGGAATCGGCGCGTCCGGCTTGTTCACCCGGACCCATCGCACGTACTCGCCGAAGATCGCCGCCTCGAGCGACTTCTGCGCCACCATGTGAAATCGGAGCTGGAGGACGTTCTTGCCCTTGAGCCAAGCGTGCTTCTCGCGCAAGGCGTGAAGCTGGGGCACGCGCCAGGCGGCATCGCTGTTCTCGAGGAGCAGACTCACCATCGCCATGAAGTGCGACTTGCCGCTCCCGAAGCTCCCCTGGATGTACGCGGCGTGACTTCGCCCGCTGTCGAGCGCTGTCTTCACCAGTCCGAGCGCGCCGTCGATCGCGTCGCGGATCGCGGGCGTGACGACGTACGTCGCAGCCGTCTCTTCTGCGCGGTCGACACCCTCCGAGAGCTTGACGACAAAGTCGGTCTTGCGGACGTGCTCCGGAATGTCGAAGAGGTCCCTGACTCGCGTGGCGCGCCCGTCGTCGATGGTCACTCTCGCACCATGGTACCTTTTTGCGCCTGGCGATTGGTCATCGGTTTGGCGGCATCGCGTCGTGCCAGCCCGTTTGGTCTGGGACGGGTCGTCTCCGGCGAGAATCCGAACGAGAACGTTCGTGTCAAACGCGACCACGACCTGCGACCCGGG
>CAZVPE010000300.1:4328-6149 GCA_964628155.1 uncultured Polyangiaceae bacterium | reverse complement strand
ATCTCGCGAAGGGACGGGTAGGCTTTGCCGTAGATTTGGGTGGCCGTATAGGCTCCGCCGGCCATCTGGCAGAGCGGCTTGTTGGTCGGGTTGATCGCGCCCGCGCTGCCGCAGTCGCACGCCCCGGCGTACTGCGGCTGCGTGCAATCCTTCGGCGCGGCCAGCTTGAAGATACACGAGAACTGCAAGTCCTCTTTGGCCGTCGCCCACTCGCGACCGTTGATGGGGTCGCAAGTGTCCATCGAAGCGGGCGGGCAAAGCGACTCCGGACGCGGGTCCTCCGACTCGAGCATGTGGAAATCGGCCCCGGTGAAGTCGTAATTCTCCGGATCTTTGCCCGTAATCTTGAGCCAGTCGTCTTCGGTGAGCTGACTCTTCTGCGGACAGTCGGCCTGCGCCGTGCCCGCCGCGCAGTCCGCGCTGCCCGGTGCCGCCTGCAGGAGCTCGTGGGGAACCCCCGCTATCGCCGCGTAGTACACCAGATCGGGCGTTCGCGGCCCGCGGGTCAAGTTGCAGAGGTTTGCCGCATTGGTCGCATCGGTCGGCAAGTTGGTCGCGAAAATCGGATTGACGCAGTTGGCAACCATGTCCTGGTCGCCAACGTAGTTGCCGCTGCCCGCCTGCACCTCGTGCGCACGGTCGGGCACTGTCGGTGCCGTCAGACCGCGGATGTACCGGCTGATCGGATAGCCGGAGAAGACGCCGAACCGCTGCTTCTGATGGAAGTATCGGACGTTGAGCTGGTCGTCGCTCGGGTCTAGGTAGCCGCCGATACCCATCGGCGGATCGACCGGGCATTCCGTCGCGAAGTTCGCCGCACCAGCGACGATCGAAAACGCACACGAGGTGCAGTTGGGATCGAGCGGGTTGCCATTGCACTCCCGCGTCCCTTGGGGAGCGCCGTTGGTCGGGGAGTTCGGCCAGCCGCTTCCTTCGTAAAGGTAGCCTTCCCCGCCGATCGAGAGTGGGTTGGCCACTTCTTCGTTTTCGTCGGTCACGACAAGAATCGCGAGAAGCGAGTCCGGCCTGAGGAACGCCTTCCGCTGCTGGAGAATGATGGTGTCGTAGCCCTGCTCGGTCGCGACGTTCGTCCTCGGGTCGATTTGAATCGACGCGAAGGGATCGGGCTGAACCAGGAACCGATACCAGGCTTCGTTCTGCGCCTCGAAGCCGCAGCCGTACTCCTGCACGCCAGAGATCATCGCAGTAAAATCCCCGATGAGCGTCCCGGCCGTAGTCGGATTGCCAACCACCGTTTCCGCAACCACAGGGTTGGGCGGAGGGGCGTTATTGCCGGACATGTTTTCAGGCACGCTCGGGTACCACGCGAGGAAGTTGAGCGGCGATCCGGCATTCGCGACCGCCGTCTCCATGCCGCCCACGACCTGGCGATTGATGAGATGCGCCTGGTCATCGTTATGGGAGTTGAGGGCGGGATTCGTTGGGTTCAGCGCTTTCGGATCGCACGTCATGCTCCCGCCGCGACCGCCGAGCGACGAGGTGATGATCCCGAGGTGCATATCGTGCACCGGCGGAAATTCGAGCGCCCCCGTCGCGCACTGGCCGGCGACGGACGGCCCGATGGGGTTCCCCGCCGCGTCGATGCAGTTCGGTGACACCAAGCGGTTTACCATGTCCGGAACCGCTTGAGCGAGGAGCGCCTGCTTGTCGCCCATCGACGCGGAGTTGTCGATCATGAAGAGGAGATCGAGCTTGTCGACCGCGCTGGTGCGCATGGGGGGCGCGACCGAGCCGACCCCGGAGGGGCCACTCACGCCGCTGCTGTTGCCCCCACCGCCGCTCGCGCCGCTGCTGTTGCCC
>CAZVPE010000300.1:0-4228 GCA_964628155.1 uncultured Polyangiaceae bacterium | reverse complement strand
GCCACTCACGCCGCTGCTGTTGCCCCCACCGCCGCTCGCGCCGCTGCTGTTGCCCCCACCGCCACTCGCGCCGCTGCCGCTGCCCGCACCGACGCTCGTGCCGCTGCCGTTGCCCGCAACGCCACTCGCACCGCTGCCGTTGCCGGCAACGCCACTCGCGCCGCTGCCGTTACCCGCACCGCCGTCCGCACCCACACCCCCGCTGTTGCTGCCACGGCCCGCGTTGGCGCCGGAACTCCCCCCGTCGGCCGACGGGACCAGACGGCCACTGCAGGCGAGAGGCAGCGAAACGAATATGACGACGACCAGCGCGAGTCCTGCGTTCATAGAAACCCCCAAATCATGCGTCCTCGTTCGGAAGTGGCGCGGTTCCATTGCCGCTCGCCATCTTCAACCAACCCTATGACCAAAACCCGCGAAGACCGTCACCGGCAAACACCCGCTGCCGCCCTGCTCTTTGCAACTGCCGTGCACGGGCCACAGGGTGCACTGTTCGAGCCCGAAATGGGATCGACCGTGACGAGAGCGTCCGGGCTGGCACAAAGTGACACGAGCGGCTCGACCGCGCCTGGTGCGTCTCTCGCCAGCAGCGCGGCAAGCCGCGTGCTTGGCCGCTGCGCGGACGCGCCCGCAGGTCGGGTCTGCGAGTCGCTGGCGGAGCGAAAACAGGCCGTGCGTCGCAGAGCCATCGTTCCAAAATTGCCGGCGATCGCGCGTTGACTTCGCTGTCGGAATCGGCGATTTTGAGCACACTTTTGATTGTGGGAGGGCAGCCGGGGCTTTTCGAGTGCCTTCCCCGCCTGGAGAATGAGCATGGTTCGACAGTGTCTTGTCGCTTGTCTGGCGCTCGCAGTAGTGTGCGCCCTTGGGAGTTGCTACGTCCAGGTGGCGCCCGAGCCACGGGCGGTCGCCGCGGCCGCGCCCCGCCCTGCGAGACCTCCCGCGAGCCACGGCAGTGTGCCGACTGCTCCGCCCGAGGGCCCCTCTGCCGAAGCGCCCTCGGATTCCCCGGCGATGGCAACTGGATCCGACGGAGCGTATCTCGGTTGCTTCGTCGATTCGGGCAACCGGGACTTGCGCGTCAAAGAGTTCGTCGAAAATGGCATGAGCGTCGAGGTGTGCGGCGGCCTTTGCCGCGAACAGGGCGCGCGGTACTTCGGATTAGAAGAAGGGCGCGTCTGCCTTTGCGGAAATAGCTACGGTCGGTATGGGCCGGCGCCGACCAAAGACTGCAACGTCCCCTGCCCGGGCAATTCGTCCGAGACGTGCGGCGCGCAGTGGAGAAGTAGCGTTTATCGAGTCGCGGCTGCCCCGGCCCTTCCCCTAGTCTCCAGCGCGCAGGGCGGGTATCTCGGATGCTTCTTCGATTCGGGCAACCGGGACTTGCGCGTCAAAGAGTTCGTCGAAAATGGCATGAGCGTCGAGGTCTGCGCAGGCCTTTGCCGCGAACAGGGCGCGCAGTACGCGGGCTTGGAGGACGGGCGCGTCTGCCTTTGCGGAAATAGCTACGGTCGCTACGGGTCGGCGCCAGCCAAAGACTGCAACGTCCCCTGCCCGGGCAACTCGAAGCAAACGTGCGGCGCTCCATGGCGGAGCAGCGTCTACAAGATAGCGCGTTGAGCTCCCGACGTTCGAACCCCGGGCATGCAGGCGCGGCTCAGAAAATCTGCACCGTTTGCCCGTCCGACGTCGTGCACTTGCCATCGCTCGACGGAGCGCCCACCGTGCGAATGACGTCCGCTGGATCGGGGCCGCTATAGCTGCCGGAAAGCTCTATCGCGACCGCGCGAACGAGAGCTTTCGCGAGTTTCGTCACGAAGAAGCAGGGGATTTCGGGCACCTTGTGTGGATCGCCGACGCCGGAGTCGTCCGTCAAGAAGAGGTAGCGACCGCCGGTGATTTCCGCAGCGGACCGCATCGTGAGCTCTAGCAGGTCGTTCGTTCCGCTCGCTGACACTGGATAGAGACGAATGTTCGCGGCAAGCGCGTCCAAGATGGCTTGCTTCATCGCTGCCCCCCGTTGATCGTGGTGTGGTGCGTCGCCTACCCAGAACGCGACTCGTGCGACCGAGGGTCCTGTACGCCACGCGAGCTGGGGGAGCTGCTCGAGGCCGAGCTCTGGGGACTCGGGATAGTCGCCACCATTGTTGGCCGTCTGCTGGCCCATGGTCGCGGCGAAGTCCTGCATGTTCGCGGTAAAGTCGAAGGTCTTGGTGACATACGCGTCGCCGGGATCCGTGTCAGGCGTGTCGCGATACACGACGAGCGCCCAGCGCTGGGCGGCATTCGGAAGCGCCGCTTGGATAGCGTTCGAGATGTTCGCGAATTCGGCAGTCAGGTACGAAAGCTCGTCGCCCATGCTGCCGGTCGTGTCGAGAACGAGGGCAGCGTCGACGACCGTGTGCGGCGTCAGCTGAGCGAATGCCTGGTGGGCGGTTTGGTAGTCGGACATCACAAAACCAGGGTCCCCAGCTATCGCCGTGTGCGACGCCAAGTAGTTGCCGAAAAAATCGTAATTTAGGTTGTCGTCCCACAGACCGGCCGTGAGAACACCCGCACTGCCCTGGGTCGTCGGTGCTTCGACACCAACGCCCGTGCTGACCCCGGGGCTGGAAGCGCTGCCCGCGCCGGCGGTGTCCCCTCCAGAGGCTGCGCCGGCGCTTTCGCCGCCCCCACCAATGCCGCTTCCACTGCCCCCGACGCCGGCGCTTCCGCTACCCGGACTGCTGAGAGGCGGCTCCGGGGCTGTGCCGCTACCCGGACTGCTGAGAGCCGGCCCCGGGCCTGCGCCGCCGATGGACCCGGACGAACTCGGGCTCGAGCTGCACCCGACAATACCCAACAACGCCATTCCGCCGAGCAAATGCTTCTTCATGGCTGCCACTCCTCGGTGTCTGGAAGAGCAGTCCACGTGCCATCGGCGTTCTTTCGCGAAACGCAGGGGACGAGGGGTTAGTCCGGCGTGCCAACGTGGGCCACTTCGGACGCGTCGATCATGGGGTCCCAGGGCAACGGAGCCACATGCCTACGACCTTCGGGCTATGAGGAGGGGGAACGAAGCTTGGGCGGCCGTGTGTAGTCACTGGCCTTAGATCACCAGCACGTTGACGGTTGGGAAGTGGCGCTGGAGGCGCCCCATGTCGTCGGGGTCGCCCGTGTACACGACTCCGCCGCCGCGCAAGGCTGCCGACGCCATGACGACGGCGTCGGCCAACGTTGCGCCCCGCACCGCCCCGAGCACCTCGCCGGCGGTTCGACAGAGGGCCGGCCCCATGCCCTCGACGAGCACCGCGTCGAGGATCTCCTCGCGGTCGTCACTGCGACCGCGCCACCATTCGACGTAGACGACGCCGGGAACGACCGGCACGAGACCACGTCGTACGATTGCGCGGAAGGCATGCCATGCTGCGCGTCGGCGCCGCTCCAACGCGATGAGCATTCCGGTGTCGAACGTAAACGTCACGCCGCCCGCCGCCGCCTCTTCTTTGGCGCCGCTTCACCGCGCCACTCGCCTTCGATGCGTTCGGCGACCTCGTCGTCGAGAGGCGGAATGCCGTACTTCTCGAACAGCCTCTCCGCCGCGAGGAACTTGGCCTCACGTTCGGCGAACTCGGCAAGCAGCGCGGAGACGTTTCCTTTGTGGCGTCTCTGGGCGAGCGCCCTGAGGTTCTTGAGGGTCGCGTGGTCGAGAGAGAAGCTCGTGGTCTTCGTCTTCCCGGGTCGCATAGTGGCAGTGTAACTCGGCCGACCGCAAGCGCCGTCAGGCGCGAGGACGGACGTGGAGCAGACACCTTCCATTGCTCGTCTTCTTCGGCTTCGTCATCGCGGAGGGGATCGAAGTGGACAGAGGTGTCCGGCGACACCGACGGAAAGAAGAAGAGCGGGCCATGGGACACGTGATGACCGATGCAGGTTCGGGTTGGAGCGACGCTTCATCGCTGCCCACTCGGCCTTGGGCCGTACGGATAGCGTTCCTGGCCCTGACCCTCGCGGCTTCTTGCGCCACCGGAACGCCGCCGAACGCATCCGGCACCGGTCGGACCGACGCTTCTGCGCCAGGGGCCGATGGAGGATCCGAAGCGCCAGGGAGCGACGGACCCGTAGCGAACGCCTCGGACGCGAGCGACGACTCAGACGGCGACGCCTGGTCCAGTGGCCCGTATCAAGACGCCCCCCCGGGCGTCGATCTCGACGCCACGAATCTGGACGCACCGGGGCCGGATCCTGT
>CAZVPE010000299.1:0-6157 GCA_964628155.1 uncultured Polyangiaceae bacterium | reverse complement strand
CCAGGCGGAGGGCGAAGTCGGCCGCGCGCGGATGCGGTCGGGCGACTGGACGGGTGCGCTCGACGCGTTCGATCGCGCGATCGAAGGCTCGCCGGATCCGTCTTTGCGCCGCGATCGCGGCCAATGCCACGAACACCTCGGACATCCCTATCCGGCGATCGACGACTACCGAGCGTACTTGACCGCTGCGCCGGAAGCGCCCGACGCGGACGCCATTCGCGATCGGTTGGCGAAGCTCGAGCAAGACACATTGGGATATTCGTCGGCTTCGATCGACGTGCCGGGCGATGTCGAGGGCGGGGCAAGCGCGACTGCGGGGGCCGGCAAAGCGCGAACGGTCACGGTGGGGGCCGCGAAGGGGCGCGGCGACGAGATGGACTACGTCGAGCGCGAGGACGACCCGCTCGGCGCGCCGCTGCGTCGCGCCAAGGGTTGGTCCGCGGCGCCGTTCTTCTCGCTCCACAAGTGGGGCTTGGCCCCGGCGCGGATCGTGTTCGCACCGGCCGGGACGAGCACCAGCTCCTCGTTCGGCGACAGCGGCTCCTGGGCCGAGTGCGTAGGCCTGCAGATTCGCTACTCGTTGAGCCCGTCCGCCGCGCTCTTCGTCGAAGCGGCCTACGAGCATTTCAACTCCACGGCCATCGACTTCGCGATCGTCTCCGGTCTGAGTTCGCAGGTTGCCTTCGAGCTTCGATTTCCGCTCGACGCCGGCTACGACAATCAGCTCATCGTGGCTCCCGGCCTCGGATACGAGCACTTGATCGTGCAGCCGGCCGTAGAGTCCATCTCGGGCTCATTGGGCGGCTTCGTGCCGCGGGTCCGGCTCGCCTGGCGGCGTCTTCTTGCGCGCTCGGCTGGGCTTGAATTGGCGTTGGACGGAGGAGCGGTCAACTTCTTCGCCTACAGCGCCTTTCCGTTCGACTCGTCCCATTCGACGACGTTCTTCGCAGGCCTGAACGTCGCCCTACTTTGGGGGCTGTAGTCGAAGCGCGCTCACGACGCGGTCGTGAAGCGCGCCATTGGTCGCCACGAGCCCGCCGGTGTTGAGGAGAGCGTCCACCGCGTAGTCGAACGGGCTGCCATCCGTTTGCGTGCACGCGCCGCCCGCCGCGCAGACGAGCGCCTCGGTCGCGCACGCGTCCCAGCGCATTCCAGCATTCCCGGGCTGCAAGTAGACGTCGTGCACGCCCGTTGCGACCAGCACTCCCTTCAATCCCGAGCTCCCTCGGGGCACCGCCTCGCGCGCTCCCATCGACGCAGCAAGCGCCTTGACCCGATCGGGCTGGCGCGACCGGGACACCACGAACGAAGCCCCTTCGACCGAATCTCGCGTCGACACGCGAATCGGCGTGCGCGAGCCGTCGGCCGCCACTTCCCAGGCGCCGTCGCCCGCAATTCCGACGAACGCTCGCCCCGATACGGGAATGACGATCACGCCCAACGTCGCGCGGCCCTTTTCCGCCAAGCCGATCATCACCACGAATTCGCCGTTTTTCGCCACGAACTCACGCGTTCCGTCGAGCGGATCGACGAACCATGTCTCGCTCGCTCGCGTGAACCCGGCGTACGTTCCCGGGTCGCTCTCCTCGGCGACGATGGGTACGCCCGGAAACGCCCGCGCCAAACGCTCGCAGATGAGAGCGTTCGCCTCGCGATCCGCGCGCGTCACCGGATCGTCGCCTATCTTGTATTCGACGGTGAACGGCTGGGCGTAGACGCGCATGATGAGCTGCGCCGCCTCGCGAGCAGCCGAGAGCGCTGCCTCCGCCGCGCCGCGCCGATCGATCACTGCTCGATCCCCACGGCCTGAAATGCCCTCGGGATGCGCATCAAGTCGTCGTCCGTCAAGTAGAACGGGCCCATCCCCACTTCTCGAACGATGTCCTCGATTTGCTCGACCGTCCGCGGGCCGAGCACCGCGGTCGAAACGATGTGGTTCGAGAGCACGAAGCGGATCGCGGCCGACCGCATCGTCGGCACGTCGCCGCGGACGAGGAACCGGACCGCGCCCAGCTGTTCGAGCCGGAGATCGAGCTCGAACTTCGTCCACCGGTCCGCGCGGTGATCGCCCGGCGGAAACTGTTTTTCGCCCGTCCAGGTCCCTGACAGGAGGCCGTATCCGAGCGTCGAGCGAGCAAGAATGCCGGCGCCGGCCACCATGATGTCGCCGGCCAGTCGGTGCAGATCCGACGCGTAGACGAGATTGTAGGGGAGCTCGAGCACCTCCGCCCCCCTGCGCAGCGCCGCTCGCCCGACCTCCACGTCGCCCGCGGAGACGCCCCAGTGGGCAATCTTTCCCTCTTGCTTGAGCTCGAGCAGCGTGTCGATCGCCTCGCTGTTGTCGATGATGTTCTGGCTGGGGTTGTGCAGCAAGTAGACGTCGATGGGCTCGCGGGCGAGACGCCGCAACGATGCCTCCACCCGCTCGCGCAGGTACGGACCGTTGAATCGCTTCTGCGGAGGAGAGGTCGATCGGTCGGTGCCGCCCTTGGTGACGACCACCACGTGTCGCTTGTCCGCGATGGCCCGCCCGATGACGCGTTCCATGTGCCCGGCGCCATACGCGTCGGCCGTGTCGATGAGCGAAACCCCCATTTCGATCGCACGGCGGATGACCCGCTCTTGGGTCGCCTCGTCGACCGGACCGTACGCGTCGCCCGACAGCCCCCACGTGCCGAGGGACATCTCACTGATCCGTAGGCCCGTCTTTCCCAGCGATCGAAAGCGCACCGTAGGGAGCGCTTCTAGCGCAATCCGGATTTCTCCGCCGGTGAGATGCGCGCTCGCAGGGCCGGTTCGGGTCCCGCGAACCTCGAAAGGCGCCGGTCGCGCCTACGCGCGCCGCCGGAAAAATCTTCCAGGTCTCCGGCAAACCGGGTAAAGGGCGTCTTGGCCGGTACCAACCCCCGGGAGGAGACCACGATGCGACCTACGACTTTGGCAGCGCTCACTTGGACGACGCTCGCGCTCGTCGCGTGCGGAGGCGAACAACCGGCGCCCCAGCCGCCACCCTCGGTGCCGCCGCCCCCGCCGGCCACCGCTGCCAGTGCTTCGCCTCCCCCGGCGGATACGACCCCGCCGCCGCCGGCGAAGCCCAGCCTCGCAGAGCTCGTCCCGCAGACGCTCAAGGGGATCCACGACGCGTTCAACGCCCACGACGCGAAGAAGCTCGCGAGCTATTACAGCGAAGACGCCGTCGTGGAGTCCTACGGCACGCCCAGCCGCGACGCGCACGGCCGGGACGAAGTCGCCAAAGAAACGCAGGCGAGGATCGATGGCTTCAGCGACGCCAAATCGGCCGTGACCCGCGTCTGGCTGAAGGCGAACGTGGCCGTGGCCGAGATCGTCTGGGCAGGGACGATGACGGGCGACGTGATGGGAGTCAAGGCCTCGAAAAAGGCGGTCGGGCAGACCCGCCTTCACGTCATGTGGTTCAACGACGACGGCCTCGTGAAAGAGCAGCACGAGTACGGCGATGCGGCAGGAGTGATGGCGCAGATGAAGGGAGCCAAGTCGGCTCCGGCGGTGCCGACGGTCCCGTCGGGCGCACCCGAAGTGCACGCTTCGAAGGGCGCGGCGGACGACGACACGCTCGCCGACGCCGGAAGGAAGATGGACGAGACCTTCAACAAGGACGACGTGAAAGCCGTCCTCGCCACGGTCGCCGATGACGCGGACTACTGGGTCAACATCAGCGGAGGCCCGGCGACGAAGGGCAAGAAGGACCTGACGAAGGACCTCACCAACTGGTTCAAAGCGTTCCCGGACCAGAAGTGGACGTCGACGAACTCGTGGGGGATCGACGGCTTCGAGATCGTCGAGCACACGCTCAGCGGCACCCAGAAGGGACCCCTCGGGCCCCTCGCCGCGTCGAACAAGCCCGTGACCAACTGGCACTGGGTCGACGTCATCCAGCCGACCGCGGACGGGAAGATGCAGCACGGCTGGGGCTACGCAAACCTCGTGGAGCTGATGTCCCAGACGGGAGCGATCAAGCCGGCCCCCGTCGAAAAGCCCACGCCGCTCGTGAAGGCCGAGCCGGCCAAGGCTCCCAAGGGCGACGGCGGGAAGGCCGACGCGAAGGACCCCCCGAAAAAGCCGTGATGTCTCATCCAGGGTCGAGGGGCCAGGAAAGCCCCTCGATCTTGGCGCGCCCCTCCGGACTTCAGTCTCGATCCGAGGTGCCGAAAAACCAGTAGTGGAACGTGGTGAGCGCTCCGCCTTCCGCCCGAAGCTCGATGCGCGTACGTGCGGTCGCGGCGACAGCGGGTACCTGAAACGACTTCTCTACCCATCCCGGGTCGTCGCCCATGTCGAGTGTGTCGACGGGCGCCTCGTTCGCCCAGACGCGCACTGTGCAGCCAGGGGGGCCGTCGACACGCACCACTCCTTTTGCGGCGGCTCCCGGCCGAAGGTGCACGACGAAGCGCTCGGCGTCGCGGTGCGAACGTCCCCCGTCGACAACCAGGTTGCCTCTCGGACTGGTCCCCTCCCGGGCGACTTCTTCGCCGTCGCGCGCGTCGAGAAGCTCGTAGTCGTGGGCGGATTCGCTCTCGAGATCGGCCACGTCGAGTTCGTCGAGAGGCTCCTGATGCTCGGCGGTCCACGGTCGTGCGCCGCTGCCGAGCCTCGACCAGTCGGCGACGTACGCGCGCATCGTTTGCCCCCCGAGGATCGTCGCGTCGCTGACGGTCGCCTGATGCAGCTGCGCGCCGAGGACCGAATCCATTCCCATCCATTCGCGATACACGATGAAGTGGGTTGGCAGCTCCGCCGGGGACGTCGCCCGGAGACGCTCGTAGTGTTCGAAGCGGGAGCCGACGCCGGCCACCCAATAGCGCGCTTCGTCTCTCGTCGTCAGGCCGACGACGTCGAACGTCTTTCGATCGCCGAAGTAGGCAATGGCGCCCGTGTCGTTGACGCCGATGCGGGCGTTCTCCGGCAAGCTCTCCTTCGCCCAGCGTCCGAGCGCGACCTGCTGGCGGTCGATCCCGCTTGCCGATTGCGCCACGTCGTCGAGGACCCAGCCGAGCCTCGAGGCGAGAAGCCCCGCGAACGCCCCGCAGACGATCGGCGTGACGATTCGCCAGCGGGGACGCACCGCGCCGGCGATGTCGCCTGCCACGCGGGCGAGGAAGGCAAGTCCCACGAGCCATCCCGTCGCGAACGGCCAAAGGTACCGCAGGCGATTCCAGAGGAACGTCAGATAGAAGCAAGGCGCCACCATCGTGAGCGCGATGAGCAGAATCGCGGCCGCGCGCCAGCGCGACTTGCCGCGAATACCGAGCCAGGCCACGGCGCCCAGCCCGGCCAAGGCGAACGGTGCGCCGCCCTGCGGCAAGAACTCCGCTGACCAGACTTCGCCTTGGAGCAGCGTGCCCACGAGGATCTTCACGTTGGCCCAGACCGCGGCGGAGAGCGTGGGCCCCGCGTAGTACGGGTTTCCCGGCAGGAGCTTGGCGATCGCTGTGTTGCTGCGCGCAGATCCGGTGAGGACGTAGAGCAGCAGCATGGGCGAGAACGCACCCGCAATCGCCCCCAGCCCCGCCGTCCGTGCACGCCAGCCGCCGGGCCCAGCGAATCCGACGAGCGTCGCCGCCACGAAGAGCGCGGTCACCGCTCCTTCCGGGCGCAGGAGAGACGCCGCCCACGCGAGCGCCACGAGCTCCGCACAGCGGCTCCACGAGCGTTCCGCCGGGGCCTCGGACCACTCGCTCGCGCGCCGGGAGGCGCGAGCGATCGCCCACGCGAACGGCACGACTTCCATTCCGCTTGCGGCGCACCAGACCAGCCCCCCGCACGCGAGGACCATCGCCCCCGCACCCATCGCCGCCGCTCGCCCGGCGAGGCGCCGAGTCAGAAGCACGGCCTCGCCCGCGAGCGCTCCGAGGGCTACGAAAGAAAGAATCCACGCAGGCCAGACAATCTCGTGGCTTCTGGCACCCAGGGCCCAGAAGGGCGCGAGGATCGCCGGCCAGAGCAAGCTCGTGGCGCCGCTGGTCAGTGGCTCGCCTGCCTGGAACCGAAGCGGATGGCCTTCGGCAAAGGCGCGGGCGTATTGAAAATGGATGTAGGCGTCGTCGAGGGCCGCGGCGGGGTGGCCCACTCTCCCGATGACGCCGGCGATCACGCGCTCCGCAAGGAACGTGGAGGCTGC
>CAZVPE010000298.1:4009-6195 GCA_964628155.1 uncultured Polyangiaceae bacterium | reverse complement strand
GGCGAGCAATCGCGCTACGGTGCCAGTCCTCATGCTTGCACGCGTTCTTCGAGTTCTCGAGCCAATGCGGATACCCAACCCGCGAGTCTCGTGGCCATGGCTACTCTGCGCCGTACTCGCCCTCACGCGTTCCGCGACGGGCGCGCCGCCGCAGCCTTCCACGCTCACGCAGAGGTCCCCGTTCGACGTCGTCATCTCCGTCGACAAGAGCCGGCTCGACAACGGCCTGGAGCTCATCGTTCACGAGGACCACCGGACCCCCATCGTAACGGTGAACCTCTGGTACCACGTCGGATCGAAGGACGAGCCGCGCGGCAAGAACGGTTTCGCCCACCTTTTCGAGCACGTCATGTTCCAGGGGAGCAAGCACGTTCCCGAGGACACCTATTTTCTCGACCTCGAACGTGTCGGCGCCACGGACGTGAACGGCACGACGAACAGCGACCGGACCAACTACTTCGAGACCGTCCCCAAGAACGAACTCGAACTCGCGCTCTGGCTCGAGAGCGACAGGATGGGCTTCCTGCTCGACCACGTCGACCAGGCGACCTTCGCCGGGCAGCGCGATGTCGTGAAGAACGAGCGGCTTCAGAACTACGAAAACGCCCCTTATGGCCTGGTCTCCCAGTACGTGCAGGCGGCCATCTATCCGCCGGACCACCCCTACCACCTCCTGACGATCGGCACGCCCGAGGACCTGGACGCAGCGACCCTCGATGACGTCAAGGCCTTCTTTCGTACTTGGTACGTCCCGAACAACGCCACGCTCGTCGTCGCCGGCGACATCGACAAGGCCAAGACGCGCGCGCTCGTCGACCAATACTTCGGCCCGATTCCGAGCGGGCAGGTTCCCGACCGCTCCAGGTGGGCCGACCCGCCCGCCGTCGCGCTCTCGCGCGAGACCGTCATCCGCATGGACGCCGGCGTCGAACTCCCGCGCGTGTACGTGAGCTGGCCCACACCGCGGATCTTCGCGCCCGGCGACGCCGAGCTGGATCTCTTGGCGAGCGTTCTTGCCAGCGGGAAGACGAGCCGACTCTACAAGCGCCTCGTCTACGATCTCCAAATCGCTCAAGACGTCAGCGTCCATCAGAGTTCCGGCCAGCTCGGCTCGGTGTTCTCGATCACGGCAACCGCACAACCGAGACACACGACGGACGAGCTCCGAACGGCCATCGACGAAGAGCTCGTGAGGCTCGCGGCGAACGGCGTGACCGGGGGGGAGCTCGAGCGCGCCAAAGCAGGCTACTTGTCGGGCGAGCTCTTCGAGCTCGAACGCGTGAGCGGTCGGGCGAACAGCATCAATACCTACAACCAGATGACCGGTGACCCCGGCTATCTCCCCAAAGACATGGCCCGGTACCGAGATGCCACGACCGATCAAGTGACGGCCGCAGCAAGGACCTGGTTGGCGCTGGACAAGAGGGTCGTCGCCGTCGTCACGCCCAAGAAAGGGGCCCCCGTTTGCGGGGCGCTCGCGTCGACGGACGGGAAAGAGACGCCATGAACAGTCGGACGCTTCTTCCACTGTCCCTTGTCGTGCTTCTCGCGTGCGTGGCCGAGTCCCGTCCGGCAACGCGCGCGGCCGCTCCGCCGACTGCCCCCGCGCCGCGGGCGGCCGTCACGGAAGTGCAGCGGGTGACCCCCGACGCGCCGTTCCGCCAGCAGGCGCCAACCCCGGGTCCCGAGCCCGCGTTCGTCCCGCCTGCGATTCAGTCGTTCAGGCTCAAGAACGGCGTGCGCGTCTTGCTCACGGAGCGACACGAGCTTCCCATCGTCAGCGTTCGCGTCGTGGTAGGGGCTGGAGCCGGGGATCTGCCGAAGGAGCCGCCCGGGCTGCTCTCCTTCCTCGGGTCCATGCTCGAGCAGGGGACGGCGAAGAAGAGCGCGCTCGAGATCAGCGACGCGTTCGAGTCGATCGGGGCCGCCCACAACGCGTGGGTCGACTGGGACTCCGCCGGCGCCAGCGTCAAGGTCACGGCCGACAAGCTCGAGGCCGCGCTCGGACTCTTGAGCGAGGTCGTCATGCATCCAGCCTTTCCGCAGGCCGAGATCGATCGCCTGAAGGCGCGGCGCCTCGCGTCGCTCCAGCAAGAGAAAAACAACGTTTCGTCGATGTGGTCCAACGCGACCGCGGCGGTGCTCTACGGGCGGTCACACCCGTATGGCAACTCGCTCTACGGGCG
>CAZVPE010000298.1:0-3909 GCA_964628155.1 uncultured Polyangiaceae bacterium | reverse complement strand
CAGTCGCTCGTGCGGCTGGCGGAGATCGGAGTGCCTCGCCTCGCACCGGATCGCGACGCCATCCTCGTCATGAACACGATCCTCGGCGGGATGTTCTCGAGCCGAATCAATCTGAACCTGAGGGAGGCGCACGCCTTTACTTACGGAGCGAGTTCGAGCTTCCAGATGCGTCACGGGTCGGGATACTTCAGCGTGGGGGGAAGCATCGTGGCCGACAAGACGGCCCCTGCCATCACGGAGATCTTCAACGAGGTTCGAGCCATGCGCGACCGACCCGTGTCCGACGCGGAGCTCGAGAACGCCAAGCAGAACATCAAGCGCGCGATGCCTGGTCGCTTCGAGGCGGTTAGCGAGGTGACGGGCGCCCTCTCCGACATCGCGGTCTACGGACTCCCTCTCGACGAATTTGCGACGCGTCCGGCTCGCATCGACAAGGTCACCGCCGACGACGTCATGAAAGCCGCCCGCGCGCACCTCCACCCCGACACCCTCGAGATCATCGTCGTCGGCGACCGGAAGAAGCTCGAGCCAACGCTCGAGACACTCCAACTGGGGGCGATCGAGGAGCTCGACGCGTACGGCGATCCGCTCGGAAAGCCGAAGGGCCCATAGGCGGGCGTTGTGGCGCGGCTCCCGCTCTTGCGGTATCGCCGGGGAGACTCATGGACCGCGCGCGTCTTTTCAGGCCGCACACCGTCACCTTCGATTGCTGGGAGACCCTGCTCACCGAGGCGGGGCCGAGTCAGGGGCACTCGGCCCGCGCGCGCATCCTCCGCGCGTACACTGGCGCCGACCCCGAGACCGCGGAGGCAGCGCTGCGAGACGCCTGGCGCGAGCACCAACTTTCGTGGCATCGCCACAGGGCCTTCACGGGCCGCGACATGACGCTTGGATGCCTGGGGGCGCT
Organism: uncultured Polyangiaceae bacterium; assembly: GCA_964628155.1. Classification (GTDB taxonomy): domain Bacteria; phylum Myxococcota_A; class Polyangia; order Polyangiales; family Polyangiaceae; genus Palsa-1150. Next base: position 3,002 of record CAZVPE010000298.1, on the reverse strand, counting down.
CGGGGTGACGCTCGACTCGGCGAAGGCCGCGCGACTCATCGACGAGATGGAGTCGGAGATCCTCACGCACGACGTCGTCGCCGTCGCGGGATCGCGCGAGACGCTGGAGTCGCTCGCTCGCCAGGGCGTGCGCCGCGCGCTCATCTGCGATACCGGGTACACGCCGGGCCGCGTCGTGCGGCGGCTCCTTGCGCGAGTTGGCTTGCTCGAGCACCTCGAAGTGCAGGTGTTCTCCGACGAGGTGGGCGTCCCCAAGCCGCACGCGCGGACGTTCAGGGCGGCCCTCGACGGCCTGGGCGTGGGCGCGCGCGGCGCCGTCCACGTGGGCGATCTGCGGCGGAGCGATGTCGCGGGCGCCCGGGCATACGACATGGGCTCCGTGCGCATCACGGTGGAGAACGACGACGCGGCGGTCGACCCCAGCCCCAATCCGTCGGTGATCGGCTGCGCCGAAGCCGGCTGCAACCCGCCCTGTGATCGCCCCGAGGCGGACGCCGTCGTCGCGGACTACCGCGAACTCCGTGAACTCCTCGGCTTCGAGTAGCCGCCGCGCGGTGGAACGTTCCTAGAGCACCGAACGACTCTCACCTCACGCGGTTCTTGCGTCTCCAGCATCCAACACCGCCCGCACACGCGCGGTCAGCGCTGCCGGAGTGACAGGCTTCTGAATGTACGCGACGCGCGACTCGAGAACGCCATGGCGAACGATGCTGTCGTCCGTATAGCCGGACATACAAAGCACTTTCATGTCAGGCCGGATTCCGACCAAGCGTTTGGCCAGCTCGGGGCCGCTCATTTGAGGCATCACGACGTCGGTTAGAAGTAGGTGGATCGGGCCGAGATGCTGTTCCGTGCGAAGCAGCGCCTCCCCCGCGTTCCGCGCTTCGATGACTCGATAGCCGTTCCTGGAGAGAATATCGCGAGCAACGGCGCGCACCTGATCGTCGTCCTCCACGAGCAGAACCGTCTCGGTCCCCCGTCGCGTCGTCGAGGCCTCCGGGATCCCCGGCGTCTCGATCGCGTCATCCACGCGCGGGAGATACACTTTGAACGTCGTCCCTTTCCCGGGCTCGCTGTAGACCCAAAGGCTTCCACGGGCTTGCTGCACGATGCCAAACACCGTGGAAAGTCCGAGGCCCGTCCCCTTGCCTGTCTCTTTCGTGGTGAAGAATGGCTCGAAGATGCGGTCCATCGTCGCCTTGTCGATGCCTGCGCCCGTATCGGAAACCGCGAGCATGACGTGCGGCCCAGGCGTCACGCCGTGATGCTTTTCGGCATAGTCCTCGTCGAGCGTGATGTTCGCGGTTTCCAGCGTGAGCTTGCCCCCCGTCGGCATCGCATCGCGCGCGTTCACGACGAGGTTCATGATGACCTGTTCCATGCTCCCCGGATCGACCCGAATCCTTCCAAGCGGGAGCGTGGGTACTGAAACGAGATCGATGTCCGCCCCGAGGATACGCTGGAGCATCTTGTCCATGCCGGCGAGCAAATCGTTCAAATCGAGAACCTTGGGCTCAATCACCTGCTGCCGGCTGAACATCAGGAGTTGCCGGGTCAGGTCGGCAGCTCGCATGCCGGCCTTGCGCACCTGGTCGACGTCGTCCCGCATCGGGTCGTCCGGTCTCAGGTCACCGAGCATCGTCTCGCAGTAGCTCAGGATGACGGAGAGCACGTTGTTGAAATCGTGGGCAATGCCTCCTGCCAGCCTGCCGACCGCGTCCATCTTCTGCGACTGGCGCAGCTGGCCCTCCAAGCGGTGCCGCTCCGTCACGTCCTTCGCTACGGCGAGTCGACACGTTCGATCTTGCAGCTTGAACGCGTGCGAGGTGACTTCGACGAGAATGACTTCGCCGCTCTTCTTGCGGAGTCGCAGGATGTGAAACTTCGGTCGATGACTCGCGCCCACCCCCTCCGGAGGCCCCGCGGTCTCGTCCGGCGCTCGGAGGTCCCTGACCGTCATCGCGAGAAATTCCTCGCGCGAGTACCCGTAGTCGCGGATTGCGGCAACGTTGACGTCCAAGAAACCAAGCGTTTGGGCGTCGTACATCCATTTGGGCAATGGACTGTTGTCGAACATCAGCCGATAGCGCGCTTCGGACGCCTGAAGGTCGTCGATCGCTTTCTCCGCTGCAGCGCGGGCACTCTGCTCGCCCGCGTACGAACGGGAGTTGGCCACGGCGATCGCGGCGTGATCGGCCAGCGCCCGCGCGAAGTGCAGGTCGCGCTCGTCGAAGGATGGGCTCTCGGGTCGATATCGCGTCAGAAGGAGCTGACCGAGGGAGATTCCCCCATTGCGGAGGGGCAGGATCAAGAGGCTGTGGAGGCCGACGCGGCGCGCCCAGTCGAAGAACTTCTGCGTCGGCCTCGGCCGAACTGCATCCAGGTCGAACTTGGCCGCGATGAAAGGCTCACCCGTCTCGAGAACCATTCGTGAGATCGGATTTGCCTCCAGCGGCACGGGATCCGAGAACACCTCGTGAAGCAATCGTTCCGCCGCATCGTCGACGCCGTGCATCGCCATCGGGACAAGCTCCCGTCCGTCCGCCGAGACGAGTCGCACGACGCACTGGTCTCTTACGACCTCGGCCAAACGCTTCGCCACGGTGTCGAGCAACCGCTTTGAATCTCGGGTCGCCTCCGCGAACTCGTGCGCCACCGACGACAGGACGCCCAGGCGATTGGCCAAGAGCTCTGCGGTTTGCGCGCGAGCGGAAAGGTCGTCCAAGAGCCGATTGAGCCCGCTGCCAAGTCGGGTCGCCGGATCCTCGACTTGCTTTGGGTCCGGGAGGGGCACCCGAGCCGTGACGTCCCCCGCGGAAGCGGCGCCCATGACGTCGAGAATGTCCTCGAAGGACGGAGACCCTGCTCTGACGCTTCCCGTCTCTAGGATCGGATTGTGAGCCCCCCTGCTCGTCATCGTGTCCTTCCCACCCGAAAGGGAACGATCCGAGCGTAATCGGACAGCGTCTGGCGAGCAATCCTCACGTGGATCACGAGGACCC
>CAZVPE010000297.1:0-6235 GCA_964628155.1 uncultured Polyangiaceae bacterium | reverse complement strand
CGCTCGGTGGTCGTGGTCTTCCCCGCATCGATGTGCGCCATGATGCCGATATTGCGCGTCCTTTCGATGGGGTACTCACGAGCCACGGAAAATCTCCTAAGATGGTCTTTCGTCCGGAACGGGGAACGGGTTGCTTTGTCTGGTGCCGAATGCACGAAACCCCCTCTGGCCTCCATCTTCCGCTTTTCCGGAAGAGTGCCGCGCTTGGCGGCTGACCCAGAGAGGGTGTCGGGGTACTGCGCGGTGGATGTCGCCAGGAACCCGATCCTTATGTCGGCGTGGTCATTTCGCTGTGGATAGTCCTCGTTCTGGGTCGTTGTTCACGTGCTGAGGCCACCGGTGGCCCCGGCGCGCCATTACCAGCGGTAGTGCGCGAAGGCTTTGTTCGCCTCGGCCATCTTGTGGGTGTCGTCCTTCTTTTTCACGGCGTTGCCGCGACCGTTCGCTGCATCCAGGAACTCCGCCGCGAGACGCTCGCGCATCGTCTTCTCGCCGCGGTCACGCGCAAACGTAACGAGCCAGCGCATGGCCAACGTGACCCGCCGCTCGGGCCGGACTTCCACGGGCACTTGATAGGTCGCGCCACCGACCCGGCGGCTCTTGACCTCGAGCTTCGGCTTTACGTTGTCCAGCGCTTTGCGGAAAACCTCCAGAGGCTCCTCTTTGAAGCGGTCGCGAATGACGTCGAGCGCGCCGTAGAGAATCCCTTCCGCCGTCGACTTCTTTCCGCCAAGCATCAACGTATTCGTGAACTTGGAGACGAGCTTGTCCTTGAACTTCGGGTCCGGGGTTATCTTTCGCTTCGGGACTTCGCGGCGACGGGGCATGGGACGTAAACCTTTGGGAGAGCTTTTTGGAATCTGTGGGCTTTCAGCGGGCTCATACCGGGAGCGGGACCGCCGTCACCGTCGATTGTGAAGTCATCACGCCTTGGGGCGCTTGACCCCGTACTTCGAACGCTTGCGGTTGCGGTTGACCTTGTTCGTGGAGGACGGCCCGATCGCTCCGGACGCATCGAGCGTCCCTCGGACGACGTGATATCGGACACCGGGCAAATCCTTGACGCGGCCCCCGCGGATGAGCACGACCGAGTGTTCCTGAAGGTTGTGGCCCTCGCCCGGAATGTAGGAGGTCACCTCCATCCCGTTGGTCAACCTGACGCGGCAGACCTTGCGCAGCGCGGAGTTCGGCTTCTTGGGCGTCGTCGTGTAGACGCGGACGCACACCCCGCGCTTCTGCGGACACGCCTTCAACGCAGGCGAGGCAGTCTTGACCCGAGCGGCCAGGCGACCGTGGCGAATGAGCTGATTAATCGTCGGCATAGGCGGAAGATTCTCCCCGCGCGCGCAGTCTGGAGAGCCGACGAAGAATCGTCGCGAAGACCCCGGACCGCGAGGGAGGCGCACTTTACTTGTGGTCCGGCCATTGTCAAGGTTTGACAGATGGCCCTTCCGACCCCGGTCGACGACAGCGCCCAATTCGTGACGGCCGCGCTCGCGCCCGTTCGTAACGACTTTTCGGTCGCACTCTGGGCTCCTGGCAACCCCTTCGCCGTCGGCGCAATCATCCGCGTCGCGCACAACTTCCTCGCGCGCGAAATCTTCCTGATTGGAAAGGCGCCCTTCTACGCCAAAGCGTCGATGGGAATGCACAAGTACGAGACGATCGTGACCCTCGAAGACGAGGCAGACCTCTTCCGTGCGATTGGTCGACGGCCGATGTGGGTCCTCGAGAAGGACCACGCCCGGCGGTCGATCTACGCGGTCGAGGCGTTCCCCCGGGAAACGGTCTTCGTCTTCGGGAGCGAACGCTTCGGAGTGCCCCCTTCTATCCTCGCGCGCGCCGACGAGGTCATCGGCATCCCGATCTACGGGATCAACCAGTCGCTCCCCCTCGCCGTCGCAGCCGGTATCGCGATGAGCGAATGGGCCCGCCGACGCTACGCCGGCGGGACCATCCTGTAGTCGCGCGAGGGTTTACTCTTCGTTGACGGCCGTCAGCGCCGGCTCGACCGCTCGAGTCACCGGCGGGGCGAACCGCTCACCCTCGTCGCCCTCGACGACCACTTTGAGCTGCTTGTAGGCCGACAGTCCGGTCCCGGCAGGAATCAGCCGACCCATGATCACGTTCTCTTTGAGGCCGCGCAAGAAGTCGACCTTGCCCGAGACAGCCGCCTCCGTGAGGACCTTCGTCGTCTCTTGGAAGGAGCTCGCGCTGATGAACGATTCGGTCGAGAGGCTCGCCTTCGTGATGCCGAGGAGGAGCGGTTCCGCGACCGCGGGGCGGCCCCCGCGCTCGATCACCCGCTGGTTCTCTCGCTCGAACAGATACTTCTCGACCTGCTCGTCGATGAGGAAGTTCGTGTCGCCCACGTCCTTGATCCGGACGCGTCGCAGCATCTGCCGAACGATGACTTCGATGTGCTTGTCGTTGATGGCGACACCCTGCAGGCGATACACCTGCTGGATCTCGTTCACCAGGTACGCGGCGAGTTCCTTCTCGCCCTTCACGCGCAAGATGTCGTGGGGGTTGGCCGGACCGTCCATGAGAGGCTCGCCCGCGCGGACGCGGTCACCCGGCTGAACTTGGATGTGCTTGCCCTTCGGGATCAAGTACTCGCGCGCCTGATCGGTCAGAAGCGCGCCATCCGGCGCGAACGGCGTAATGACGACCTTGCGCTTGCCCTTGGTGTCTTTGCCAAAGCTCACTTCGCCGTCGATTTCGGCGATGATCGCGTGGTCCTTCGGCTTTCGGGCTTCGAAGAGTTCGGCCACGCGCGGCAAACCGCCGGTGATGTCCTGGGTTTTCGTGGTCTCGCGCGGAATCTTCGCGAGAACGTCGCCGCCGCTGATCTCGTCGCCGTCTTGCACGACGATGTTGGCGCCGACCGGAAGTAGGTAGCGCGCGTCGAGCGTGCTGCCCGGGAGCTTGAGTTGCTCGCCGCTCTGAGGGTTCTTGATGGAGATCCGAGGCCGTAGGTCAGCCGCCCGCGATTCGATGATCACCTTGCGGGAAAGACCAGTCACCTCGTCCAGCTTCTCGGTCATCGTCACGCCTTCGACGATGTCGCCGAACTTCACGATGCCGCCGACCTCGCTGAGGATCGGCATGGCGAAGGCATCCCACTCCGCGAGGAGCTGCCCGGCCTTCACCTTCGCGCCTTCGTCGACCTTGAGAAGGGCGCCGTACACCAGACGATGGTGCTCGCGTTCACGGCCCGTGTCGTCGACGATGACGATTTCGCCGTGCCGGTTCATCACCGTCACGGTGCCGTCGACCTTGCGGGCTACGTTTGCATTGCGAATTCGAATGTATCCCTCGTTGCGAGACTCGAGCGAGCTCTGCTCGATCTTGCCTCGCGCGGCCGCTCCACCGATGTGGAACGTCCGCATCGTCAGCTGCGTACCGGGCTCGCCGATCGATTGGCTGGCGATGATGCCGATCGATTCTCCGATGTTCACCTTGTAACCGCGCGCGAGATCACGCCCGTAGCACTTGGCGCACACCCCTCGTTTGGTCTGGCACGTGAGCACCGAGCGGATGACCACTTCCTCGATCCCCGCCTCTTCGATGACGTGCACGAGCTGTTCGTCGAGCTCCGTATTGGCCGCCACGAGGACTTCGCCCGTCAGCGGGTCGACGATGTCCTCCAGGGCGACGCGACCGAGAATGCGGTCTCCGAGCGGCTGGATGACTTCGCCGGCGTCCTCGAGCTTCGTCACGCGAATGCCGTCGAGGGTTCCGCAATCGAACTCGGCAATCACCGCATCCTGGGCGACGTCGACCAGACGGCGCGTGAGATACCCCGAGTTCGCAGTCTTGAGAGCGGTGTCGGCGAGACCCTTTCGCGCTCCGTGCGTCGAAGTGAAGTATTCGAGCACGCTCAGCCCCTCGCGGAAGTTCGCCGTGATGGGGGTCTCGATGATCTCGCCGGAAGGACGAGCCATCAGTCCTCGCATGGCGGCGAGCTGCCGGATTTGCTGTGTCGAGCCGCGCGCGCCCGAGTCCGCCATGATGTAGATCGGGTTGAAGCTCGGTTCGATGAGCTCCTTGCCCGTCTCGCCATCGACGATCTTTTCTTTGCCGATCTCGTTCATCATCTCCTGCGTCACCTTGTCGGCGACGCCGGCCCAGATATCGACGATCTTGTTGTACCGCTCGCCGTCGGTGATGAGCCCTTCCTGGTACTGATCGATGACGCGCTGGACTTCGGCTTGGGCCTCTCCGAGAAGAACGCCCTTCGCCTGCGGGATGACCATGTGGTCCATGCAGATGGACACGCCGGCGCGCGTGGCGTAGTCGAAGCCTAGCGTGCGGAGCCGGTCGGCGAGGAGGACCGTCGCCTTGTTGCGATGCTTGCGGTAGCAGGCGTCGATCAACGACGAGAGGGCCTTCTTGTCGAGCGTCTTGTTGACCAGGTCGAACGGCAACCCGTCAGGCAGGATCTCGGCGACGAGGCATCGGCCCACCGTCGAGCTGAGCATGCGGGTCTTCCCCGGGGCGTCCGGATCCGGGACGCGCACGCGGATGCCCGAGTGCAGGGTCACTTCTCCGTGGTCGTACGCCATGCGCACTTCGTCGACGCTTGCGTAGACCCCCCGGAGGTACCCTTCTACGTGACCTTTCTTGTCGACGGTGAGCGAGCCGTCGCGGAAGCACCCCTTCGAGAACTTGCGCTCGCGGGTCGCGTAGTAGAGGCCGAGAACGATGTCCTGCGTCGGGTTGATGATCGGTCGACCGTTCGCCGGCGAGAGGATGTTGTTCGTGCTCATCATGAGCACGCGCGCTTCCATTTGCGCCTCGATCGACAGCGGCACGTGCACCGCCATCTGGTCCCCGTCGAAATCGGCGTTGAAGGCCGCGCACACGAGCGGATGGAGCTGGATGGCCTTTCCTTCGATCAGCACCGGCTCGAACGCCTGGATACCCAGGCGGTGGAGCGTGGGAGCGCGATTGAGAAGGACCGGGTGCTCGGTGATGACTTCTTCGAGGATGTCCCAAACCTCGGGCCGCTCCTTCTCCACCATCTTCTTCGCGCTCTTGATGGTGTTGACGTACCCGCGCTCTTCGAGCTTGTTGTAAATGAACGGCTTGAAGAGCTCGATGGCCATCTGCTTCGGCAGACCGCACTGGTGAAGTTTGAGGGTCGGCCCGACGACGATGACCGATCGCCCCGAGTAGTCGACGCGCTTGCCGAGGAGGTTCTGCCGGAACCTTCCCTGCTTGCCTTTGAGCATGTCGCTCAGCGACTTCAGCGGCCGCTTGTTGGGCCCCGTGATCGTCTTGCCGCGACGGCCGTTGTCGAACAGCGCATCGACCGCCTCTTGCAGCATGCGCCGCTCGTTGCGAATGATGATCTCGGGTGCGTTGAGCTCGAGCAGGCGCTTCAGCCGATTGTTTCGATTGATGACGCGCCGGTAGAGGTCGTTCAAGTCGCTGGTCGCGAAGCGACCGCCGTCGAGCGGCACGAGCGGACGGAGATCCGGCGGCAATACCGGAATCACGGTCAGCATCATCCACTCCGGGCGGTTCCCGCTCTCGCGGAACGCCTCGCACACCTTCAGTCTCTTGACGATCTTCTTTCGCTTGGCCTCGCTGGTCGCCGACCGCATCTCCTGCCGGAGCTGCTCGCTCAGCGTGTGGACGTCCACCTGCTTGAGCATCTCGAGGATCGCCTCGCCGCCCATTCCCGCGACGAACTTGTCCTCGCCGTACTCCTCGGCGAGCTGCATGAACCGCTCCTCGGTGAGGAGCTCGGCCTTGGTCAGCCCGGTCTCTTTCGCGTCGATGACGATGTAGCTCTCGCAGTAGAGGACCTTCTCCAGGTCCTTCAGCGAAATATCGAGAATGTTGCCGATGCGGCTCGGCAGCGACTTGAGAAACCAGATGTGAGCCACCGGCGTCGCCAGGTTGATGTGGCCGAGGCGCTCTCGCCGGACCTTCGACTGGATGACTTCGACGCCGCATTTCTCGCAGACAATGCCGCGGTGCTTCATGCGCTTGTATTTGCCGCAGTTGCACTCGTAGTCCTTCACCGGACCAAAGATCTTCGCGCAGAAGAGCCCGTCCCTCTCCGGCTTGAAAGTCCGGTAGTTGATCGTTTCCGGCTTCTTGACTTCGCCGTGGGACCACTCTCGGATCTTTTCGGGCGACGCGAGCGAAATGCGGATCGCGCTGAAGGAAAGCGGATCTTTGGGCTTCTCGAAGAAGCTGAAGATGTCGCGCATCGGTTCTT
>CAZVPE010000296.1:0-6239 GCA_964628155.1 uncultured Polyangiaceae bacterium | reverse complement strand
CGAAACTCACGGCTGCCTTCTCGAGCGACGCCTCCTGGGGATAGGTCTTGTCGTAGAAGTCGGGACCGAAGCGCGGCACGGCCCGCTCCAGCCTCAGCGCCTCCCATCCCAAGTCGTCCCCGACGCAGCCGTTCCGCTCGAGGACCGATCGCTCGATTGCCTCACGGACCGGAGCCGCATGCTCCACCGGAGCGAGCACGAACGCGCCACCGAGACCCGTGCGGTCGATGGTTGCGCCGACGCCTCCCGCGCCGCGCGCGGCCTCGACGACCCCCGCGGCCCGAGGTCCATGGAGGGCCCAGGCGACGAAGCCGTCGGTACGTTCGGCGATCGCGGCGTCCTCCATCACGAGATAGTGCTCCAGGTGTTCGCGCAGCGGCGCGACCACTGTGGCGGGAATAGACAGGAGAAGCCTCGCCGACCCGTCGTCGGCAAGGATCGTCGCGTCCGACAGCACGCGCCCATTGCGCCCGACGGCGAGACCGTACACGGCGTACCCGGTTTGGCGCTTCAGGAGGTCGCACGTGAACAAGCCGTTGACCCAGGCCAGACGGTCCTGTCCGCTGACCGCAAGGGTTGCATGATCGACATGCGGGATCGCCAGGACGGTCTGGCGTGCGGCCTCGACCTGAGTTTTCGTATTCATGCTCTCGGAAGGTCATGAATAAGTCGCACGGAGCCCCGTTGCACGCGCGGCGGGTCATGCGAAACCGACTTCGCGTCGACCCGGACGTTGACGTCCACTGCCGCAGATGGCCATATCCACCCTCCGTGTCGGGCATCGGCGTCATCCTCAACCCGAAGAGCGGGCGCAATCTGCGCGACCCTGGCGCAGCCTCGCGCCTCGCGCGCACCCTCGGCGACCACGGAGTGCTCCGGGAGGCGGGCTCGATCGACGAGCTCTACCGGATCGCCGAAGATTTCCGCAACTTCGACATCGACGTCCTGGCGATCAGCGGCGGCGACGGGACCAACCACGTTACGCTCACAGGCTTTCTCGACGTCTATGGGGGCGCCACGATGCCCCAGGTCGCCCTGCTCCGCGGCGGGACGATGAATACGGTTGCGAACTCCGTCGGCGTCCGCCGGGGCAGGCCCGAGGGGCTGCTCGGCCGGCTGGTCCGCGACTACGCGCGGCGCGGGGCCTTCGAACTCGAGAACGTCCAGCGTCACGTCATGCGGATAGCCCCGCTCTCGGGAGGCAAGGCGGGTTACGGCTTTCTCTTCGGAACCGGTGTCGTGCACGGCTTTCTGGCGGAGTATTACCGAGCCGCGGGAGGAGAACCGTCTCCGCTCGTCGCACTGAAGACGCTGACGCTCGGAATCGGAAGCGCCCTCCTCGGCGGAGAGACCATCCGCCGGATGGCGAAGCCTTTTCGCGGGTCGGTCGTCCTCGACGACGGCGCATGTTGGTCGGAGCGCGACTTTCTCGCGGTCGCCGCGGGGACGATTTCGCAGATCGGCCTCCGCTTCAAGCCCTTCTATCGATCGGTCGATCGACCCGGCCAGTTTCATCTGCTCGGGATTCACTCCTCCTCGCTCTCCTTCGTCCGCGAGCTGCCGCGGATTCACCGCGGCGAGCCGATGCGCGACGGAAAAGCACTGGAGGCGGTCACGGGTCGGGCTGTCGTCCGGAGTTCCGATCGGCGCGTCCAATACATGATTGACGGCGATTTGCACGAGTGCGACGGGGATCTCGAAGTCGCGATCGGCCCCCGCGTGCGCCTGGTCGTCATGCGCTGAAGGTGGGCAGAAGCTCACCCCGATTCGGTGCGGTTCAGGTCTCTTTGCGCCTGAAGCGCGGTTGCGCGCTGCGACGGGCATTCATACGATTGGAATAGGATGGGTGGACGCTGGGTCGCCGGAGCCGTCTTCGCGGCAGTTCTGTTCGTCGGATCGTTCGCACGAGCAGACGGGCTTTCGCCGACCGAGGCCAGCCGCTTGATGCGCGGCGGCACGGTGGCGCGAACACAAGTGTTCGAGCGGGCTGGGCGTCGTTACGTCGGGGGCGTCACCTATTCGGTTTTCGACGCGCAGGCAGACGAACTCGCCGCACTGCTCGACGACGTGAACGGCTGGCGGCGAATTCTTCCGAAAACGCGGGGCGTGCGCCGGGTGGGATCCTCGGGCGGCGACCCGCTGGTCGAAGTGACGCATGGGTCGGCCCTCGTGCAGGTGACCTACACCCTCCGGGTACACCGGGAGGACAACGTCGTCCGCTTCTGGATGGACCCGGCGCGACCGCACGACATCGAAGACGCGTGGGGATTCTTTCGTTCCGATCCCCTCGATGGCGGACGAACCCTCGTAACCTACGGGATCTTGATCGACATGGGCGACGGCCTCCTCCGCAATCTCTTCGAAGATCGGGTGCGAAGCCTCGCGCTGACGGTCCCCGATCGCGTTCGGGGCCTCCTGCTCGGACGCCGGACGACTGCATACGAAGACCCGCTCGTCAGTGAGGGTCCGGCACGCTATTGATTGTCGGTGTCCGCGCGCATCTTGGCCATTGCCCTCAATACGTACCGCGAAGCGGTGCGAGCGCGCGTCCTACTCGGGCTCTTCGCGGTCGCACTCGCGACGTGCGGTTACTCGGTCATCGTCGCGTCGCTGTCGCTGCACAACGAGCCCCGCGTCGTCGCCGACCTGGGCTCGGCCGCGATGTCGCTCTATGGGGTCGTCGTGGCCATCGTGATGGGGTCGACCTCGCTCCACCGCGAGCTCGAGTATAAAACCATTTTCCCCATTCTCTCGCGCCCGATCCGGCGCTGGGAGTACCTGCTCGGCAAGTACCTGGGGGCGCTGCTCACCCTCGTGGTGTTCGTGGCGGTCGACGCGGCGGCGGTGCTCGCGCTCCTTGCGCTCGAAGCAGGACAGGCGCCGTGGACGGTCGGCGGGCTCGCGCTGGCGATGCTGGCGGGCCTCGGCCTGCTGCTTTTGGGCGCACGGGGGTCGCGCGTCTTCGCGGTGATCCCCTGGGCGCTGGCGCTGCCCCTGGTCGCCTGGGCGGCGGCTGGGCCGGCGCTCGAAGAGCGGCAGCTGGTGGTCGCGTCCGCCGCGCTCTCGGTGTGCGAGGTGGCGATCGTCGCCGCCGTGGCGACGCTCTTCGCCTCGTTTTCCTCCCCGTTCTTGACCGCGGCGCTCACGGCGATGATTTTCGTCATCGGGCGGTCAGCGGACACGCTCGCCCACCTTCCGAGCAAAGTGTTCGGACAAGCGGCTACGACGGGCGGCCGTTTGCTCGCCCGAGTCTTTCCGAACTTGCACGTCTACGTCCCTCCACGAACGCTTCTCCTCGGAGAGGCTCCCGGCGTCGCCGTTTGGCCCTACGTCGGCGTCGCCGCGCTGCACGCGGCGCTCTTCGTGACCGTGCTGCTCGTCGTGGGTTCCTTGGCGTTCGAACGGCGCGATTTCGCGTAGTCGCGCGACGAGCCGGCCTTTTCCAAGCGGGCCACTTCCAATCTACAAGGCCAGCGGAAACTGCCGAAAATTGTGGCCGACGATCGGTCGCCGCGATGGACTCTGTGCTATGCCCAAATCGGTTGCAGGCTGGGATCAGGACGTTGGTCGTTCTGTAGGAACCCGCGACCGTCTGACGGAGCGACTCATGAAACGGTCGATATCGCACGTGCGAATCGTGGGATCGGTCTTGCTTGGCGCTTTGCCGCTGGCGATCGCGTGCAGTGGTGGCACCTCGCCAGGAACGCCCGGTGGGACCGCGAACCCGGTCGAGCCCAGCGGCGGCAGCAGTTCGAGTGGTGGCGGGACGGCCTCGACACCGGGCGCATCGGGGACCGGAAGCGGCGCCACCAGCAGCGGCGGCGGCACGAACGGCGGTGCGATGGGCGGCGGACCCGCAAGCAGCGGTGCCGGAACGAGCGGCAGTTCGAGCGGGAGTCCCGCGCCGACCGGTGCCGGGGGCGGGGTTTCGACGAGCTCCGGGGGAAGCTCGGGAAGCTCGAGTTCGGCGGGAAGCTCTAGCTCGGGCGGCAAGGCCAGCTCGAGTGGAGTCGCGGCTGGCAGCAGCAGCAGCGGCGGTGCAGCTGGGGACGCCGGATCGAGCGGCGGTGCGAGCACCGGCTCCGGCGACGGAGGCAACGCCGGCACGCCGGTCGCCGACCCGACGAAGAAGATCACGGTCTGGCTCGCGGGCGACTCGACGATGATGAACTGTCAGGGCGTTTGCCCTTGCGGCTGGGGTAGCCAGTTTCAACCCTATTTCAATGCCAACGTCACCGTAGTTGATAGTGCGGCCGGCGGCCGGAGCATCCAGACATGGCTCTACGATCCGAACGTCGGCACGACGATGACGGCGAACGGAGAGTGCACGGTCAGCCCAATGACGTATTCGGCGCGCTGGCAGGCGATGCTCGACGCGACGAGCGGGATGAAACCGGGGGACTATCTATTCATTGAGTTCGGTATCAACGATGCGGATGCCACGTGCAATCGTCACGTCGGCTCGGCCCTCTTCGAGACGTATCTGGGCACGATGGCCATGGCCGCGAAAACGCGCGGGGCACAACCGATCTTCCTGACCTCGACGAGCATGATGGCCTGCACCGGCGCCACGGTGACTCCGAACCGGCCGTTCGGTCCGGAGACCAAGGCGGCCGGCACGTCCAACGGCGTTCCGGTCATCGACCTGACGACGCTGTCCGCCAATCTTTTCACCACGCTCGCTCTTTGCCCGAACGACCTGAACTTCATGTCGACGACGGAGCCTGTCGGCCTCTTCTTCTGCGACGACCACACGCACTTCGAGGCGGCGGGGGCCAAGCAAATTGCCGGGGTCGTGGCGCAGGCGCTGAAGGACCAAAACATCGGTCTCGCGGCCTATCTGAAGTAAGCCCGCGGCATCTCTCTCCTGGCGGTCGCAGGGGGTCCGCCCGGGCTCACACTGTCCAGGGGGGGCCCGCCCGCGCTCACCACTGTCCAGAGGGGGCCCGCCCGCGCTCACCACTGTCCAGCGGGGGCCCGCCCTGCGGGTGCTCCTCGTCGCCATCCGGGGCCGTGGCCGCTTCTCCGTACCCGCGACAAAACGACGACGCCCTCCCGCCTGGGGCGGAAGGGCGCGCCGAGGTCTCGACCCTGAGAGCCGGACCGGTAACCGTTACATCGTCGGAGGGGCCTGGCGCGTTCGGAACGCAGAGCTCAGAATCACGGTATCGACCACCGAGGTCAGGCTTCCGTTCGCGAGCTGCGCCTGATGAGCGAGGTAGTTGGCCCAGTCGACGTCGTTCGCCTGATTCATGAGACGCCCGATCGCGTATGTCATGAACGACTGCGTGAGGCAGGGGGCGAAGCGCGGGTCCTTCGAAAGATCGGAGGACAGCTGCTGCGCTCCGACGAACGCGGTTCCGTCGGGGAAGGCCCCGCTCGCGTCGATGGGTAGCGTCCCGTCCATGGTCCGGTACGAACCGATGGCGTCGTAGTTCTCGAGTCCGAATCCCAATGGGTCCATGATCGAGTGGCACCCGGAGCACGCCGGATTGCTCGCGTGCGCTTCGAGCGACTGCCGCACGGTCATCGTCCCCGTCGCGCTCACGGTGAGCGCTCCCACGTTGGCAGGCGGAGACCCGATGGTCCCGCAAAGGAGGCGCTCGTAGATGAAGTCTCCGCGCCGCACCGGCGAGGTGCGATCCGGATTGGAAGTCGTCGTGAGGAGCGATCCGAGCGTGAGCAGGCCGACGCGCTGCGAGCCCGTGGTCGCGACGCGCCATAGGCCGTCGGGACCCAACGTCCCGGGGGTCGTTGGCAAACCGTACCGCGGCGCGAGATTGGCATCGACGTACGTGAAACCCGCGGAGAACATCTGCGAGACGGGAGTGTTCGATCCGAGAAAGTCACGGATGAAGCTTCGCGCTTCGAGCCGCATCGAGTGTGCGAGCGCGGGCGTAAATGCCGGAAAGACCGTGGGGTCCGCGCTGTGCGACTCGACGTTGGAGAAGTCGAGCCAATCGCCGGCGAACTCGTCGAGCAATGCCGACGCCCGCGAGTCGGCCAGCATCCGCGTAACCTGCGCCTTCACCTGCGCATCCGTCGACAGCTGGCCCGCACCGGCCGCCGTGAGGAGAGTCTGATCGGGAGTCGAACCCCAGATCGCGTACGAGAGCCGGGTCGCCAGCTCGTACGGACTCAGCGCGTGCGCTCCAGGCGTCGCCGGGTCTATCTCCGGCTTGAAGATGAAGTACGGGGACACCAACACCGCCTCGAGCGCGGCCTTCAAACCGTCAGTC
>CAZVPE010000295.1:0-6295 GCA_964628155.1 uncultured Polyangiaceae bacterium | reverse complement strand
CGACGACCATCGCGTCGGGCGCCGCCTCGAGCAGCCCGCGGTAGCGTCCCTCCATCTGCGCGAAGTTGTGCGCCTTCATGTGGGCAGCGTCGACGCGCTGCTTTCGGTCCGTAATGTCCCGGTAAACGGCCACTGCCGCGACCACTTCGCCCCGCGCCCCGAGGACCGGGCGCCCGCAGGCTTCGACCCACCTGGTCTCACTTGCGTAAGAACGAACGAGCGCGAACTCCAAACCGTCGGTCGGCTCCCCTCGTAATCCTCGCGCGATAGCGCCGTCCTCAGATGGAAGCGGCGAGCCGTCGGGCAGCGTTGCACGGTGCAGCGCCGCCCAATTCGCGGGAAGAGGCCGACCCACGTCGGCCCCGTACGCAAACAGCCGACGCGCGGCTGCATTGACGACCAAGAATTTGCCTGCTGCGTCGACCGCGAGGACGCTGTCCCCGAGGGTCTCGACGAGAGCCTCGCCAAATGAGCATCGCGCTCGCGAAGCGTCCAAAGCGAGCCGCAGCTCGATCTCCGAGACGACGCACTCCGTAAGGTCGCCCAGCGAACGAACCTCCTCGTCCGACCACGCGCGCGGCTGAACGTCTACGACCGAGACGGCGCCGATGGCCTCGCCGCCCAGAACGATCGGAATGCCGACGTAGGCCATCACGCCGGGGTCGTAAACCGCCTGGTTGTGGCGGACGAGAGGATGCTCGCGCGCGTCGTTGACGACGAACGAAGCGCGGTTGCGCACGGCATAGTGGCAGAACGAGCGAGTCAACGGCACTTCGCGCCGCGAAGCCCATGGCTCGCCCAGGCCATGGGTGCTCAGGAAGAACTCTCTGCTTTCATCGACCAGCCCTACGAGTGCGCACGGCGCCTTGAGGAGGCGGGCAGCGAGACGCGTGAAGCGATCGAACGTAGGGTCTGGAGGCGAATCCAGAAGACCCGTCGACCTCAAGACACGCAAGCGCGCGTCCTCTCGTTCGAACATGCTTCCCCCCCCGGGGGTTACTCAGGTCATGAAGCAGCCGCCGGCGCGGAAGCGGTCCCTCCGGGCCTCGCCGCCGAATTGCAGAGAGGTCGAGACCTGGATCTTCGGCCCCCCGACGGATACGGCCAAGGCATCGCCAAAGAAAAGGGAGTGGAGCCGGCTGCTTGCCTCCGACGATGACGCCGATGTAGTTCCGGCTCCGAGCTGAAGCGTGGTCCTAAGCTGCGGCGCGCCTTACGTTGCGACCACAGCGCTTGCGATGGGCAGAGCCGTCTCGCGGCTCGTGGAAGGTCGGTGTGAGAATCGATGTTTGGACTCCTGAACCGGATGTTCGCCTCGCCGGGCTTCATGCCCCACGGGCACTGTTACCTCTGGCTGAGCGGCCTCATGTGGCTTCACGTGCTGTCCGACGCGGTCATTGCGGCGTCGTACATGTCGATTCCCCTGACGCTCGGGTACCTCGTACGGCGCCGCCGCGACCTGCCTTTCACGAAGCTCTTTTGGGCGTTTGCAACGTTCATCGTGACGTGCGGGATGACGCACCTCCTCGAGATCTGGACGCTCTGGACGCCCCTCTACTGGCTCTCCGGGGGGGTCAAGGCTCTCACGGCCGTGGCGTCGCTCGCCACGGCCGTGATGCTCGTCGCACTCCTCCCGCGCGCTCTCGCGCTCCCGGGTCCGGCCAAGTTGCGGGGTGCACTGGATGAACTGCGACGGGTCGAGAACCGACTGCGGGCCGCGACCGACGGGATGATCGAGAGCTTCATCATCCTCGAGTGCGTGCGAGGCTTGGAAGGCGGGATCGTCGACTTTCGCATCGTCGAGGCGAATCCGCCGATGCTGGCAGATCTGGGGATGAGTCGTGCGAACGCCATCGGCGCGAGCCTCATCGGGCTCCCGCATGCTTCACACTTCCGCTTCGACCGTCTCGTGCACGTCGCCGAGAGCCGCGAGCGGATCGAAGAGGAGATATCGATTGAGCTCGCCTCGGAACCCGAGCTCCGGTGGTTTCACCGTCAGGTCGTGCCCCTCGAAGACGGGGTCGCGGTGACGACGCGCGACATCACCGAAAGAAGGGTGGCCGACGACAACCTGGCTCGCCTCGCGTCAATCGTGGAATCGACCCACGACGCGATCGTCGGAAAGAGTCCAGACGGCATCATCGAGAGCTGGAACCGCGGCGCGCAGCGGCTCTATGGCTACACGGCGGCCGAGGTCATCGGCAAGCATGTCGACCTCATCGTGCCTGCGGACCGAGCGGCCGAGGACCGCGAGCTCCTCGCTGCCGTGGGGCGCGGCAAGCGACTCGACGTGCTCGACACGATCCGGGTTGGAAAGGACGGTGAGCGGCGCGAGGTCTCGCTGACGGCGTCCCCCATCCGCAACCGGCTCGGGGAGCTGGTTGGCATCTCGACCATCACGCGGGACATCTCGGGGCAAAAAAGGAGCGAGCGTCTCGCGTTGGCGGAGCTGCTGCTCAAAGAGGTCCATCACCGCGTGAAGAACAACCTCCAGGTCGTCTCGAGCATCCTCAAGCTCCACGCCGAGCAAATGGTCGACCCCGCCGCGCAGGCTGCCTTCCGGGACAGCCAGGAGCGCGTACGCGCGATCGCGCTGCTGCACGAGCGCTTGCACCTGTCCAAGAATCCGGGCGACGTCGAAATCGGCGAGTACGCAGAGTCGCTCGTACCGACTCTGCTGCGGGCTTATGGCCGCGCCGACGTGCGCACCGAGGTCAAGGCCGGCGGGATAGCGCTCCCCGTGGACACCGCTGTGCCCTTCGGGCTGATTCTGAACGAGCTCGTGGCCAACGCGCTCAAGCACGCCTTTGCCGGCGATGCGCCGACTTCGCCGCGGATCGACATCGTCCTCGAGGTTGTCGAGGGGGACTACCTACTGACCGTGCGTGACAACGGGCCGGGCTTCCGCTCGGGCTTCGATCTGGCCGGCTCCAACCGGCTCGGAATGCATATCGTCAAGACACTCACGCGTCAGCTCGGCGGCACCCTGACCCTCGCTTCCGCCGGAGGCGCCGAGTGCCGTCTTCGATTCCCCCGACCCGCCGAAAGGGGCGCTTCATGACGAGGATCTTGGTGGTCGAAGACGAAGCACTCATCGCCGATGACATCCAGCGAACGCTGACCCGTTTCGGGTACGACGTTCCGACGCCAGTCGCCACAGCGGCCGAGGCGCTCGAAGCTGTCGCGAACATGGGGCCGGACCTGGTCCTGATCGACATCAAGCTGCGCGGCCAGCGTGATGGCATCGACGCCGGAGGCGAGATTCGATCGCGTTTTGGGCGGCCGATAATTTACCTCACGTCGCAGTCCGATGATGCGACGCTTGCTCGCGCCAAGGAGACGAGTCCGCACGGCTACATCCTCAAGCCGTTCAACGAGCGCGAGCTACGGATCGCGGTCGAAGTCGCCCTGCACAATCACGAGCTCGAGTCGCGCCTTGCCGTGCGGGAGCGCTGGTTCTCGACGACCCTGCGGAGCATCGGCGACGCTGTGATCGCGACCGACCGGGACGAAATCATCACGTTCATGAACGTCGTCGCGGAACGACTGACTGGATGGGGCGCGGAAGCCATCGGGCGGCCCCTCGGCGAGGTGTTCAACGTCCGCGACAAGGCGGACAACCCCGTCCAGAAGCCGCTCCGAGTCGCGGGTGGGACGGCGTTCGTCGTTGAGGTCGCAGCGGATCGACGACTCGTCATCCGGACCGGCGCACAGATCCCGATCGACGAGAGCGTCGCCCCCATCATCGACGACAGCGGCGCCTTTCTGGGCGGGGTGGTGGTGTTTCGCGACATCACGGAGCGTCGAAGGCTCGAGCAACGGATCGCGCACAGCGAGCGCCTCGCCGCCATCGGCACGATGGCGGTGAGCATGGCCCACGAAATCAACAACCCGCTCACGTACGTCACGGCGAATCTGTCGGTCTCGCTCGAGGTCCTCGCCCGGGCGACCAACGACGCACGAGACCTGGTGGCGACCGCCGTCGACTGCAGACCAGGCGATCGACTCCTGGGCGGCATCTCGGAGGTGATCGAGGCACTCAAGGACGCTGCGCAGGGCGCGGAGCGCGTGCGGCGCACCGTCCTTGATCTCCGGAAGATGGGTCGTGCGGACGACGTTTCACGCAGGGTGCTCGACCTTCCCGAGGTCCTCGAGCTTAGCCTGAAGATGACCGCTCACGCGACCCGTCATTACGCACGCACGCGGAAAGCGCTCGGGATCACGCCCTTCGTTCTCGCGGACGAGAGTGAGCTCGGACAGGTCTTTACCAACCTCCTCGTCAACGCAGCGCAGGCGATCGGCGAAGGGCGCGCAGCCTCGAACGAGATCGTGGTCACGACCTTCACGGACCCCGCTGGCCGCGCGGTCGTACAGTTCACCGACACGGGGCCAGGGATTCCCAGCGATGTGCTTCCGCGGATCTTCGACCCCTTCTTCACCACCAAGGCGTCGGGAGCCGGTACGGGCCTCGGCCTGTCGATTTGCCACAACATCGTCACGGCACTTGGAGGCGAGATCACGGCATCGAACTCCGCGGCGGGCGGCGCCGTGTTCACGGTGGCCCTTCCCCCGGCGCAAGCCCCGCCCCCGTCAGTGGCAGGCGGCGCAGCCGAAGCCGCTGCGGAACGGCGCGGAAAGTTGCTCGTCATCGATGACGAGCGAGCCGTGGCCATGGCGCTTTCGCGTGGACTGCAAAGGGCCCACGACGTGCGCGTCCTGACCGACGGGCGCGAGGCGGTCGAGCTTATCTCTGGGGGTGAGCGCTTCGACGTCATTTTCTGCGACATCATGATGCCCAACTTCAGCGGGATGGACGTTCACGAGGCCCTCTCGCGTTCGTGCCCGGAACAAGCGCGGCGCATCGTCTTCATGACTGGAGGGGCCTTCAGCGAGCGCGCGGTGCGCTTTCTCGAGGGGCTGGGGAACGTCCAAGTTGCGAAGCCCTTCGAGTTCGAGACCGTCCGGGCCATCGTGCACGACTTCGTGAAAGACTGACAGGCGCGTCTATCGTCCGCCGCGTCCCCTTGAACACGGTCAGGGTGCACTACGCGTGGGGCGCGTGTCACCCGAACGGACGATTGCCCCCGCCTCCGACCTGGGCCATCACGAAGAAGTCTCGATGCAGATCCGCAAGTATCGGCTGGAGCCATCCGCGTTTGCGTCCACGACCAAGCGTCGGCTCGGGCGTCATTTGGCGTGGCAGATCCCGCTCACCGTGGGCCTGACGTTCGTGTTCATCCTCTTGTCGTCCCGCGCCCAGCGACTCGAGGTCGCCTGGTGGTGGTTCCCGGTGGCGCTGCTCGCCGTGCCGTGCCTCATCCTTGCGCCCATCCCTCGAGCGATGAAGCGAGCGCGCAAAGCGTGGGACGAGTTCGAGCTGACCGTGAGCGACAACGTTCTCCACCTCCGGCTCGGGGGCGTTCCTCCCGTCGAAGTCTTGCGCCCCGAGGTGAAGCGGGTCGTGGAGAGAAAGGGGTTTGGACTGCTCGTGTCCTCTCCCGAGCCGGGGCGCCAGATCTTCATTCCGGAGCACCTCCGCGGCTTCGAGGAAGTCCGAGAACATCTGCGAAGCTGGCGAGAGCTCGAGCCACCGTCGCTCGCGCTCGATCGATTCCTCGGCATTCTCCGGACCGTGATCCTCCTCGGCTCATGGGTGGCTTCCGCGGCCATTCCCGACATTCGCTTCGCGCTGGCGGCCGGTGTCGTGCTGCTTGCCACCGTCGCGCTCTTGATGCGCCGGGTGCTCCAGCAGAAGGCGGTCGACAACCGATTCAAGGCCAAGCATCTCATGGTCTTCGGTATGTTCGCGTTCGTCCCCGCGTACCGCCTGGCGTTCTACCTCCTCTTTCCGTCCTAACGGCGCGCGTGAATCCACCCCATGAACGCTCATCCGCCATCCCCCGAAGACCTGAGGCTCGAGCTGAGACAGGTGCGTGCCGCGAGTGGCCCCCCTGGCGAACCGCAGCCCAGCGTGGCCCGTTTCGTGGCACGGCAGGGCTTGATCTTCCTCTTGGTGATCGAAGTGGTCTTCGTGCTCTCCGCAGCGCTATTTTACTATCTCCGCTAGGGCGGATGGGCGAATCGATGCCGTCGAAACGCGGCCCTCCGCCAAAAGTCTACTTGCCGATGCCCTTGCCGGTGAGCCACGTGAACATCGCCGACTCTGCGTCCGGCCAGGCGGTTGCGGGCGTCGCGAAGCCGTGACCTGCGCCCGCAACCAAGTGGATAGTGACGTCCATATCGCCCGCCGCCATCAAGTTCGCGACCAGCTTCTGGCTATCGGCGACCGGCGCCG
>CAZVPE010000294.1:0-6315 GCA_964628155.1 uncultured Polyangiaceae bacterium | reverse complement strand
AGCAGAGGACCGACGGTAGAACCCTGCGGGATCCCTTCCTCGGGGGTCCACTTCGCTCCCTACGGTCGCCGTACTGAACCCAGGACGGCATGAGCCAATCGTTAGACTGGAGGGAACTTCAGGTTAGAATGTCCACGTCCACGACGGCCTTCGATCGGCCAGGGGATATAGGAACAGGCCCTCTAGTGAGGCGGCGTGAACGGGATCACACAGAGACCGAGGCTGCACTGGTTCGGCGTGATGCAGTCTGCCGCCGATTGGCAAGGGAACGCGCACTTGCCGTACTGCAGGTTGCAGTGGTGCGTCCCGCACGGGACATCGTTCTGACACTGAAAGGCGATCGGTCCGGGTACCGCCATCTGCCCGCTTGCGGCCGGGACAGCCGTCGGAGCGGATGGCGGCGCGGGTGCCGGAGCGGCGGGGGGCGCACTCTGCGGAGCAGCCGGATACGCGCCGTAGGGCGCGGGGGGAGCGGTCGCCGGCTGCTGGGCGTACGGGGCCTGCGCTTGAGGATAAGGCTGCGGCGCGCCGTACCCCTGGGCCGGGTATGGTTGCGGCGGATAGGCGGTCGCTGCCGCCGGCGGTGCGGTGTCGTCTTGCTTTTTTGCGCAGCCGCCGAAAATAGCGAAAAGCGACGCCACGGCAGTGCAGAGTAGGAGCGTTCGCATGCTTTTGTCTCCTCGCACCATAGCTATCGTCGGAGTCGGGCACCATGGTCAATGTTGTGGCATGTCGGGATCGTGGGTCGCGCTATCGCGTCTCGCGACCGCCTTCGCCGTCGCGGGCCTGAGCGTTTCGCCGCTCTCGGCGTGTACCCATCGCGAACCCCCGGCGCCGGAAGGAAGCCACGCCAGCGCTCTCCCCGAGTTCGATACGCCGTCGGCACCCTCGACCGCACCGCCCGTGCCCGACGCTGGCATCGCCAATGCGAGCGCCGATCCTGCCCTTTTGCCTCAGACTCGAGAGGTCCCCCGGGCGACGGGGGTCGCCTTCGAAGCGCGTGTCGCCGCGCTATGGGAGGCGATCGTTGCGGACGACCCCGACAGGGCGATGGCCTTTTTTTTTCCATTGGGCGCATACGAACAAGTCAAAGACGTCGGCTCCCCCGGCGCCGACTGGAAGCACCGCCTGGTGGCGGCATACACCCGGGACATTCACGCACTGCATAGTCATCTAGGAAATGCCGGCGCGCACGCGCGACTGGTCGGGCTCGACGTGCCGGACGGCCGCGCGCGCTGGGTGGAGCCGCACGAGGAATACAACAAGATCGGCTACTTTCGCGTCTTTGGCTCGAAGCTGCGTTACGAGGTGGAAGGGACCGCGTACGCATTCGATGTTAAATCGCTCATCTCGTGGCGCGGCCAGTGGTATGTCGTGCACTTGAGCGCCATCAAATAGAGCGTGGCGCGAATCAGCCTGACTTCCAGCTTTCCTTCTAAACCCCCTTTGGAGTGCGGCTCGGCGCCTCGAGTGACGGCCGCGTCCCCCCGATGTACCTTTTTTCCATGGCACGCGCATTGCGCCTAGGTGGCCGCCATGAGCGATGATCACGCGGCACGGAAGACTACGGTTCGAAGGACCGGCGAGGAGCCGGCGAAGGATTGGCCTGGCGCGGACTTCGCGCAGCTTCGGCCGAGGATCCACGCGCTCGTACACGATCTGATGCGCGGTGTGCTCGCCGCGTTCGTCGCGGCCTCGCCCGCTGAAATCGGGGAGCTCATGCAAACAGCCGGACAGAATCGAGAAGGGGCCGCCGCGCCCTGGCGCCTAAACCGGGCACCGAGAGCCGTCCGCGGCGGTTCCACGGCGGCTCCGTCCACGCTCGACGGTTTGTCCCCCGCGCCGGCGGCGCGCGACGCCGAACTGGAAAGCCATGAGCGCCTCAAGCGCAACGCTGGAAAGCGAGCGGGGATACGGCGAGCCGCGTCCTTCGGCGCGACGAGGACGATGGCTCGGGGCGACCATGCCAGTCCCGAGGCAAGGCCGCCGCTCGGTTCGCACGATCCCTTCGACATCACGAGCCCCAGTGAATTGCTCGCGTCCTCCGATGGTCCGACGCCTTCCGTCGAAGCCCCGAGTCGGAGCGCCTCGTCCACGGAGCGCGCTGGCTCCGAGGGCGGCGAGACAGCGACGGCTCCCGACTCGGCGACACCCAAAGCATCGCAGAGCCTCCTCGAACCACCCCCGCCCCGCGGGTCCACGGCCACGCCCGTCGTAGCGATCGATCCGGACGCGTCGAGCGAGCGCAGGCCGCGGGTCGTTCTGCGCGAAGGAGAGCGGCTGCTGAGCGCGACCGGCTCGGGCGTCGTCATACGCCGCGCCCGGCGCTGACGACGACGGGCCCGAAGATCGATTCGATTGCTCCCTCACGCGCGACGGCCCGCCCTGGCTTCCATGATTTCGATGGCCCTAGCAAACGGCTGCTCGCGGACCATCGACTCGAACGGCATCTCCGACGCGGGCGTGCCGGTCGAGGCAGGGCGGCGCGCCATCGCGTCTCGGGACGACTCGCCCATCGCCACTCCGCTCCCATACGATGCGGCCCCTCGTTCCCCTGCGGGGGGATGCGGCGGCGGCCGAAGCATGACGGTGCACTTCTTCGACGTCGGCGAAGCGCTCTCCGCACTCGTCGATCTTCCGGACGGACGACACATCCTCGTCGACAGCGGCGACGGGACGCACCGCGCCGGCTGCGGCGACTCGTGTGAAACGGCCGGGCGACGCCTCATCGAAGGGCTGCAAAGCGACTTGCGCGGATCGGCCCTCGACCTGCTTTGGATTACCCACCAGCACGCCGATCATATCGGCGGAGCACCCGAAGTCCTGGGAGCCTTCCGTACGCGACTCTATGCCGACAACGGTCGTGACGGGCAGAGGCCTGAAGTGCGCCGGGCGCGCGCCGCAGCCGAAGATCGAGGCACGGCGATCGCGGTCGTCGACCCCGAGCACTCCAGCATGCCAATCGG
This sequence comes from uncultured Polyangiaceae bacterium, assembly GCA_964628155.1. Lineage (GTDB taxonomy): Bacteria > Myxococcota_A > Polyangia > Polyangiales > Polyangiaceae > Palsa-1150. The sequence goes on along the minus strand of CAZVPE010000294.1, from coordinate 3,349 downwards.
CGACTCTCACGACGTTCGGCTGACGCCAATCGTCCCTCCCGTCTGGCCGGCGTCGTGCGCGCGCGACCCAAATGAGTGCTCGATCGCTCTGCGCATCGACTTCTGCGCTTCGTCGCTTCTCTTCACGGGCGATGCGGAGCACGACGAAGAGGCGATGCTCGACCCGCACGGACCGGTGACGCTGCTCCAAGTCGCTCATCACGGGAGCGAGACCTCGACGACCCCCGGCTTTCTCGCCAGGGTCAAACCCAAATACGCGGTCATCTCGGCCGGGCGGCCTCGCGACGGCTACAACCGCTCGTTCTGCCATCCCCGGGCGCGCATCGTCCAGCGCCTGACGAGGGTTCTGACCGGTAGCACGTCGAGCACGCTCGAGGCGTTCGATGGCGAACGATGCGACCGATCCGGCCCGGCGGACTGGAGGCGGATACCGACCAGCGAGTTCTTGTGGGCGACGGAGCGCGACGGCGACGTGCGTCTCGCGACGACCGGAGACGGGGTCTTCCACCGGGTGCGACCATGATCGGTCGCCCCGGCGCGGATCTCGCCGTTCACTGCCGAGGCCTCGTGAAACGCTACGATGGCGGGGTGGTCGCCGTCGACGGGCTCGACCTGGACGTGCACGCCGGGGAATGTTTTGGTCTCCTCGGTCCGAACGGCGCCGGCAAGACGACGACCGTCGAAATCCTGGAAGGGCTGCTCCAGCCGACCGAGGGCCGCGTCGAGGTCCTGGGCGCGACCTGGGCGCATCAGGGGCCGGAGCTGCGCGAACGCGTCGGGGTTTCGCTCCAGGAGACGCATATGTTCGAACGGCTGTCGGTGGCCGAGATTCTCGTCCTCTTCCGCTCCTTCTTCACGAAGGGACGCGAGCCCGAGGACGTTCTACGAGTCGTTTCCCTCGAAGAGAAGAAGAACGCCTGGTACGAGAAACTCTCCGGCGGGCAAAAACAGCGGCTCGCCGTCGCGTGCGCGCTCATCGGAGATCCGGAGCTCGTCTTTCTCGACGAGCCCACCACGGGACTCGATCCGCAGTCGCGCTTGCAACTCTGGGACGTCGTCGAGAGCTTCAAGCGCAGCGGTCGGACCGTGGTCTTGACGACCCACTACATGGATGAAGCCGAGCGGCTTTGCGATCGAGTCGGCATCATCGATCACGGGAGGACGATCGCACTCGGGACGCCCCGTGAGCTCATCGCTTCGCTCGGCGGCCAGGACGTCATCGAGGTGACCCTTTCCCGAGGCGCACTCGATCAACCGGCAGTCGAGGCGCTGCCCGGGGTACGGGGCGTGCGCCGCGTCGCCGACGGCTTCGCGCTGTCGGTCGACCCCCTCCACGTGGCGCTTCCGGCGCTCATCGATCTCCTGCGCGCCACGGGCCTCGATCTCGAGCGCCTCGCGACGCGGCACGCGACACTGGAAGACGTGTTCGTCGCGCTCACCGGCAGGGGTCTGCGTGACTGAACGCCGCTCCGCGTTGCGCGAACTCACCATGGCGCGTCTGCGCCTGTTCTTTCGCGAGCCGAGCACGGTCTTCTGGGCCTTCGGCTTCCCGCTTCTCCTGACCGTCGCCCTCGGAGTCGCGTTCCGCAACCGCCCGCCCGAACCGTCGAACGTCGCGATCGAGGCCGGTCCAGGCGCAGAACGATTGCTCTCCCAGATCTCGTCGCCGCTCGTCAAGGCGCGAATCGAGGACGCCGCGGCGGCGGCCAAGGCATTGCGGTCGGGCAAAGCGGCCTTGGTCGTCGTTCCGGGCGAGCCTTGCACGTATCGCTACGACGAGACCAGACCGGAGGCGCGGCTCGCTCGAATCCTCGTCGACGATGTCCTGCAGCGAGCCGCAGGCCGACCCGACGCGTTTCCATTTGCCGACGAACGCGTGGCGGAAGCGGGGGCGCGCTACATCGATTTCTTGGTCCCCGGGCTCGTCGGTCTGAATCTCATGTCGAGCGGTATGTGGGGCATTGGGTACTCCATCGTCGAAATGCGCACGAAGAAACTGGTCAAACGTCTGCTGGCGACGCCCATGCGAAAGAGCGACTTCCTCCTCTCGTTCGTACTGATGCGTGCGCTGTTCGTGGCCATCGAGGTTCCAGTGCTGTTCGGGTTCGGCTGGATCGCATTCGGAGTGCGCGTTTCGGGGTCCCCACTCCTTCTCTTGGGCCTTTGCTTTCTCGGCGCGTTCACGTTCGGCGGCATCGGTCTGCTCGTCGCGTCGCGCGCGCAGAATACGCAGACGGTCGGCGGACTCATGAACCTGGTCATGATGCCGATGTTCATTGCTTCGGGGGTCTTCTTTTCGACCTCGAACTTTCCCGACGGAATGCAGCCCTTACTTCGCGCACTGCCGCTCACGGCCTTGAACGACGCCCTGCGCGCGGTCGTCAACGACGGCGCGGTCGCATCCGACGTCGGCCGGCCCATGCTGGTCCTCTCCGCGTGGGCGGCCCTGTCGTACGCCACGGCCCTGAGGATATTCCGGTGGCTATGAGCGGCGAATTCCGTCCGCCCCAGGGCGCCCGCACGCGGCGCCTCGACGCCCGCGCAACCTTTGGGGCTTGACTCGCCGGCCAAGCCCGCCCCAGTCTCCGCGTGCGCCGTGCTGCACCGTATCCGCGATCCCAACATTCGCGTCGTCTACCTCGCCGTTCTCCTCCTCGGAACGGCCTACGGCATTTCGATCGCGGTGATCGCACTGCACTTGGACGCGCGCGGTTTCACCAAGTCCGATATCGGGCAGCTCGCCGCGTTCTTCGCCTCGGGCATCGTGGCCATGTCGATCCCGGTCGGTGCGCTCCTCCGCCGCTTCTCCGCGAAGATGACGCTGGCGACGTCGCTCGTCGGATATGCGATCTCCGTCGGCATTTTTCCGCTCCTCGATAGTTACGCCTCGCTGGCGATCGCGCGCTTCTTCGACGGGGCCTTCTCCGTCGGAATATGGGTCAGCTGCGAAACCATCCTGCTCATGCGCTCGGACGAAGACAACAAGGCATACGTCACCAGCATTTACGCCGTGGCGATCGCGGTTGGGTACATCGCCGGTCCGCTGGCGGCTCGGCCGATCGCCCACGCATTCTCCGTCCAGTCGAGCTTTTGGGTCGCCGCGGCAATCGCCACCTTGTCCGCCGTCGTCGTCATCGCGCGCCTCGACCCCGACCCGCCGGGCGCGCACCGACAGTCGTCGCCCGGCTCCTCGAGCGGCCGGCGCGAACCGGCGATGCAGCTGGTCGCTCGAATCAAGACGTCGTGCTTCGCCACGTTTGCATACGGCTACTTCCAAGCATCCGTCGTCCTGTTTCTACCCCTTTACCTCGTCGAATCGAAGGGGATCACCCGCGAGCAAACGATCGTC
>CAZVPE010000293.1:0-6359 GCA_964628155.1 uncultured Polyangiaceae bacterium | reverse complement strand
TCCCTTCCATCGGAGCCGCGCTCGAAATAAGCAGGCGCCGAAACGGTCGGTCGGGGTTCATGAACATGAGGTTGGTGCGGATGCTCCGCGCCGACTCCGCGATCCCGCTGAGGGGGTGCTCGTGAACGACGAGCTCGATGTGGTGGCTGCGCGCCGCGGCGGGAGGCAGCGATCGAGTGCCTTGCCTTCTTCCCCTGCGCGACCGCCCTTCCCCTTCGTCGTCCATTTCGGGCAAGAGGCCGAGGAACGTGACCGAGAGCTGGTCCTCGAGATCCTGGGGCGTCTTGACCGAGTTGTCGAGCAGTTCGCGGGCCCACATCAGCGCAGCCCCGAGGATCAATCCGGCAAGGACCCCGATCCCGACGTCGGCCGCGATACGCGGGCGCACAGGTCCACCGGGGTCCTCCGCGAAGTCGACGATGCGGATGTTGTTCACCCGCATCATTCGCGCCAAATCGGCTTCCTTCATCTTGTTCGTAAGGAGCTCGAACAGTTTTTCGTTCTCTTCGCGACTTCGATCGAGCCGGTGGTACTCGATCTCTTTCATGTTGAGCTCGACCGCGCGGCGCCTGGAGTCCTCGAACAGGGCGAGTTCACCGGCTTCCTGGTGCTCGATGACCGCGAGGTCGCGCTCGACGGCGCTTCGGATGTTGCGCACCTCCGCGAGCAGCTGGGTCTTGGTCTCTTCGAGGCGCGCGCTGAGGCTCTTGACGAGCGGGTGGCTCTCGCCTTTGCCTTCCCCGACGAGCGCGGCCCGGTCTTTGATCAGTTGCTGGTATTGCGCGCGAAGTTGCTGCAGATACGTGTTGGAGAGAAGCTCCGACGACGGGACATCGTCCGGATTGTCCTGCGTGACTTTGACGAGCTCCGTTTCGCGCGCGATGAGTCCTTGCTTGCGCGTTCGAGTTTGGGTGAGAGCCGTGTCGTACTGCTGCATCTCCATGCGCAGCACGTTCGAGGCATCGTTGATCGACGCGCTGGGAAGGTCGTTCTTGCGTTTGAACTCGTAAAGCGCGTTCTCGTTCCGATCGAGGTCGCTCTTGATGTGATCGAGCTGGCCGGTGATCCATGTGACCGCTTCGGAGCTCGAATTGATGGCGGTTTGCAGATTCTGGTCGATAAAGGCGGTGGCGATCGCATCGCTCAGGCGCCGGGCGCGCTTTGGATCCGTATCTTCGACTTTCACGTGGAAGAGCCGGCTGTTCTTGATGGGATCGATGCTCGTTCGCGCGCGAAGCGTTCCTGTGACGGCTTCGAGGTCGACGGGCGCGCTCGGAGGAGTTTTGAGCCCGAGGAAGTCGAGGTCGCTTCCGAGCGAAAGGTCGCGTGCGACGGCGCCGAGCACCTGATTCGACAGAATGATCTGGTACTGAGTCTGGTAGTACTCCTGCGCGTCCCAGTAGAGGCCCGCGCCCATGTCGAGCGAGGACCCCCCCTTGTCGCCCAAGGGCTGAACGGGCTGAGGTGTGATCTCGACGAGCGTGCTTGCTTCGTAGATGGGCGGCTGCGCTTTCGAGCGCATCAGCGCCGCCCCACCGCACAGGATCACGCAGGCCACGACCAACGGCCAATTGCGCCGGAGCGCCTTGAGCATCGTCGCCGCATCCGCGCTCCACCCTCCTGAAGGCGTGGGGGTCGTGGATTTTGACTCGCTCGGACGCATTTCGTACTTCCTCACGGGGGCTAACTGCGCGAATTCCCGGCGGATGACCTCAAGTTACCCGATGCGGGTACCAGTTGGTTGCGCCCGGTGCAAGCGGCATTCGCCGCCCGCACAAACCGGCAGCATCCCGCTCAAGCCACTCTTCTCGCCCGGAACGTTCGGTGGGCCCCCACTTCCTCGGTCTCATCCCGCTCCTCTTCCTCCTGTCCCCGGCCCCAGCTGAGCGACGCCATGAGCATGACGGCAATCATGATGCCCATTCGCTGCCTGACGATGAGCCCGATGTTCGAGAAGGAGAGGGCGTAGGCGACGGTCAAGGGGACGATGAGACTTGCGAACATCAGGAGATCCGCGCGCCGATCGCGCCACATCGCTTTCGCGGCTCTCAAAGCTCGATAGAAGTAATAATACCAGACGAAGGCCTCGAGTTTTCCGATTTGAAGCGCCAAGGAACCCGGTTGCCATGGGAAGGGCGAAAAGAGCGTATACGCCAGCTTCGGCAGAAAGGCGGCCTTTGGCGAAGTCCCGTCGAAGGTTACGCCGGAGCCGCCCACGGCGTTGGCGCCCAACACGTTATCAGAAGTCGCGTCTTCGAACGTCGTCCTCGCATGGCCGACGGCGACTTCGGGGGCCATCGAATGGGCATACAAGGCGATGAGCGTCGCGCCTATCGCGAGCGTTGCCAGGGCGGTGCGGAGCACGGACCGCGAGCGCAAGCCCAGAAAGCCCAGAAGAAATGGCACCGGGATGACGAAGACGAGATAAAACCGCGTGAGCCAGAGGCCGGCCAGGAAGAGGACCCCGAGGCCCAGCTGCGCGATCGAAATCCTTCGAGCGAGCCGAACGGCGCAGCCGAAGAGCCCCATCACGAAGAACGCGACGAACCCGTCTTTGAACGTACTGCAGGTATAAAACAAAAAATTGGGCAATATTCCGACGAGGGCCGCCGTCCAAAACGCGACTTTGGGCTGCGCTCCGAGCAGCAACGCGAGGAGATAAAAGTTCAGGCAGACGAAGCAGGCCGTGGCCGCGACCACTGCCGTGCACCCGATATGCGTCGGCCCACCGTTCAGGTAGACGACGCACGCGAAGATGTTCGAAGGCAGCGACGTATTCTCGAGAGACGGAATCTCGTCACCGCCCACGTAGTGGATCGACCCATAACGCCACAAGCGCGCGATAATCCCTGCGCTCCACTCGTAGCCGTAGAAATCCGTGGGAGCGCTCGTGAATGCGTTGATGTCTTTCGTCCACGGCGCGAGCGCCAGGCGAAGCACGTAGTTGCCCAGCAGAAGCGCCGTCACTCGGGGATCGACGTTGGGTCGTTGCGACACGGTGCTGGCCACGATGATCGCACCCGCGAGACCCACGATGAGAACGATGCTGAACATGGGCTCCTGCTCACCGGGTCAAGGCACGTCGCATCATCGTACGCGGCTTACTCCGTTCGCGCCAAGCGCGCCCGCGAAGCGCGACCCGGTCCCGAGTGTGCCCGGCGTTCCGGCGAGGCAGGCTTCTACCGTGCGGTGATACCGGGCCAGCCCAGAGGCGAGAGAGAAATGCGGCTCCGTCACCTCACGGGCGACGCGAAGGCGCGCGCCGTCCGCTGTGGACTCCGCGATCGTTCGCGCCGCGCGGTCCAGCTCGGAGTCATCGATAGACCGGAGCACGTGTCCGGAACCTGCGCGCTCCACCCAGCGGGCGGCGTCGGAGTTGCAGCCGAAGAACACCGGACGTACGCCCGCGGCGAAGAACTCGGCCAGCTTCGTCGGCATCTTGGCCCGATTCGCGGCCGTCTCGGGAACGAGCAGAAGTCCCCAGTCGATCCATTGCAACCATTCAGGCATGTGCCAGTGGTCGGCCGACGCCAGCGTGTAGCGCTCGCTCGAGAGGCCCGCCGATTCGAGCGCGGTTCGGTACTCGCGCTGCTGCGCCGAGAGCACGAGCACATGGGTTTGGGCGTTCGATTGAGCCACCCTTCTGGCGAGCGCCAGTGACTCCTTCGTGAAGTAGGTGGCGTTCCACGCGCCGACGAGCCCCACGACGATCTTGCCCGCGAGCCTCTGCTGAACGGCGCCCGGGACGCGTCCTACGCCGAGCGGTTTTTCCGGACGATCGTCGCGCAAACGAAACGCGTCGTAATCCGCGCACGTCGGGATCACTTCCAGCAGCTTGGGCGGCGGCCCGAACAGCCCCGCAGCGACATCCGCCGCCTGGAGGTCGGTGAGGGTCACCACCGCGTCCGCGGCGCGAAAGAGCTTCTGCTCCACGAACTTGCCAATCGCATAGGAGCTCGGCGCCGAAAACCAACCGCCGGGGCCGGAGCGTTCTTCAATCCAGTAGCCGCGCGGATCGAAGAGGAAGTGGAGCCCGAGCAGCTTCTTCAGCGCATAAGCGACTGCAGCGCTCTGGTAACCGCGTGCGTGAACGAGCGCGATGTCGTCGCGTCGCGCGATCGCGAGTGCCTCGGTGGTCACGGCGCGCGCGATCGCAGCGGCTCGCCGGGGCGTGCCCATCGTGCCCGCTCGTCGCACCGGCGTCCACGCGACACCGGCCGAGCGCAGGGTCTCGTGGACCGCCTCGCGCAGCTTCGCGTCATCGAGGTCCTCGGCCCGCTCGACGGAAAGCAGGTGATAGCGAAGCCCGCGCCGGGACAGCCCCGCGACGACCCGCACGACTTGGGAGAACGGGAGCGGCTGTAGCACGCCGTCGAACGAGACATAAAGGACGCCCGCGGCCATGGATCGCGCAACGTGTGTACCGCGCGCGCCGCGGGTAGGACAAGCGTGCGGGCACTGCGCGCTGCACGTCTCGCCTTGCGGGTTGCAACGGAGCCGGTGGTGAGCGCCGGCGTCGCGGTCTCGGCAGACTCCTGGGCGTCGATGATCCAGTCCGCAATGCGCCGGTTGGCAAAAGCGGCTCGTTCAATCGGTCGAGCGTCATGTCGTATTGGTGGAGCGTCATGTTCGCTTGGCAGAGCGGCGTTTCCTTTCGGTAGAGCGTCGTGTTCGGTTGGCTTCGCGTCTTTCTCGTGCACCGTGCCTCCTTTTCGATTGGCCGAGCGGCATTTCTCATTGTTCTCGTCTCCTTCAGTTCGTTCGGCGTCGTTTCTCATCGGCGAAGCGTCTCGTTCAATTGGCGCAGCGTCGCTGCGGGTCGGCCGAGCGTCCGCTTCGATTGGGGAGGACGCTTTTCCAATCGACGAAGACGCTCTTCCAATCGGCAGAGCGTCGTTCCTCATTCGCCAAGGGTCTCTGGTCGTTGAAGGAGCGTCTTTGTCTTGGGGAGACGCAGGCCCCACCGCTGCGAAGAAAGCGCTGGAGTCCGACCTTCGCTCCCTCCACCTTCTTAATCGGGAAGGACGCGATTCGATCGCGCGGGAAGGGACAAATTTCGTGTCAGTCCCGAGCTACCCCGCTCACTCCGAGTGTGACCAGGTCACAGCTTCGGAGTGGTGCTTCGTGGCGCACCCCAGATGGCCAACACATGCACCGTTTCAGTCGGCTCGTCGATGAGGAAGTAGACGTGGTTGCCCGACCCGGGCATCAGGATTCTCCGCAAGGTGGGTCGGCGGGGTGTCGGCCACCGGACGCCCGCTTCGCGAACTTGGCTAATGTACAAGAAGGTCCGCTCCAGCTCGTCGGTGAAGAGCGTCGACGCTGCCGGTCGATGCCCGAGCCACCACGCGCCCATCCTCTTGGCCTGCTGCTGCGCGCGCTTACCGACCCGCAGCTTCACGCGCCGCCTTCATCTGCGCGATCAACTCGAAGCCGTCGATGTGGTCGCCGCGCTCGAAGTCCTCGATGCCCTGGTCGATCGCATGAAGCAGGCGAGCCCGCTCCTGCGGGTCGAAGTCGTCGCCGACCGCTACCAGTTCGACCTCGGTGCCCTCGGGCAAGTCGGTGGGCTCGTCGAGCACGAGACGGCCGTTGCGCACGCGGGCTCTTATTGGCTGCATCCTGGTGCACAGTCTAATCCTCCTCCGGCTCCGCGGCGAGCATGGCCACCAGCTCTGCTGGCGCAGCGGTCGCGAAAGGCCCACCGCGCGGCTCATGGCCGCCCCGTCCGCGCAGGGCGCGCTCGTCGAGCACGAGACGGCCGGTGTGGAGGTGGGCCCTGTCCGGATGGTGCCGGCTCAGGCCTCTCGACTACTCGGCGGCCACGTGGCACGCTGCCACGCGGGTCGGCGGACGCGCGGCTGAATCCGCGATCTCGACACCGCATCTGAGTCGATGGGATAAGCAGCCGGATGAGAGTCGCGCCGCGACCGGATTTCAGCCGATTCGTGATTGCATTCGGGGCCGTCACCAGTGCGCTCGGCTGCACGACAACCCCCGGCGGCGGGCCGGGTGATTCGTCGGCGCCCCTCCCGTGCGAACCTGGCCAATCCATACCGTGCGGCGGCCCGGTCGGGTGCATCGCCGTTCGGATTTGCGGCGCCGATGGCGAGGACTACGGAGCGTGCGAGTGTGGAGTCATCCCGGACGCGTCGCCCGGCGACGGCGCAGAAGACCTCTACGCCAGCAGCGACGCAGGCGTGGCCGATTCCAACGGGACGTGTGGCGACTGAAGGGACCGGGCGCAACCGCCGGTTCCCTGGGGCCCCGCCCCTTGCCGCGGTCATCGGTCATCGTCCCACCCGCGGAAATCCGTGCTATGACCCACCGCCGTCGCGGGCGCTTTGGATGCCGCCACG
>CAZVPE010000292.1:0-6403 GCA_964628155.1 uncultured Polyangiaceae bacterium | reverse complement strand
TAATTCTGATATCGCAAGCCCCAATCCGTCAATAAACGGCGAGCAGAAGCCGTCGGCCTATTGTCGGATTGGGGCTCTCTAACGAGCGTCGTGGCCATTGGCGCGCACGGCGGACTTTCGCGCCGCTTCGAACTCGTCGCCCGCGACCCATTCCGGCGCGTCCTCTGCCTCGGCGATCTCGAGGGCGGCGAAGAAGCCGAAACGGGCGTCGTCGACCAAACCCTCGAAGTTCCAGGAGGGCCGCAGCTCGTCGCTCGGCTGGTGGTAGTCGTGCGCCTCGTAGTCGACGATTTGCTCTCGCCCCCACTCCGGGGGCCGGCCGATGAAGTCGATCCCCGGTTTCATGTAGATCGGCGGGACGCCTACCCGCGCAAAGCTGAATTGGTCGGAGCGATAGAGCGTCCCTCGATCAGGAAACGCGTCGGGTCGGACGACTCGACCTTGCCATCGGGCGATCCGCGCCACCAACCCATCCACGGAGGACTTGCCGATGCCGATCTGGGTTACGTCCCGTGTCCGCCCCCAGATATTTCCGCCGTCGTAATTTACGACCGCGACGAGCTTGCCGAGAGGAACCGGCGGATTCTCGGTGAAATACCGAGAACCGAGGAGCCCTTGCTCTTCGGCTGCCGAGAAGAGGATCAGCACCGAGCGCCGGGGCGGGTGAGGCAGAGCCTGAAACGCGCGCGTGATGGCGAGGACCTGGGCGTCGCCGGCCGCGTTGTCCAGAGCGCCGTTGTAGATTCGGTCGCCGGCGGCGTTCGGTCGCCCGATGCCCAAGTGGTCGTGATGGGCGGATAGAACGACGAACTGGTCTGCGACACTCGGATCGCGCCCGCGCAGGACTCCGACGACGTTGGCCGAGCGCACGTGCTCGATGCGGCTCTCGAAGCGCAGCGTCGTGGTGATTCCGAGGGAGATCGGCGAGAAGGCCCGGCTTCGCGCCGCCTCGGTGAGTCGACCGAGATCCGTGCCCGCCAGCGTCGCCAGTGCGCGTGCGCCGTCCTCGGTGACCCAACCTTGAACCGTCAGCGCGGGCTCGCCGGCCCTGGGCAGCTCGAAGCGCGGCCCGCCCCATGTCGAGCGGACGACCTGGAACGGGTATCCCGCCGACGGGGTCGTGTGAATGATGATGGCCCCCAAGGCGCCGTGGCGCGCGGCGCTTTCGAACTTGTAAGTCCAGCGCCCGTAATAAAGGCGCGTCGTGCCGGCGAACAGCCCCGGGTCCCAGTCGGGGTCGTTGTTCATCATCAGCAGGATCTTCCCGCGCACGTCACGGCCCTTGAAGTCGTCCCAGTCGAACTCGGGCGATTGGATGCCGTAGCCGACGAAAACAACTTCGGCGGAGTCGATCTCGCCGTGCTCCTCCTGTGTGCCCGTCGCCGCGACGTACGCGTCCGACCAGGCGAGCGAAACGCGCGCCGCGCCGCGCTCGAACGTCCAGGCCTTCGGCATCTGCGTCGTGATAGACAACAGGTCGACTGCTTGCTCCCAAGGCCCGGCGCCGAGACCGGGGCTCACGTTCAGCGCGCGCAGCTGCTCGACGAGGTAGTTGCGCGCTGCCGCGTCGCCGCGAGTGGCCGGCCCACGCCCCTCGAACGCGTCCGAGGAGATTCGAGCGATCTGCTCGCGAAGATAGTCGGCGTCGATCGAATAGCTGGCTCTCACGGCGGCCGGGTCGGGTGCCCAAACCGATGACGGCGGGCTGCGCGACGAGTGGCAAGCCGCAAGAAGGGCGAGCGCGGTCCCGAGCCAGAGCCTTTGTCGTGGGTTCATCGCCGCGATCATGACAGTCGTCACTCCCAGCATCCGGCTTCAATCAACCGTAGCCGCGACGGCGCGAGGTCTCACCCTGCCGGCGGACGAGATCGTCCTTGTCGGGTCGATCGCGGTCGAGACGACCGCTCCGAGCAGCAACAGCGCGGCAGAAATGAAGAACGGCGGGCGATAGCTCCCCGTGCGTTGGATCACAAAGCCGAAGACCACTGGCGAGATCATCCCCGCGACGCCGAAGCCGGTGTTCATGACCCCGCCCGCCGTTCCGGCAAACTCGCCGGCGATGTCGAGCGGCAGCGTCCAGAGGACCGCGTTGGTCAACTCGAGAAAGAAGAACGCGAGCGCCAGATCGCAAACGGCCGCCGTGGGGCTTTCGATGACAACCGCCGGGATCATGAACACGAGCGCGCCGAGCAAGCCAACGACCAGTACGCTGCGGCGTGCGAACCCGAGGTCGCCGGTGCGCCGGTACAGCCCGTCCGAGACGACTCCGCCGAGCGTATCACCCACCACGCCCGCGAGCAGAGGCAGCATGGTCATGAGGGCCATCCGTTTGAGGTCGAAGCCGCGCGCCTCCGCGAGGTACGAGGGAAGCCAGGTCAAGAAGACCCAAAGGGTCCACCCGTAGCAGAAGTCCACGAGCGTCACGAGCCACATCTCGCGGACGATGCGCCGCCACGGAGTTCGTCTGCCTTGGCCCTCCACAGGAGGTTCGTCGTCCGCTCTCTCGCATTCGATCGAGCTCCGGCCGCGGTTCACGACGGGCCCGCCGATCTCGGCCAGCTCGGTGCGTTTCAGCCACGCGTGCTCCTCGGGCCGATCCTTGAAGATGAGAAGCCACGCGAGCGTCCAGCCGAGGCTCGCGACACCGAGCACGATGAACGACCCGCGCCAGCCGTACGCCGCCGCGACGGCAAGGACCATGGGAGGAGTGACGGCACCCCCGAGGCGCGCCGAGCTGTGGGTGACTCCTTGGGCAAGGCCACGTTCCCTGATCGGAAGCCAATGGGCAAGCGCGCGGGTTGCCGCGGGAAACGCGCCACCCTCGCCCAAGCCGACCACCACGCGCACTCCGATCAGCCCGTAAAGGCCAAAGGAGAGCCCCGTCAGAATCGTCCCGAGCGCCCAGAGCACGCTCAGCGCCGCCAGCACACGCCGCGGCCCGAAGCGGTCCGACAGCCAGCCCCCGAAGACTTGCATGCACGCGTAGGGATATGCGAATGCAGAGAACACGAGGCCAAGCTCGGTCGGGCTGAGCCCAAACGTCTTCCGGATGAGCGGGCCGGCCACGGCGACGTTCACGCGATCCACGTACGCGATGAAGTACATCGCGCACAGCAAGAGCAGAATCAGGTATCGGAGACGGAGGGCCGATTTCACGGAGCTTGAAGTCGCGCCTCCGATGCCTTTGCGCATTCGTCGAGGAGGCCGAAGTAACGCGAGGTCGCGTCGGACCCGATGAGGAAGGGGTTCGGCTGCCCCGGTCGCCGTGTCCGCGCATTCGAGAGGCGAGCGACGCCCCCCTCTGCAAACACCTGCGTGCTCATGATCCCCACCGCGCCGGCGCGCCGGACCGTCTCGGCAAAGCGCCGAACGGACTCGTCGTATTGGCGCAGCCCGCCCGACCGCGCATCGGGGTCGAGGGTGGCGGGAAGATTGATTCCGCCGAAGAGCGCAAGCGCATAGGTGTGACCGGCTTCGTGGACCGGCACGACCGCCGAAATGGTACCAGGCGTATGGCCTGGCGTGAGGTACAGGGTCACCGCCGTGTCGCCCAGCGTGATCCGTTGCCCATCGACGACGACGAGATCGCGCCGCGGGATGGGACGGGGCCCGGTGGGGGTTTCACGCGTCTTCTCGATGAGGTCCCAATCGGCGCCGCCGAGCGCGACGGTCGCGCCGTACGTCTGCTGCAGGTAAGCGGCTCCGCCGACGTGGTCCCAATGACCGTGCGTCACGACGACGTACCGGATCGCGGATGGCTCGAGACCGAGCTTCACGAGCCCAGGGACCAGGTGTCGCTGGACGTCGTCGGCGCTGCCGGTCGCATCGAAGAGAATGAGCCCCGCCTTCGTGCGCAAGACCCAGACGCCCGTGAACTCGTTGCCCACGTAGTCAAGGTCGTCGAATGCCCGCGTCGGCTCGACCCACTGCGTACCACCGGTCTCGATCGCGTGTTTCACGATGCTCATCGCGTCCGGGCTGCACAAGAACAAGGGCGCGGTTATGTCGTTCCGCGCCAGCGCCTTGGCCGCCTGGACGTGCACGAGCGCGGAAGGTGAATCGGCGGTGCGCCCGGGCGTTTCTCCGCCTGCCCAAGCCACTGCGACCGAAAAGAAGCAGAGCCAGGCAGCCGCGCCGCCAAAACCAACCCGCGCGCCTCGCGTCGTCGTCATCAGCCCACCATCGCTCCAATCACGGGATCTACTTCCGACTCTGGCAGACGAAGTCGGGCTTGTCCACGCTCGAACGACTCCGAGGATGGCTCATATAGGATATTCATCTTCTTCAATACTCAATATAAGGAGGCCGTCGGAACGTCGCCGGCTGGGGTCTTCTTATGAGTAATTCAGAATAGACGTCACCGGTTCCGCCCGCCTAGGGTGCGCGTAAGGGAGAGATGCATGGGCGACGAGCCGGTCGAGAGACGCCGCTTCTTCGAAGTCGTGGGAGCGTCGGGCGCTATCATTGCGAGGGCGCTCGTGGGCGGGCTCGCCGTCGAGGGCTGCGCGCCAGCCGCCCCGGCCGCGTCGCCTTCTCCCGCAGCTTCTTCGCCGGCCGCCCAGGCATCCTCGTCCCCTTCGTCGCCCGCCGTTGGGCCCGCCGCGGTCGCACCCGCGCCACCCGATCCGCCGCTGGCGCTGAACGCTACGGAGTACGCTTTCGTCGAGGCGGCGGTCGATACCCTAATTCCCGGAGACGCGCTGAGCCCCTCGGGTAGTGCGTGCGGCGTCGCCGTTTTCATTGATCGCCAGCTCGCGGGCGCGTACGGCTCGGGGGCGCGCCTCTACCGCAATGGGCCGTTCGTGAAGGGCAAAACCGAGCAGGGCTATCAGCTCCCCCTCACGCCTCGCGAGTTCATTCAAGCCGGGGTCGCGGCGACGAACGCATTGACACGCGCCAAGTACGGCAAGCCGTTCGACGGCCTGGCCGAGGCCGATCGCATTGCAACACTCACGGCGCTGGAGACCGGCGCCGAAGAGCTGCCCGAACTGGGCGGCAAGGCGTTCTTCGAGGCCCTCCTGGGGCTGACCACGGAAGGCTTCTTTGCGGACCCGATCTATGGCGGCAATCGCAACAAGGTGGCGTGGAAGCTCGTCGGCTATCCAGGCCTGCCAGCCACGTACGCAGTGGAAATCTCGCGCAGCCACGACCGTCCTTTCTCGCCGACCCCCCGTTCCATCGCCGACTTCTCGTAACTGTCGCTTCGTGACTGCCAAGGAGGGATTCGCGTTTGACCGTACGCCTGCGTGAAGTGGACGCTGTGATCGTAGGGATGGGGTGGACGGGCGCGATATTGGCTCGAGAGCTGACCAAGGCCGGCTTGCGGGTCGTCGGCCTGGAGCGCGGACCGTCCCGTACCCCGGGCGAGGACTTCACGCTGCCGAGCGTGCGTGACGAGCTCAAATACGTTCAGCGCCATGAACTCTTTCAGGATGCGCAGCTCGAGACCGTGACCATGCGTCACGAGACCCAGGAGACTGCGCTGCCGATGCGACGCCTCGGAGCCTTCCTGCCAGGCCAGGGGCTCGGCGGCGCCGGAACGCACTGGAATGGGCTGCATTGGAGGCTGCTGCCGAGCGACTTCAATCTGCGCAGCCACCTGACGAGCCGGTACGGCAAGCGTGCCATCCCCGACGAGATGACGATCGAGGACTACCCCGTCCGCTACGACGAGCTCGAGCCGTACTACGACCGCTTCGAGAAGCTCTGCGGAGTCTCGGGCAAGGCCGGCAACATTCGCGGCAAGATCGTCGAGGGAGGCAACGTCTTCGAGGGGCCGCGGAGCGACGAATACCCGAACAAGCCACTCCACCAGACGGTGGCCGGCCAACTCTTCGAAGCGGCAGCGAAGAGCCTCGGCTACCACCCGTTCCCGGCGCCCGCGAGCAACGCCAGCGCTCCTTACACGAACCCGGAGGGCGCGACGCTCGGAGGCTGCGTCTACTGCGGCCACTGCGAGCGGTTCGGCTGCGAGGTCAACGCCAAGGCGAGCCCCAACACCACCCTGCTGCCCGTCGTTCTCGGGAGCGCGGGCTTCTCGCTCCGGACCCACGCCTACGTCCGCCGTATCCAATACGACCGCGCGGCGAGAAAGGCCCGCGGGGTCGAGTTCGTCGATACCCGCACCGGGCAAGAATACGAGCAGCCGGCGGGTCTCGTGATTCTCGGAGCTTACGTGTTCAACAACACGCTGCTGCTGCTGACATCCGGGATTGGCACGCCGTACGACCCCGCAACGGGCAAAGGGGCCGTCGGCAGGAACTACTGCTACCAGGTCGGCGGTGGCGTGCAGGTGTTCACGAAGGAACACCACATCAACCCGTTCATGGGCGCGGGCGCGCTCTCGACGAACATCGACGACTTCAACGGCGACAACTTCGACCACACTGGCCTCGGGTTCTTC
>CAZVPE010000291.1:0-6422 GCA_964628155.1 uncultured Polyangiaceae bacterium | reverse complement strand
CGCCGACGCTCTACGCGCTGACCGGCGTCGCGCCTCCCGGCGATCTCGATGGGCGTAGCCTCGCCGGCGCCCTCGAGGGCCAGAAGCTCCAGCCGGCCCTCGCGTACGCCGAGACCGGGTTGTGGTTCACCGAGGACATCGCCGGACTCCCCGCTGATCTGCGGCTCCCCTACCCGGGAATCGCCAGCCTCACGGAAGTCGACACGCAGCACGGCGACGAGGTCGTGCTCGAGCGCGAGGTACGCCCGCTCACGATCGCTGCCAAGCACCGAATGGTCCGCGACGATCGCTACAAGCTCGTCTACGCTCCGACGCGAAAAGGCCCGCGCTGGATGCTCTTCGATACCCGCGACGATCCGGGCGAGGAGCACGACGTCGCCGCGGCCCATCCCGACGTGACCGCGCGCTTGCAGAAAGAGCTGTGGAACTGGATGCGCCGAGACCCGGACATGACGGCGCGCAACGGGTATCTCGTACCGCGCGACGCGAACCCAGGGCCCGCGCTGGGCGCGGACGTGGGGATGGTGCGCATCGACGCCCGCGGAGCACCGTAGCGTGCGGGTGGCGTGGGGATCGTGGCTCGGGCGCGCCGCGGCCGCGATGATCGTCGCGGGGGCGGCGGGGCTGTCCTGGCTCGAAGGCGGAGGAGCGGACGCGCGCATGGCGCCGCCGAAGGCCGGCACCGTCCCTGCCTCCGACGCAGCCCCCTCGGCGGGCGAAGCGTTCGAAGTGAAAATGCGTCTGGTCGAAGCGCTCGGGGACGCGGCGATCGACGTGCCGAGCCTCGCTGCGTCACAACCGTATTTCCAGGCTCATTGGCGCAAACTGCGCGGTCCGTGGATCCATCCCGCCGGGGTGGCCGGTCAACTCGTCACGACGATCGCGCTGAGGACGACGCTTCAAGACGAGACGCAGTGGGCCGTCGCCGGGCAAACTGGGCAGACGTGGACTCCGGACGTGCGGGTCTGGAACATGAACGAGGGGAGCTTCGACCAGCGCGAGGCGATTTACGCGCCCACGCCGTCGACGTTGGTCTTCCGGATGACCGTCCCGGCCGGGGCGCGCTTTCGGTTCTCGCCGGCGGTGGCGACGCCGCTTCCGGCAACGGCCATCTTCTCGGTGAACCTCGTCGACGAGGGGGGCACCGAGCACGTGATCACCGAGACGCACGTGCCACCTCGAAGCCACCGCCGGTGGCTGAACGTCGAGGCGGACCTCGCGCCTTGGAGCGGTCAGCGGGTGGAGCTGAAGCTGCAGACGGCGACCGCGCCGGCGTCGCGCGACCTCGCGGCCGACGAGACGGGAAAGCACCCTCCGGCATCGGGCGACGTGGGTCCCGGCGAGACCTCCGCCGTGCCCCCGATGGCGCTCGCCCTTTGGGGGGACCCGGTCATCGTCGCACGCGAGCAGACGCGGGTTCCGTACAACGTTATCTGGATGGTGGTCGACGCGCTCCGTCCCGACACGGCGGCAGGGTTGCACGACCCCGCGGAAGACGCCGCGAAGCTCGCCGCGCCCCATCCTCCGCTCGAGGCGCTGCTGCCGGCGGTACGGGGACTGATGCCGGCGATCGACGGCCTCGCGGCGCGCGGGGTCCACTTCACCCACGCATGGTCGGCGGCCTCGTGGACGAGGCCCGGAACGCTCGCCATGCTCACGGGTGAACGGTCGAGCGAGCTCGGCATCGACACGACCAACTGGGTGCAACCGACCGAGCGCGTGGCCCACTATTACGCGTCGGATCCACCCCTCTTGCCGAGGATCTTGCGAAAGAGCGGGTTGGCCACGGTCGCCTTCGTGAACAACTTCTTCATGACGGGCTACGCCAACGTGGGCCTCGACATGGGCTTCGAGAGGATGACCGATCACCGGCACCGGACGCGCGACACGGCGCTCATCACCTACGACGCGCTCGATTGGCTCGAAAAGAACGCGACCACTCGGTTCTTTCTGTTCGTCAACTACAACTCTCCGCACGAGCCCTACGACCCCCCCAAAGAAATGCTTGCGCGCATTCCGCCCCCCCCGGCGGGACCGCACGACGGAGAGGTGCGGGCCTACATGGCCGAGGCGGCGAAAGACGACACGGCCATCGGCGTACTCCTCGACAAGGTGGACGCGCTCGGGCTGCGCGACTCGACGCTGATCGTCGTCTCGTCCGACCACGGCGAGACTCTCTCGGCGGCCCACGACGGGCTCGGACTCATGGGGACGGAGAAGATGTCCGTCCGATTCCACCACGCCATCGGCAACTACGAAGAAACGACGCGCGTCCCGCTCGTGATGGCCCTGCCCGGAGTGCTCGACGGCGGACGCGCCGTCACCGAACGCGTTCGCACGACCGACATCGCCCCCACCATTTTGGCGCTCGAGGGGCTCGAGCCCGACTCACGCATGAGCGGTCGTTCACTCCTCGGGATCGTGCGGGGGCGCAAAGAGCCGGAGCCTCGCGTCGTCGTCAGCGAAGGGCGCATGACGCGCGCGATCCTTTGGAAATCCTGGCGACTCATCGTGCACGACGCGCCGGCACACCCCGCCTCGCAGCCCGATGGCGGCCGGGCGGCCGCGCCCGAGGACGAGCTCTACGACCTCGACGATGACCCCGGCGAGCGGCGGAACCTCGCTCGGCTCCGCCCGGACGTCCTCGCGGAGATGCGCGCGCGCCTCGTCGCTGCGCTCGCGAACACGCCCGCGGCGGACGCCGTTCAGGCCGCCCCCGAGGCGTCAGAGCTCCCCGTGGTGCATCTTCGGTTTGTCGGCGGCGGGAGAACGCACAGCGTGACCGGGAGCCTGACCGCCGGCGACGCCAAGCGCCCCGCCTCGATTGCCGCCGAGCCCTCCGGCGTCCCGCGCGAAGTGCTGCGGACGGTCGGCCCGCGCGTCGACTTTGCCCTCACGACCACCGCGGACGCGCCCGTCGGGTTCGACGTTCGGATCGACCCGCCCGGCGCCCCGGTCGCGTGGCAATTCTTCCTCGATGGGGCGCCTTGGCCCGAGTCCGCGACGTTCGCCGGGCCGTTCGGGCTACCCGCGGTCGCCGCGGCGAATGGCATCTCGACCGGCGAGGCGCGCGACGAGGTGTACGCCCCCACCCTGCCGATCATCGACCCGGTCCGCGATCTTGGGGTCTTCATCACCCGCGACCGGGCGGAAAGAGCCGGCGACGAAGGCCCCGCCGGCAGCGAACAGGCGCTGAAAGAGATGCAGCGGGTGCTGCAAGACTGGGGTTACGCACATTAGAACCATGGTGCTTTTCGCCGATAGCTTCGCGATCCCGGTGTCGAGCGTGCTCGCGTACGGGAAGTACGCTCCGCGCGCTCGCCGCCGGGCTCGCTCGCTCTCGACGAAAATCACCATGGTTCTACGCAGCGGTTTTTCATCGCATCCGCGTGGGCGGGGTGATGAAAGTGCCCCATGACGCGCTCAAGCTCGCGGGGGCCGCGCTGTATATCGCCGCGTGGCCGGCGCTCCTCTTCATCCTGGGAGGCGACGGACGCTGGCTCGAAGGGTGGCTCTTCTCGGCCTGGTTCCTGGGGCTGTGCGCGACCGTGATTGCCTGGCTGTACCGTAACGACCCGGCGCTTCTCGCGGAGCGCTACCGGCGGCCAGGCACTGGGGGTCAGAAGGGCCCGGACCAAGCCGTCGTCTACGCCCTCGTGGTGGGCTTCGCCGCGTGGATCATCGTGATGCCGCTCGACGCCCGGCGCTTCGGCTGGACGCCCGCCATCCCGGGGGCGCTGAAGGCTGCAGGCGGCGTTCTTCTCGTGGGCTCGGCGTTCCTGTTCTTCCGATCCTTCCACGACAATACGTTCGTCTCGCCGCTCGTTCGGGTCCAGACCGAGCGCAAGCAGCGCGTCATCTCCACCGGCGTCTACGGCGTCGTCCGGCACCCTATGTACCTCGGCGCCCTACTGATGTTCGTCGGCACGCCGCTCCTGCTGGGCTCGGCCGTCGGCTTGGTGGTGGGGGCAGCGCTGACTGTGCTCCTCGCATTCAGGATCGTCGGCGAGGAGCGCCTGCTCGCCGCCGAGCTCGAGGGGTACGCCGAGTACCGGCAGAAGGTGCGCTACCGCCTCGTGCCGCTCGTGTGGTGAGGGAGCCAGGCCGCCCGACCACGAGATCGACGACTTCAATCGGAACACCTTCCGCAGCGCAACTCCCGCTTTCCTTTTTTCGAAGGGATGCTCATCATCGCGGCCATGCTCCCGTCCGACCCTCGCCGCCCTCACGATCTCGGCGGGGCGCTCGGCTTCGGGCCTCTCGAGCGCGCCCCGAACGAGCCGCTGTTTCATCACGAATGGGAGGCACGCGCATTCGTGCTCAATCGCCTGCTCTTGCAGGCGGGCCTCTACAACCTGGACGAGTTCCGCTACGCAATCGAGCAGATGACGCCCGCCGCATACGCCAAGGCCTCGTATTACGAGCGATGGGTAATCGCCATCGAGCGCCTGCTCACCGACAAGGGCGTCTTGCCATGACGCAACGCTTTCGCGTGGGGGATGCCGTACGGGCGCGGGCAGCCAATCCCCTGCGCGGGCACACGCGCCTTCCCGGGTACTTGTGCGGGCGGGCAGGTGCCATCGAGTCCGTCCACGGCTTGTTCGTCCTGGCGGACGACCGCGCGCTGGGGGTCGCATCCGAGCGCTGCACGAAGCAAGCGCTTTATACCGTGTGCTTCGACGCGCGCGAGGTATGGGGGGCGAACGAGGGCGGACCCCACTCGATCTGCGCCGAACTCTGGGACGAATACCTCGAGCCAGCAAAGGCGCAGGAGGGCGCACGATGACCGAGCACCCGGATTCCATGCTGGCGACGCGCGTGGGTTTGCTGATCGCCGCCCTACAGGCGAAGGGGGTCGTAACCGAACACGCCGTCGACTCCGCCGTGGAACGTTTTCTGGCCACGGCCCAGCCGGCGAACGGGGCAACCGTGGTCGCACGTGCATGGGTCGATGACGCATTTCGCAGGCGGCTCGTCGCCGACGCCAACGCAGCCCTCGACGAGATAGGCATCGACATGAGCCACTGGGCGCGCGTGAAGCTACGCGCGGTCGAGAACACGGAGCGCACGCACAACGTGATCGTGTGCACGCTGTGCTCATGCTACCCGGTCGCGCTACTCGGCCCCTCGCCGAGTTGGTACAAGAGCGACGCATACCGCGCGCGCGTGGTGCGAGAGCCGCGCACTGTGCTTGCGGAGCTTGGTGTCGTGCTCGCACCGGACGTCGAGGTGCGGGTCTGGGACAGCACCGCCGAGCTGCGATATATCGTTATTCCATCCCGCCCAGAGGGGACGGACGGAATGCGCGAATCGGAGTTGGCCGCGCTCGTCTCCCGCGACGCGCTGATCGGCGCTGCGCTGCCCTCGTGGCGCGGCTTTCGGCTCGCCTGAGCGAGAACGCCCCCGGCGACTACTTCGTGGACGATGCGCTCCTCCTGCGGGGCACCCTTCTCTTCACGGGCGATCACCTGTGGGGCAGCGAGGAAGGCGAGGGGCTCGAAGCCGGGCGAGGGATGGGTGTTGGTTGCACCCTCGCGTCAGTGACCAGAATGGAAACCCTTCGGCCCACGACGGGTCAGCGCGCGATCCGCTCCAGGCTGACGCACTTGTTGTTCGAGTCGCAGAGGAGCACGAAGTGCCCGTCAATGCCGGCCTCCGTGACGAATTTCATGAGCAGGCCAGCGGGAAACTGGACGGTCTCGCCGCTCGTTGCGTACACGACCACCTGACGGACCACGCCGCGGTAGTAGTCGAGGTAGTCCTCGGGCAGGATGCGCAGGAAGAACTGGTAGCGTTTCATGGATGCCCGAAGGGACGTCTTCACCCTCAAGGTTACTCGGGCAGGTGTCCTCCGTCGCGCCCGTGGAGCGGAGCCGGCGGCGATGCCGGCGGGGTGCGGATCCGCCGATCACCCGTTGGCACATCTTGGCCCACAGGACGGCCCTGAAGACCGGCAATTCGCCAGACTCCGGCGGCACTTTCGCTGGTACGTGCGATGCTGATGGGAGCTCCCGTGAAAAAGGCAGTCGCCCTCCTGTCGTCCTGTCTTGCCGCATTCGCCGTCCCTGCGTGCGGCGGCGGCGGGTCTCCGGCCAAAGACGCGGCGACCGGCCTGGCGCGCGCGAACGTCGCGCGTGCTCCGACGTCATCGATCTCCACGGCCTCTCTCGACGCGGCGGTGACGGCGAACAACGCATTCGCGCTCGACCTCTATTCGCGGCTCCGTGCAGATTCGGCCACGAGCAACCTGTGGACTTCGCCCGTGAGCGCGTCGCTTGCGCTGACGATGACGTACGCCGGGGCCGCGGGCCAAACGGCGACCGAGATGGCGTCCGCCCTGCACCTCGGATCGCCGGCGGGGCAGGCGATCTTCGACGGGCAGAACGCGCTGAGCCAGGCGATCGAATCGCGCGGGGCCGCCG
>CAZVPE010000290.1:4859-6433 GCA_964628155.1 uncultured Polyangiaceae bacterium | reverse complement strand
AAGTCGACGTAGGCCTGGGCGCGCGGATGAATGCCGAGGAAGAACCGCCTGGCCTCGAGAGCGGGCGCACCCGTCTCCACTTGGGCATAGCGACCGAGCAGCGTTACGCGCGCGAGCGCCAGTGGGTCTTCGTCGGCGGCGCGGGCTTCTGCAACGAGGACAGACGCTTCACTCCGGACATCGAGGTTCTGCCGGTGCTCTGCCATCTGCGACAAGAGAAGGAGCGGCATTCCCTGCTCGTCTGCGGCAAGCGCGACGAGCGAGCCATACGGAAAGCCGTTCGGCTCGCGCGCAATGGTAGAGAGCGCGCCCGTGCGAGCGCGCGCGACCAGCGCCCTGGCCGTAACCGCGTGCGACGGGGGGCGGTCCGCGTCGCTCTCCGGAGGCTGCTGGGTTCGATCGCTTCCGGCCATGAGACGACTCTAGCCGCATTTCGCGCACTCGTTCATGGCGTGGAAGGACCACGGATTCGGCCCTGCCCGGCACAATCGCGCAGCTCACGCCGCAGAACGTTTCGGATCTCACGGCGTATCTCGAAAGCTTGTAGCCGCTCGCGGCCAAGCGGACGCAGTCTCGCTTCCCGTCTAAGGACTTCGCGCGCAGCGGAAGCCGAGATAGCTGTCACGACCCCAGGGATAGCCGACCCATTCCGCCGCTGAAAACAAATACGAAGCGTCGTAGTTGTAACTTCCGCCACGCACTGGCACCGGGGACACTGGCGCAGAAAAGAATGGGGGGTAGGGGAATTCGTACCCGAGCAACGCGCAATCGACGCATGGATTTACAGGCGGGCCACGCCCGTCGAGCACTCGCTCCATCATATTGCCAGCGAGATCCGCCTGGCCGTACTTGCCGTTGCCCGCCGGATCCGAACCGACTCGGGTCTGCGTCACGGTGCTCACGCAGCTCGGGTCGACCATGCACGGCGCGTAGACCGCAAGCGCGTCGGTAGGCGTTTGGGAACCCCACGGGTAGATTCGTTGCTCGGCTCCGCCGCTGGCGGCGTAGTTCCACTCGGCTTCGCTCGGCAAGAAGCCGCCGTCCCAGATGCAGAAGGCGTACGTCTCCTCGAAGGCCGTGCACGTGACGGGCAAGGTTTCGTTGGGGCCCGCCGCCGGCGTCCAGGTCGTCCCGTAGCACGCGAGCGTATCGTTCCACGCTGCGACTGTAGACGGGAATAGCGGTTTCGTCGGACTCATCGGAGCGCTCTCCCACGCCGCGCTCCAGCCGATTTCGCTCGCATTGAGCCCCGCTCCGTTATTCAGGTGCGTGTGCTTTCCGGAGCCTTCGGCGGGGCGCCATCCGCTGGCCCAAGCCGAAACGAACTGGCGGAAACGGCCGACCGTGACCTCGTACTTGTCGAGCTTGAAGTCGCTGATGGTCGCCAAGGCGGCCACGCTCGGCAACCCCGTGCCGTCGTAGTCGCGGTAAAACGTGCCGCCCGTGACGAGCAGGCTCGTACAGCACGACTCGTCCGCATTCGGTCCGCAATTTTCAGGAAGGCCGATGCAACTGGCCAGCGCCACGCCCGCTTCAGTCGCACCCCCTTCGCCCCCTTCCGTCACGCCCGCTTC
>CAZVPE010000290.1:0-4759 GCA_964628155.1 uncultured Polyangiaceae bacterium | reverse complement strand
CACGCCCGCTTCAGTCGCACCCCCTTCGCCCCCTTCCGTCACGCCCGCTTCGGCCGTGCCCCCTTCGCCCCCTTCCGTCACGCCCGCTTCGGCCGTGCCCCCCTCGCCCGGGCTCCCCTCGCCCGGGCTCCCCTCGCCCGGGCTCCGCTCGTCCCCTCCCGTTCCGTCCCCTCCCCCCTCGCCCGTGTACAATTCACCGGCCTCCCCGACGATCGGGATTGGACCGCCAAACGGGCCCTGGCCCTCAGCCCCGGCTGCATCGTTTTCCGGCGGTCCCGCCTCTCCCCCGGCCGAACCGGCGCTCCCGATCGGAGCGGCGCCATCCTGGTTCATACCGCCCGAGCTTGCAGCGTCAGGCGCTCCGGCGGCGCGGTCAAAAACGGTCCGCCCGCAAGCTCCGCCAAGAATCGGCAACGCGATCCAAAAGACGCAGGCCGGTAGGGTCTTTGGTCGCGACCGCGCCGGTCCCAATGACATGACCTCTGCCCCCCACCCTACACGCGATCCCTCGCGATTGCCTACGTGACGGCGCTGCCGGCCCGTGCGCCACCGCCCGACGTCTTGACCAGGCAACGCAGGACCTCGGCGACGCTCCACGCCTGCGCGATGCAGCCGCGCGGCAAGAATGGCGACTCCGCGTCGAATATTTCGCTGATCGATCCAACGCCGGCCTCCGTGACGTGCACCCGGAAACCGTCGAGGAGCTCGCGCGCCTCCGACAGGTTTCCGTCCACCTTCATCACGGCATCGACGAGGGGACCGATGAGCCATGCCCATACGGTTCCCTGATGGTACGCGAGGTCGCGCGCACGCAAGTCGCCGAAGTATTTTTCTTTGAAATCGGGATTGCCGGGCGCCAGCGACCGCAGCCCCACCGGGGTCGCCAAGCGCCTTCGCACTTCCTCGAGGACCCGCGCCCAGCTGGACGGGTCGAGCACCTCGTGGGGAAGAGCAATGGCGAGAACTTGATTCGGACGAAAGGAAGAATCGTCCCCGTGTTCACCGTCCACGATGTCATAGAGGTAGCCGCCGGCCTCGTACCAAAAACGCTGATTGAAGGAAGCACGCACGCGCTTGGCGTGTTCGGCGTACGGCCGCGAGGCGCTGGCCCCTCGCTCCCCTTCCAGCCAGCCGGCCAGGAGGCGCAGCGCGTTGTACCAGAGAGCATTGATCTCGACCGCCTTTCCCCGACGCGGGGTCACGACCAGGTCTCCAACCTTTGCATCCATCCACGTGAGCGCGTACCCCGGCGCGCCCTGAGAAAGGAGGCCGTCGCGAGGATCGACACCGATGGAAAAGCGCGTGCCTGCAAGGTGACGGTCTGCAATCTCGACGAGCGTCGGTAGGAGAAGACGGAGCGTCGCCACGTCGCGCGTATATTCGAGATAGCGGTCGATCGCGTGAAAAAACCAGAGAGAGGCATCGGCCGTGTGATAGAGGCCTTCGCTGCCGTGCTCGGGAAACATGTTCGGAATGAGGCCGTCGCGTACGTAATTGGCAAACGTGCGAAGAATGTAGCCCGCCTCCTGCAAGCGGCCGGTCACGAGCGTGAGCCCCTCCAGGCTGATCATCGTGTCGCGTCCCCAATCGGTGAACCAAGGGTAGCCGGCAATCACGGTGCGCACGTCGTCGCCCGTGGCGTGTGCACGGGCGAGGTCTTCCGCCCGGCCAGCGGGCGTAATCAGGAATTGATCGGCCGCGAGAACCAGCTCGGCGGCCAAGCCTCCCCGTGCGGACAAATCCGCCGAGGCGATTAGACGCTTGCGTCGCTCCCGCTCGGCGATGGTTGCGCGTGCCGGGGTCAGCGCCTGGACGGTTCTCCACGACTCCGTCGAGGCGACCAGAGTGGTCGCGGTCCCCGCGGTCAGGGCGACGCGGAAGAACCCCGGGCTATAGAGTTCGCCCACCGAGTCGTAGCCGCGCGATCGTTCGACTTGATAGCGCACCTCGCGCATTCGCTTTCGGTCGATCGTGAACGCGTTGGGCTCGCGATCGATGAGTAGGCGAAGCGGCGGGTACCCCTCGGCGGCGACCTCGTAGCGGTCCTCCACGACGGTCAGGGCGTACGGGCCGTCTACAGGAAAGTCGAGGGGCCCGTCGTGGGGACGAAACCGGATCCATGGCTCGGTCTCCAGGCGGACCGCCACGTCGCTCGCGATGAGTTGGTAGCTGACCATGACCGTGTTCTGCTGGTACGGCATCCAGACTCGGCGTTCGAGAACGAAGCCGGGCGCCTCGTAGCGCCAAACGGGCAATCCGTATTCGAGCCGAAACTCGGCGAGCGTCGCGAGCGGCAACGCGTGCCCGTCTTGGAGTGCTCCGGGCTGTGCGCCCAACTGGACTGCACGACCGTCGGCCAGCCGAATGGTCTCGCCCAAATGCGCCAACATCAGCGTGCGCCCGCGCGGAGAGGGAAGCGCGGCCACGAGCAGTCCGTGAAAACGACGCGTGGCGATTCCCGCAAGCGTGCCGGAGGCGTATCCGCCAATTCCGTTCGTAACGAGCCACTCCCGTGTCACATAGGGGCTTGTCGGGTCACCTTCGCCGTCCAGTTCCAGACCGGCTTGGGGGCCGACGGCCGGGCTGGGTACTCGAAGGGTCGGCTCACTCATTGGGGTGCTCCGTCGTAGGCCCGACCAGCATCGCGCACTGGCCATTCAAGTTCCAACCTTGGTCCGAGTCGGGGGGTGGCGTGCCATCCCCGCCGTAACGGGGATCCTCCGAGGACCAGATGAGCTCCCACCGCGTGGAAGGTGGCGGCGCCAAGAGCGGCTCGGGCGCCGACGTCAGTTGCAAGTCGCACCCGAGATTCACGAGCAAGAGTCGATCTTCCGACTCTGTCTCGCCGAAGAGGCGAATGACGAACGCATCTGCGCTCAGCACGGCACCGTCGTGACCCCACTGTCCTTGCGCACGCACGGTGGGATCGTTCCGGCGAAGGTCGAACAGGTCTCGGTGCAGGGCAAGAGCGGCGGTGTTGCGCGCGCATTCGCCGCCATCGAGCTTGCACTTGAGGAAGGTGGCCAGGGCGCTCGGGTCGTCGATGCGATCGCGCATTTCGGGGAGACGCATCGACGGGAACTGCGCCAGGAACGCGGACCGCCCCCTACGCACCGACGCCGCCAGCTCCCCAAGATAGTCGGCGAAGTAGAGAAACGGCGCCGACGAGTTGAATTCTTCTCCCTGGAAAATCATCGGGGTTCCGGGCGCGAGCATCATCAGCGCCTTCATCGCCCGCAATCGGCCCGGATGCACGCGAGTGCACAGCCGCTCGCCGCCAGCGCTATTTGCGACCTGATCGTGGTTCTCGACGAAGGTGACGAACCGCTCTGGCGGGAGCCCTCGCGCGGACATGCCCCTTGCCTTCTTCTGCCACGCGTACCGCTGCCCCTGAAAGAGGTATCCGTGTTTCGCCGCTGAAACGAACTCCTGCGGAGTGCCCCGGTAGTCGCTGAAATACGCTTGGGCGCGTCCCGTCAGGGCAACCCGCGCCGAATGATGGAAGTCGTCGTTCCAAGCCGCGTCGAGCCCGTGTCCTCCTTCTTGGTGAAGGCGCAAAAGGCGCGTGTCCTGGGGTTCGTTCTCCACGATCACGAGGGTACCGCGTCCGCGCGCGCAAGCTCTCACGCGTTCGCCGATCTGCGTCAACACATGGGGCACCGAGTCGTCGTGGATGTCTTGCGTTGCGTCGAGGCGCAGCCCGTCGAATCGGAACTCGTCGATCCAGTAGCCCGCATTCGCAAGGATCAGCTCGCGGACGCCGCCGTTCCCTTCGCCGTCGAAGTTGACCGCAGGCCCCCAATCGGTCTTGTGCCGCTGCGTGAAGTAGGTATCCGAGAATTGGGCGAGATAGTTCCCGTCCGGGCCGAAGTGGTTATAGACGACGTCGAGGATGACCCCGAGCCCGAGGCCATGGGCCCGGTCGATGAAGCCTCGCAAGTCGTCGGGCGAGCCATAGAGGTGCGTGGGCGCGAAGAGGTCGACTCCGTCGTAGCCCCATCCGAAGGCCCCGGGAAACTCCGCAACGGGCATCATCTCGATTGTGGTGCAGACGCCACGGAGCCTCTCGAGCTCCGCTGCCGCGGCCGCCCACGTGCCCTCGCGCGTAAAGGTCCCCACGTGCATCTCGTAGAAGACCTGCCCCCGGAGCTCGATCCCGGGCCACGGCCCGTTCGCCCACCGGAACGCCATCGCGTCGACCACCGCCGAGGGTCCGTGGGGGCCCTCCGGCTGAAAGCGCGAGGCAGGGTCCGGGTAGAGGTCCTCGCCGCCGTCCAAGCGAAAGCGATAGCGGTCGCCCGCGCGCATCTCCTCCACGAGCGTGCTGAAGTAGCCGTCACCTTCCGCGTCGAGAGGCCGGGAGTATCCATCGACGACCACGTCGACGCGACGACGCCGGGGGGCCCACAGGCGTAGGTGCACTCCGCCCTCTACGATCTCTGCCCCGACGGGCAGACGCCGGTTCGCACGGCAGCGCGTCCGCTCATTCATTGCCATGACCCGCAGGCACGCGGCCTGTCTCGAGCGCCAGCCGGCCGAGCCGCTCGGTCGTGGGATTGTCTTGCTCCAGGGTCTCGATGTCGACAGCCATGCGGTAGCTCCAATTGCTGTCACTGACCGTGCCCGGAACGTTGATGCGCTCCCGGGTGCCGAGGGCGTCTTGGAACATCGTCATCGAGAGCATGGCCGGTGATGCGTACGTCGCTCGAAGAAGCGCGTCGCGTACCCGATCGTCGAACTTGGCACTCGGATCGAGCTC
>CAZVPE010000289.1:0-6516 GCA_964628155.1 uncultured Polyangiaceae bacterium | reverse complement strand
ACGCCGCGACGACGCATTCCTCGAGGCGCGGGTCTTTGGCCGTGCTCGTCACCAGGGCCGAGCTGGCCGCGGTCCCGTCGGGTGCGACCAGCGCCTGCACCGTAACGCGACCTTTGAGGTCCGCGTTGTACATCCGCGCTTGGGCGAAGCATTCCCGCACTTCGCCGGCGTGCGCCCGCACGACCGCCGAGACCCCTTTCGCATCGACGGTGCCCGCCTTCGGTTCCGCCGGCATCGCGAGAGGCTGGAGCGGCGAAAGCGAGGCCGGCGGCGCCGCCGTGAGGGCCGGCGGCGCGGTCGGCGGTGGCAGCGGCACGAACCCTCCCGTTTCCGAGGAAGGGGGGCCAGAAATGGCGGGCGGGCTCGCCTCTTTGGACGGCGTCGCGGTCGGTGGCGACCGCTGCGGACGGAACGGCGCCCAAGCGGGTGCACGGAACTTGGGTACCCACGGCGTCGCGGTGGCCGAGGGCCGGACGGAGGGCTCGATGACCGTAGCGCTCGCAGGCGCGGCCGTCGGGGGTGGAGCGGCCGAAGGCTCGACGAACCTGGGCTCGGCGCTGGCCGTTGCCGCGCGGCTCGGGGGCTCGACGCGATCGTCGCTGACCGTCCCACGTCTCGAGAAAACGACCCCCGCAAACGCCAACCCCACCAGGCCGACAAAGGCACCGGCGATCGCTCCTCGGCTGCGGCCTCGCGCCGGCGGCACGGTTGCCAGCGAGAGCGCGGATGGCGCAGCGGCCGGCGTGGGCGCGGGCGGCAGAGAGCCCGGCGGCAAGAGCGAGCCCCTCGAGGTTGCCGAAGCGGGCGCTGGCAACGTCGCCGCCCCGGCCGCGGCCGGCGACGCCGGTCGGATACTGGGGTTGGCTTCGATGATTTGCATGTGCCCCGACGGCGGGAGGGCGATGTCGGGGCTCACGAGCCCGGCCGCTCGAGCCGTGTTGAGTGCCTTTTCGACGACGCTCCGAGAACGGCTCGGAGCGAACGGCAAAAGCGCGAGCCCGAGCTCGACTGCGTTTTGGTAGCGCTTGTCGACGTCTTTCTCGAGACACCGGTCGAGGATCGGTTGGAGGGAAGCGGGCAAGTCGGGCCGGAATTCCGTAAGACGGCGCGGCGGTTGCTCGAGAATCGCCGTCACGAGCTCGGGCAGCGAGCGACCCTCGTGCTCGAAGGCGGTCCTGCCGGTCAAGAGCTCGAAGAAGACCGCCCCGAGCGACCAA
Organism: uncultured Polyangiaceae bacterium; assembly: GCA_964628155.1. Classification (GTDB taxonomy): domain Bacteria; phylum Myxococcota_A; class Polyangia; order Polyangiales; family Polyangiaceae; genus Palsa-1150. Next base: position 5,299 of record CAZVPE010000289.1, on the reverse strand, counting down.
ATGTCGGCGCGGGGATCGGCGGTTTGCGTCGACCGGAGCTGTTCGGGCGACATGTAGACGGGCGAGCCCATGACCGACTGCGTCCTGATGGCCGACGTCGTATTCGACACCAAGGCTTTCGAGATTCCGAAGTCGAGCAGCTTGACCGTCCGCCAGCCGTCGCGAAGCACGATGAAGATGTTCTCGGGCTTGACGTCGCGATGAACGATGCCCCGGGCGTGAGCGTCGGTCAGCCCCTCGCAGGTCTGGATTACGAAGTCCGCTGCCTGTTCGAGCGGAAGCGGACCCCGCTCGATCATCTTCTCGAGATTTTGCCCATCGAGGTACTCCATGACCATGATGGACATGCCATCGGGCAAGTCCTCGACGTCGACCGCGCGCGCGACGTGTTCGCTCCGAAGCTTCGCGAGCGCGTGCGCTTCGCGCGTGAAGCGAGCCGCCATTTCCGGGTCCGACTGCATTTCAGACTTGAGCATTTTGAGCGCGACCCGCTCGTCGAGGCGCAGGTTCGTCGCTTCGTAGACGACCGCCGTTCGTCCCTCGCCGACGGCGCGTTCTACTCGGTATTTGCCGGCGAGAATGTCTCCCGGTACCAGCGTCGTCTTCGGACTAGCGCGGGTAGGTTCGCTCAACGCGAGCTTCCTATTTGGTCGCACGACTTCACGGAGCTCATTGCACCGTACCGCAGTTCTGCGACCCGCCGCATCCCAATAATCTTCGCCCATCGGGCTGGAGAAGGCCAAGAAGCCCGAAGGCCTCCGAAGGACAAGAAGTCAGTGCCTGTGCGCCGCTGGTGCATTCCTTGAGCGAGCGTCGGAGCATCGAAGCGATATGTCTATTGACACTCCGCGCCAATTGCCCCCTTCGAGTCGTCGACCTGACCGGGCGGGGTTTGCCTCGGTTGGGTGCGTCGAAGCTGAGCGCCCGATGAGCTCACCGCTCGACTACTACGACTTCGGCGTCGCCTGAAGCCTTGGCAGAACATTCATGAGTACTGACAACCGGCCTCCGCCGCGAGCGTGAGAAAGGACCCTACCTACCGCACCTGGTGTGGCGCTTGCTTGAGCGCACGGGTGATGGCGCTTGCGGACGCAATACCGGCGAGGTCCGGACCGTGGAACGCTCCCCTCGCTCCGGTGCCGTCCCGCTTTGCGCGGGCGCGGTCACGGATGGCGTGGGAGATGGCCGCCCTGGCGTTGCCGCGCTCGATCCTTTGGCTGCACGGCAGGCGCGATCGGAATCGAAGGCGGATCGCGCTCACGTTCGACGACGGCCCCGACGCGATGACTTCCGAGTACCTGGACCTTCTCGCCCGCTTGCACGTGCGCGCCACATTCTTCCTGGTCGGGGAAAAGGCGGCTCGCGAGCCTGGCCTCGTCCGCGAGTATCGGCGCGCAGGCCACGACGTCGGCGGCCACGGCTGGAGTCACGATCCGTTCTCGTGCATGAGCGCCGACCGCTTGCGCGACGAGCTCGCGCGCACGGAGTCCGCCCTGGGCGCCGTGGAGGGCCGCTTCCGCTTCGTACGGCCACCCCGGGGGGCGATCTCCCTTGGTTCGCTCGTCCAAATAGCGGCCGCCGGCTACACGACCGTGCTCTGGTCGCTCGATTCCGACGACTGCCGCGCTCGCGATCCGTCGGTCGTCGAGCGGCGAGTCGGGCCCAACGCCATCCGTCCGGGCGATGTGGTGCTGTTGCACGAACTCCAGCCGTGGACGATCGAAGCCCTCCCTCCCATCGTGACGTCGCTGCGCAGGGGGGGATATGAGCTCGTGACGCTGAGCGAACTGATGGAGTGAAGCGCCGACGTACGAAACGTGCGAGCTGCGGCGTTTCGATCCTGGCGGCGCCCACAAATACAAAGCCCACGGCTCAAGACCCACCGCCGCAATGGCGCCACTTCGGACCGAGCGTACGTCCTAGAGAGAAAAAACCATCAGGACTGTAAGGTGGCTGGTGCGGTCGTTGCCGAGGGCGCATCGGCGGCTTGGGAGGGCGAGTTTCCTGCTGAATCTTTGCGGCAATTTCCTAAACTTCAGTCATATCTTGAGCGTGCATCTTTCAACTTTCGCGTGTCGAGACCCGAGACGAGGTTCGTGGGTTCCGTGGGTGCTCTTGGGCGCGGCAATCGCCGGGGGCTGTTCAACGGCGGACCTCCCACTCGCCGGTCGACCTGCGGGCGGGGCGGCCGGAACGACCGTCGGAACCGTGGGGTCCTCGGGTGCCCCCGGCGGCGCCGGGACGTCGAACGGGGGAGCGCCCGCCGCGGGCACGGCGGCGAGTGGCCCCTCGTACCTTCCTGTGCGCGTGCGGCGCCTGACCGACGACGAATGGCGCGCCTCCGCGTTTGCACTTTTCGGTGTGAATTCAATGACCGCGGCGACGTTCACGCCCGACTCGACGCAGACGGGGTTCGCGGTCAACGACGGTCAGCAGGTGGACCCGGTGCTCGCCGGCCAAATCGATACCGCCGCCCACGAAATCGCGGCCGGCGCCGTGGCCCTCTCGTCGACCGCACCCTGCGCCGACCCGACGAACGGCGGCGAAGCGTGCGCGAAATCGTTCATCGCCGCGATCGTACCCCAGGCCTACCGGCGGCCCGCCGCCCAAACGGAGCTCGACGGGCTGCTCGTCGTCTACCACGCGGCGGCGGACGGCGGCGCCTACAAGGACGGGATCCAGGCCGTCATCGCGGCCGTGCTCGACTCACCCGGGTTCATCTACGTGACCGAGATGGGAAGCGCCGCGGGCGATACGGTCAACTTGACCGACTTCGAGATCGCCAGCGAGCTTTCGTACCTCCTGACCGGAAACCCGCCCGACAGCGTTCTCAACTCCGCGGCGCAGGCGGGGCAGCTTCAAAGCGCCGCGAACCGGCAGTCCCAAGCCCGCCGCCTTCTCAAGACGGCCAACGCCCAGACCCAGCTCACCAAGGTCATCGAGCAGTGGCTCGGCATCGATTCCGTCGCCCAGATCTCGAAAGACACGACCGCCTATCCGGACTTCGCCAGCCTCAACCTCGCGCCGGCGATGAAAGCGGAGGCCGACGCCTTCATTTCAGAGGTCGTCTGGAACGAAGGAAAGGGCGTGGCCGAACTCTTCGGAGCCAACTGGACAATCGCCAGCGCGGGACTCGCTTCGTTCTACGGAGCGCCGCCGCCGGATTCTACCGGCCGCGTTTCGCTCGTCGGCACGGGGCGCACGGGAATTCTGGACCAGGGAGCGTTTCTTTCGGTCTACGCGCACGCGAGCGAGAGCGGGCCGGTGCTCCGAGGCGTCGCGATCCTGCGGAACGTGGCCTGCGTCACGATCGCGGACCCGTCGTCGCTGAACATCGTCGTCGTTCCCCCGATGCCCGACCCGACCAAGACGACGCGGCAGCGGTACGCGGTCCACGCGACGGACCCTGTCTGCGCGAGCTGCCACACGAAGATCGATTCGGTTGGTTTTGCGTTCGAAAACTTCGACGGCGAGGGGCAGCTGCGGACGACCGACGCGATTCCCGCCCAACCGGTCGACAGCACCACGACCGTCGCGACGTCGACCGCGGATCTCGGCGGGAGCTACGCCGACAGCGCGTCGCTCGGGACGGCCATCGCGAACAGCACGGCCGTGCGTCAGTGCTTCGCGCGCAAGATGTTCCAATACGCGGCTGCCCGGAATGACTCCGACACGACCGTGAAGGCCGCCGAGGACGCGTTCGTCAGCATCTGGAACGCGCTCCCGCAGTCTTCACAAAATAGTTTGATCGAAGTGCTCGTGGCCTATGCCGGGAGCCCAGCGTTCATTACCCGAAAGGTGGTTCCATGAGTCGCAGCGCGGAGCGTTCACGGCGCGCTTTCCTTCGTGCCGTCGGGAGCGCGGCAATCGCGTCCCCCTTCGTGCGGTTGCTCGAGCCGTCGGTGGTTCAGGCCGACGGGGGGACCGTGCCGATGAACCTCATCGTCATCTACCACCCGCACGGGATCGCCGCAGAGTACTGGGCGATGCAGTCGACGGACACGGAGACCTCGTTCAACATCACGTATCCGTATTGCTCGCTGCAGCCGCTCGACGATGCGACCACGTACGGCAAGAGCTACAAGAGCCAGATCCTCGTCATCGACCACCTGAGCAACCTCTCGAACGCCAACGGTCACAGCTCGGCGGCGACGATCACGACGGGGAGTCAGATCACAGGCACGAGCCCCGCTCTTCCGCAAAACTCGTCCATCGATCAGTTCTTGGCGGTTCAGAGCGGCCTCGGTGCGAACTCGCCGGTGACGTCGATCGCCGTGGGTGTCGGGACCGACGCCACCGACGCCGGGAGCAACTTGTCGTTCGGCCCCGGCGGCGCGGGGCTTCCGAAGATCATCGACCCGAGCGCGACGTTCAAGACGCTCTTCGCGTCTCTGGCCAGCGCCAGTCAGAGTCCGGCCGCCGTCGCGGCTGCGGCTCGCCAATCCGCGATCCAAAAGAGCATTCTCGATTTTTCCATCGCTCAAATCACGTCGCTGGAGACCAAGCTTGGTGCGGCCCAGAAGCTCAAGCTCGACCAGCACCTGACGTCGATCCGCGATCTCGAAAAGAACCTCTCGGGCATGTCCGGGGTGAAGTGTCAGGCCCCTACCGCCCCCGATCCGACGACGTTTCCGAAGACCGTGCGCTACAACGGCGGCGAGCCCTATTTCGACGTCATCACGAACCTTCAGCTCGACCTCATCGCGCAGGCCATGGCGTGCGGAATCACCCGTTTCGCGACGTGCTACCTCGGGGACCTGAGCTACATGGGCAACCCGCTGAACCTTCCCGCGGACAACCACGGCTCGGTGGCACACACCTACAACGCGTCGACCGTCGGCAACGACGACCACACGCAGACCGGCGTCCCCGCGACGCAGCAGCTGCTCGCGACCCTCAACAAGTACTTTTACGGCAAGCTTGCGCGCCTCCTCCAGAAACTCGACTCGCTCGGCGCGCTGGACAACACGCTCATCTACATGTCGAGCGACATGGGCAATCCGGCGTCGCACAGCACGCTGAATACCCCGACGGTGCTCGCGGGCGGTGCCGGCGGCAAGTTCCGGATGGGGCGCCGCCTCGCGCAACCGTTTCAGTGCCCGAGCACCGACCAATGGTGCAGCACCACCGGCCCAGAGTACGACCCCACCGCCAACAACCACTTGCTCGTTTCAATCGCTCAGGCCTTCGGCGTGAACGTGAATAAGTTTGGGACGCAGCCGAACCCGAACGACTCTACGGGGGCTCTCAGCGGCTTGACGTGAGGAGGATGGACCGCGAGGACGCTAGGGGATGTCCC
>CAZVPE010000288.1:0-6521 GCA_964628155.1 uncultured Polyangiaceae bacterium | reverse complement strand
TCGTTTCGCATTGGCGAGGTGACGAGTTCCGTCGGAAATGCGGCATGTTCGCTTGGCAGCGACGCCTGCTCGATTGAACGAGCGTCATTTCTCATCGGCCGCGCCGCGCTTCCAGTTGGCCACGCGTCTTTTCTCGTTGAAGAAGCGTCCTTTTCGCGGGTCGCGGCTTCATGTGCCTGAAAAGACGTCATTTTTTCTGAACGGAGCGGAGCGTGGCGCGCTTCGGTCTGCCCCCTTTCGACTCCCTCGACGGCCCCCCAGCCAAGACACCGCCCGAAGCCCACACGCTACACTGCGTCCCCATCGTGCCCCCCCGATTTCTCTATCTCGTTCGCCACGGCGAAACGGACTGGAACGCCGCGGAGCGGTGGCAGGGCCACACCGATATCCCGCTGAATGCGACGGGGCGCGCCCAGGCGCGCGCACTCGCACAGACGTTGCGATCGCTTGGCTTCGCCGGGGTCGTGGCCAGCGATCTCTCGCGCGCGCAGGAAACCGCCCACATCGTGGCCGCCGAGCTCGGGCTCCGCGTCGCCTACGTCGACGCCGCCCTGCGCGAGCGTTCGTTCGGTTGTTTCGAGGGCCTCACGCGCGAGGAGTGCGATCGACTCCACCCCGTCGCGTGGCGCGCGTGGCTGGCCGACAGGCGGGCGCCGGAAGGCGGCGAGCCCCACGAGTCGCTGACCGCACGGGTGGTTGCGGGCGTGGCGCGCGCGGCGCAGGTGGTCGCGCGCGACGACGCCCCCGCCCTCGTGGTCACGCACGGCGGATCGCTGCGAGCCGTCGTGGCCGCCGCCACGGGCAAGCTTCCCGGACCGGTCAAGAACACGGAGGTATGGCGGGTGACGTGGGAAGAGGGGCTTGTCGGCGCCGAGCCGCTCGAGGCCGCGCATCTCGTTTGATCGTTGAGCCCCATTCGACAGGCGATTCGCCGTAGACTGTCGGCGTGCGCCATCCTCGCGGTCGGGCCTCTTCAGGACTCGTGCTCCTTGCCGCGGCCGTCGCGCTCGCGGGCTGTGCGCAGCTACTCGATATCCAGGACCGAACACTGGACACGATCGATGCGACCTCCGGCGACGGCGCGAGCGAGGGGTCTTCTCCCGGGCTGGACGCGTTCTCGGCCGGAGAAGCGGGGAGCGGTGCGGCCAGCGACGGCGGGGCGAATCGCGACGGACAGGGGGCACCGGACGCGCCGGGCGACCGCACGGTGCAGGGCAGCATCGACGCCGGAGCCGACGTGCAAGGCGGTGACGGAGGCCGCTCTCCGATGGACGCTGCGGTGCCGGAGGCGGGTGATGCCCAGCAAACCCGAGACGCGCAACCGGACGCGCAAGAAGGTCACGATGCCCTGGCATCCGGGGACTCGCCGAACACCGCCGACGCCCAGGACGGGGGCGGCGCGCAGCAAGCCGGCGATGCGGGGGCCGACGCGCCGACTTGCCCGGACCCCTGCACGGTGCTGACGGGTCTCAATCACCCCTACTTCATCGCGAGCGATGCCAATCGTGTGTACTGGACCGAGTTCGGAGACGATTTCGGAACGGCCAACGGCGCCGTGAAGTCTTGTCCGGTAGCGGGCTGCGGTGCCGGGCCGACGGTCTACACCTCGTCGCAGATCAACCCGGCCGCGCTCGCCGTCGACGCGCAGAACGTCTATTGGGGCTCCGCGTCGTACGGCGGCGTGGTGGGCGCCATCTGGTCTTGCCCGATCAGCGGATGCACGACCCCCGCGAGGCTCTCGAGCGCAGGCATCCCGTACGGCATCGCGGTGGACGCCACCTACGTCTACTGGGTCGACAACGACGACGGGACGGTGCACAAGATCGCCAAAGTCGGGGGGACCGACGGCGTCTTGTACGACGCGGGCAGTTCGTTCTTCTTCGATCCAGGGCTCATCTCCGTCGACACGGCGTTCGTCTACGTCTCGGACGACAACAACCAAGTGGCCCGCGTTCCGGTGACCGGCGGGGAGCCCATCCTCATGGCCGTCGGGCCGCGGGCCGGGTATTTCCCCGTCGTCACCGACTCCACGTCCCTCTACTTCGGAGAAGAGGGACAGATCTTGGTCGCGAGCAAGACCTCCCAGGACGGCGGCGTGCCGCTGACCTCCAGCGTTCCGTGGCCGATCGGCCTCGCCCTCGATCCCCCCGCGAGCACCGTGTACTGGGCCGACTACGGGAGCGGTTTGGTCGACGACGGCACGGTGGGCAAGGTCGGCATCGACGGGGGAGGGGCGACAGTCCTCGCCTCGTCGCTCGTGACGCCCCAGGGCGTGGCCGTCAGCGGAAGCTTCGTCTTCTGGTTGAGCTTCGGGACGCTCAACCATGACCCCATGGCGAGCATGGCGACTTTGGCGCGCACCGGAGCCCTCTTTCGCGCGGCCAAATAGACCCGGCTCCAAGGCGCTACCGCCGCGGCCCCGCACCTGCTATTCGGCTGGCTTCGATGCCGCGCCGAAGCGACCTCCAGCGGATTTTGCTCATCGGTGCGGGGCCGATCGTCATCGGGCAGGCGTGCGAGTTCGACTACTCAGGGACGCAGGGCGCCACGGCGCTCCGCCAAGAGGGGTTCGACGTCGTCCTCGTCAACTCCAACCCGGCGACGATCATGACCGATCCGGAGCTGGCGGCGCGCACCTACGTCGAGCCGCTCGAGTGGCGGACGCTCGCCGCGATCATCGAGCGAGAGCGTCCCGACGCCCTCCTTCCGACCCTCGGCGGACAGACCGCGCTCAATCTGGCGATGAAGCTGCGCGCGGAGGGCGTGCTCGAGCGGTTCGGCGTCGAAATGCTCGGGGCGCGTCCCGACGCCATCGCGAAGGCCGAAGACCGGGCGCTCTTCAAGGAAGCGATGGAGCGGATCGGCCTGACCTGTCCGCGGGCGGGCGTGGCGCACTCGGTCGCCGAGGCGTGGGAAGCCGTTCGGGAAACGGGCTTCCCCTCGATCCTGCGCCCGAGCTTCACACTCGGCGGCAGCGGCGGCGGGATTGCCCGCGACGAGTCCGAGTTCGAGGAGAAGGTGGCGTGGGCGCTGGCCCAGTCCCCGACGCACGAGGTCTTGATCGAAGAGAGCGTCCTCGGCTGGAAGGAATTCGAACTCGAAGTGATGCGCGACCGCGCCGACAACTTCATCGTGGTCTGCTCGATCGAGAACATCGACCCGATGGGCGTGCACACGGGCGACTCGATCACGGTCGCGCCGGCGATGACGCTCACCGACCGCGAGTACCAGCGGCTGCGCGACGCGGCGCGGGCCGTCATGACCGAGATCGGCGTCGAGACGGGCGGCGCGAACGTGCAGTTCGCCGTCGACCCGAAGAACGGCAACTTCCACGTCATCGAGATGAACCCGCGCGTTTCTCGCAGCTCGGCGCTGGCGAGCAAGGCGACTGGCTACCCCATCGCGAAAATCGCCGCGAAGCTCTCGGTCGGGTACACGCTCGACGAGCTGAAGAACGACATCACCCAGACGTCTGCGGCGTTCGAACCGGTCATCGACTACGTCGTCGTCAAGTGGCCGCGCTTCGCCTTCGAGAAGTTCCCCGGCGCCGACCCGACGCTCGGAACGCAAATGAAGAGCGTCGGCGAGGCGATGAGCATCGGTCGCACGTTCTGCGAGGCGCTCCAAAAGGCGGCGCGGTCGCTGGAGACGGGCAAAGACGGCCTCGTGTCGCTGCTCGACAAGGTGGACTACCGCACGCTCGCCGAGCCGAAGCGACGGAGGGACCTCGGCATGGAGGCGCCCGAGCTCGAGCTACCGAAAACCTTGCCGCCCGCCGCCCCCGACGAGATCCGGCGGGCCTTGGAAAAGGTCGTCGCGATTCCGACTGCGGACCGCCTCTTTTACGTGGCCGACGCCATGCGCGTCGGGATCAGCGACGAAGAGCTCTACGCGCTCACGGCCATCGACCCCTGGTTTTTGGCGCACATGCGGCGGATTGTCTCCGCCGAGGGACGCATCCAGAAGGGCGCGCTCGGTGCGGACGAGCTGCGCGCCGTCAAGCGCCTCGGATTCAGCGACCGTCAGATTGCCAGGCTGTCCGGGAGCCGCGAGGACGACGTGCGAGCGATGCGCCTCTCGCAACGGACGCGCGCCGTGTACGCCCGGGTCGATACGTGCTCCGCGGAGTTCGTGGCGCACACGCCGTACCTTTATTCGACCTACGAATCGACGAGCGAGGCCGGCGCCAGCGCGAACAAGAAGAAGGTCGTCATCCTCGGCGGAGGGCCCAACCGAATCGGACAGGGGATCGAGTTCGACTGCTGCTGCGTTCACGCGGTCATGGCGCTCCGCGGCTTGGGCTTCGAGACCGTGATGGTCAACTGCAACCCCGAGACCGTTTCGACCGACTACGACACGTCCGACCGGCTGTACTTCGAGCCGCTGACGCTCGAAGACGTGCTCAACATCATCGACGAAGAGAAGCCCGAGGGGGTCATCGTCCAGTTCGGCGGGCAGACGCCGCTCAAGCTCGCCGTCCCGCTCGAGAGCCGAGGGGTCAAGCTGCTCGGAACCAGCGCCGACGCCATCGATCGCGCCGAAGACCGCGGCCGATTCGACGAGCTTCTCACCAAGCTCGCGCTCAAGCGCCCCCGGGGAGCCATCGCGCGCACGCCCGCCGAGGCGATGGCGATCGCCGAGGGCATCGGCTTTCCAGTGCTCGTGCGTCCAAGCTACGTGCTCGGCGGCCGGGCCATGATGATCGCGTACTCGCGCGAAGAGCTCGAGCTCTTCGTCATGCGCGCCTTCGAGGCGGCCAGCGAGGCCGGGACGCAGACCATCCTCATCGACGAGTTTCTCAAAGACGCCATCGAAGTCGACGTCGACTGCATCGCCGACGGCAGGCGCTGCGTCATCGGCGGCGTGATGCAGCACATCGAAGAGGCGGGGGTTCACTCCGGCGACTCGTCGAGCGTCCTGCCGGCGCACTCGCTGCCCCCGGAGATCGTGCTCTCGATCGAGGAGCAGTCTCGCATGCTCGCGCTCGAGCTCGGCGTGGTCGGGCTCATGAACGTGCAGTTCGCCGTGAAGGGAGGCGAGGTCTACATCCTCGAGGTCAACCCGCGCGCGAGCCGCAGCGTGCCTTTCGTCTCGAAGACCACGGGCAGACCGCTCGCGAAGATCGCGGCAAAGCTCATGGTGGGAAAGACGCTCGACGAACTGGGGATCGTCGATCAGCCGGTGCCCCGTCACACGAGCGTCAAGGAAAGCGTCTTTCCGTTCGCCAAGTTCCCGGGGGCCGACACGATCCTCGGACCGGAGATGCGATCGACCGGTGAAGTCATGGGGATCGCCGAGACGTTCGCGCGCGCCTTCGGCAAGGCGATGCTCGCCAGCGGGATCGATCTGGGCCTGCCCGACGCGACGAGCCCGCGCCGCCGCGCCTTCATCAGCGTGAAAGACGAAGACAAGCCCGCCGCGATCCACATCGCTCAGCGGCTGCGCGCGCTCGGGTTCGACATCCTGGCCACCCAGGGGACCGCCGCGGCGCTCAGCCGCGCGCGGGTTCCGGCCGACGTGGTGAAGAAGGTCAACGAAGGCTCACCGCACGTCGTCGACGCCATCCACAGCGGAACGATTGCCATCACCGTCAATACGACGGCCGGCGCCAAGGAAGTGCACGACAGCTACGCGCTTCGAAGGCAGACGCTGCTCGCGAACATCCCGTATTTCACGACGATCGCGGCGGCGCTCGCCGCGTGCGACGCACTCGAGGCCATGGCGAGCGACCCGACGCTCCGGGTCCGGTCGCTCCAGGAGTGGGGATCGTAGCGAGGGGCGATCGGGCTGGACGAAGTCGTCGCCGACGGCCGAGAGCGGCCGGGGTGGACCACGGCTACGAGCGTCAAACGCAAAAAGGCGACAAGGCGATTGTCATCTTGCTCGCAGCCTCGCGCAGGCGACGATCGTACGAAAGAAGCTCGACGGGGTGACCTTGCTCCTTCAAGAATGAGGCGGATGCGAGGTGAAGGGCGTCCAGCGTTCGGACCGGCACGGGAAACGGCTCGAGCGCGCGCGACAAGATCGGAGGAAGCAGCTCGAGAAGGGCGACGCGTCCGACTAGATCGCGCGCGGCGTCGCCGTGCGTGCGAGCCAGCTTGCGTGCGTGCAGGCGCACCCACAGCTCGTACTCGAGCAGCCGGCTCGACACGAGCATGACTCCCCAAACCTCGTCTGGTGGATGATGGTCTTCGGCGAGAAGCTGCGCCAGGGCCGCCGACGTGTCGAGGTAGATCACCTGTCCTCGCGATCTCGGTCGAGCTCGTGCGCGAGCTCGTTCCACGTCGCGACGGGAAGGCGGGCGGGGGGCAGTTCGGACCGAACGCGGGGGGCGACGAGCCACCCCTCCCTGACGGCGTGGGCGAGCAGCGCGTCATGCAAGATCGCGCTTCTTCCTTCTTGCGGAGGAACGAGCTCGGCGACGACGCGGTCGCGGTCCGTCACCAGAACCGTCTCCCCGTTGGCCGCCATGCGGACGTACTCGCTCAGCTTGTTCTTGAGTACCTTCAGTCCGACGGCTC
>CAZVPE010000287.1:0-6599 GCA_964628155.1 uncultured Polyangiaceae bacterium | reverse complement strand
GTCGAGGCCGTCTATCGCGACAACGGCTTCTACGACGCGCACGCGCGAGCCGGCCGCGTCTTCTACACCTCGGACAAGCGCGACCACGTCGAGGTCACGATCGTTGTCGACGAGGGGCAGCCCATCGTCGTCCGGGACGTCGTGCTCGACGGCGTCGAGGACTTGCCGCCGCGTATCGCGCAGATCGTCAAAGACGCCGCCGTCGCGAAGGTCCACCGCGGCGCCCGCTTCGTACGCGACGACTACGAGAGCACCGAGAAGGCGATCGCGCGTGCCCTGACGGACCACGGCTACGCCTACGCCAAGACGACCCGCCATGCCGACATCGTCTTGACCGGTCACTATGCCATCCCGAAGTACACCGTGGTGCACGGGCCGCCGGCGAAATTCGGTGAGGTCCGGATCGACGGTCTCGGCAATCTGCCCGACGCGACAGTTCGACGAGCGATCGACATCGCCCCCGGCGAGGACTACTCGACCGAGAAGCTGGACGCGGCGAAGCAGGCGGTCCTCGACCTCGGCGTCTTTGGCAATGTCACCATCACGCCCGCTCTGCCCGATCCGCCGCCCCCCAACGTCACAGTCCCCATCCAGTTTCATCTCGAGCGAAGCGAGCTGCACCAGGTGACGCTCGGCGGCGGCATCGAGTTCGACCCGATCAAGACCGATGTGCACCTGCTGCTCGGTTGGGAGAATCATAACTTCCTGGGAGGCCTGCGAAACCTCCACATCCAGCTCAAGCCGGGCGTCGTCCTCTACCCACTCCGAATGGAAACACCGTTCGATGCGCCGACGAACCTGCTGCCGGAGGAGAAGCTCCGCGCCGAGATCCGCCAGCCCGGCTTCATCGAGGCCCGCACCGCCGGGATCCTGAGCACCGAAGTGAACACGTACCCAATCCTGCTGACACCGCAACAAAGCGGTCCGGGAATTCCAGTGCTGGGCTACCTCGAGAACAAGGACGCCTTCGGCGCCGATCGATCGTTCGGCCGCCTGTACGTAAGCCCCACGTACAACTTCCAGCACGACCAGCCGTTCGCGTACATACCGCCGCGGGACCCCAACCTCGGCCCTATCAATCTTTCCTACGTCGATCTGGTCGCCCGGCTCGATTACCGGAACAGTAACGTTCACCCGCACAGCGGATTCGAGCCGATCAACGACTTCCAGGTCGCGGGTCTCGGAGGCAACGCGCAGGACATTCGCGACCAGCCCGAGGCGCGAGGCTATGTTCCAGTCGCGCAGAAACTGACCTGGGCCCTGCGGGCGATGACCGGCTTCCTCGTGCCGTTCAATTCGTACGCGACGATCGACGACCCCGCGCTGCAGGCGAGCAATCCCAAGGCTTACGTCGAACAGTCTCAGCTCCTCTACCTGCGGGGATTCTTCTCGGGGGGCCCGAGCTCGAACCGCGGCTACCCGCTCTACGGCGTCGGTCCTCACGGCGCGGTGCCGTTTTTCAGCCCTCAGATCGAGGCCAACAACGTGGCGAACTCCTGCTCGCAGAAGTTCGACATCCACTACTGCGCCGTGCCTGAGGGGGGCTTTACCGTCTGGGAGGCTTCGACCGAACTGCGTTGGGCGTTCAAGGATCCGCTCGAGGTCGTCGGCTTCTGCGACGCGAGCGACGTGCAGCAGGCGCGGTTCTCCTACAAGTTCAACGACGCCACCCGTTACCACCTCTCCTGTGGCATAGGTGCTCGCTACGATACCCCGGTAGGGCCTATCCGCCTCGATATCGGCTACCGCATCCCGGGACTCAATCCCGACTTTTCCCAGCCCAGCGTGCAAGAGTCGCAAGGAAATCCCGGGACGGTCCTGGGCGTGCCGATTGCAGTCTCGCTGGGAATTGGAGAAAGCTTCTGATGCCCGATCGATTCCGGCACACCGTGGGGGTGCTCGCGTCGTTCGCGGGCGCCTCCATCACTTTTGTGGCGGCGCTCGCCGGCGGCGCTTTGCTCCACGTAGGGGTTGCGCCTGCCCGGCGTATCGCTGCGGCCGCGGTGAACCAGATCCTGGACGGGACGTTCCAGGGCAAGATGGCCATTACGCGTGTCGGCTTGCTCCGCCCCAATCGCGTGGACGGCGTCAACGCGACGCTCTCCACGCGCGAGGGCGAGCCTATTCTCGCGGCCGAAGGCATTCACGGGCGGATCGCGCTCGGCCCGCTCCTCTGGTCGCTCGTGACGCGCGACGACATGAAGATTGAGGTCACGGATCTGTCGGTCGACCACGTCGACGCGCTGCTCGCCCAGGGCCCGGACGGACAGCTCACCTTGGCCGAGGCCTTTCAGCCGGCCGTGACCGGGCCGCCCCCGACGCCAAAGAAGGGCAGCGGCGGCCTCAACTTCGCTCTGCGTCGCGTCGCGATCCGTACGGCGTGGGTGCACGGCGCCATCGGCGGGACGCCGGTCGATGCCACAATCGAGCAGATCGGCGCTGCGTTCTCGATGACGCCGAAGACAATGGCGGCCCAGGGCCGGTTCGGCGCAGAGGTCCGAGCCATGACCAAGGGCGATCCGATCGCCCTCGACGTGAGCGCCAAGCTGGACTCGAGCCTCGTCGACGCTCACGTCAAAGCACGGACCGGAGCGTCGACGGTCGACGTCACCGCCCACGCGCGCATCCCGAGCGATCAGGATCCGACGATGAGCGCGCGGGTTCAGATCGCCGCTCGCGACGTGAACGCCAAGGCGTTCGGCGGTCCCGAGAGCTCACTGGGCGTGGATGCGGAGGCGAGCGCTGACGTCGTGGCAAAGGGGGCCGTCACCGGAAAATACGAGGTCCACGTTCTCCCGGGCGCCGTGTCGGAGCAGTCGACCCCCGACGCGCGCATTCGGGGGACTTTCTCCGAAACGGGTGTGCTGGGCTCAGCGAATGTGTCGGAGCCCGGCGCGCCGGTGGAGGTCCGCTACGACGTGGGCCTCGCGGCGGCCGACGGGCCTGCCGTCAACTTCGACCTCACGACCCGCTCACCCGACCTCACAAGAATCGCGCAGCTGAAAGGCGTCTTGAAGGGCACGGCGCTCGTCGAAGCCAAGGGTCACGTATCGCTCGGTAGCAAGAAGGTCGACGCCCAAGTCGTCACGCAGCTCGACAACTTCTCGGCGGGCTCGATCGCCTTCCACCACGCGACGGCCGACGCCGCCGTGCACGGCGCGCTCCTGTCGCCGCAGTGCGTGCTCCTCCTGAACGTGAGCGACATGCAGGTCGCCTCGCTCCTCTTCCCCGCGATCTCGATGTCGGCCCATGGCACCCCGAAGGACTTGCGGATCGACGCGAAGATCGACGGTGAGGAAAACCGCCATGTGGTACTCGGCGCGAACGTGAACGCGACCAGCGGCGTGCAGGTACGTGACCTCGCGGTGAATCTGAAGCGCGCACATGACTCGGTCACGGCGAAGATCGCGTTGGTGAATTCGCGGGACAGCTCGCTGGACGTCAAGGGGCTGACGATCGTCGGGGCCGGCGCGCCGCTGACGGGGGAGGCTCACATGCGCGGCGGTACGATCGCGGCGAAGCTGATGACGAGCGGCCTCGATCTCGGGACGATCGCACGCTTCGTCGACGGCGAGAAGACGAAGCGCGGCGGACGGGTGGCGATCGACGTGGACGTGACGACGTCGGAGACCGCAACCCGCGGGCACGCGAACATCGAGGCGAGCGGGGTCACCGATGGCCAGTATGTCCAGGCCGTCAATGCAATGATCGCGACGAAGATCGAGGGACGCACGCTCGACGCAAAGATCGACGTGCGCGATGTGAAGATGGGGCACGTGCTCGTCACGGTGGATGGCGCAAAGCTCGGCGGCGGAGCGCTCGACCCCGCCGCATTTCGCAAAGCCACGGGCAAGGCCCATGTGGAGGCGGACGTCGATCTCGCCAAAGCAACGCAGGCGGCCCCGATCGACCTTCCCATCCAGGAAGCGAGCGGGCGCATCGTCCTCAAGCTGGACGTCTCACGGGACGACGCGCGCAAGCGCCCGAGCGTCGAGGCGGACCTCACGACCGATCGCCTGGTCTTCTCGACGCTCCCGACGACAGTGCCGAACTCCGACGGGACCCTCACCATCATCAAGAAGCCCTTCCATTCGCAGGACCTCGACGCGCACGTGGTCGCCAGCATCAACGGCAGCACGGGGGACGCGAAGGTCGACGCCCAGCTTCGGGACAAGGTCGGGCCTCTCTTGCGGGCGCACGCAGCCGCGAGGCTCCCGGTCGATCGCCTCTTTCAGGGAAACGCCCAGGAAGTGCTCCTCGCGACCGCAGCGAGTCTCCACGCCGAGGTGCCCATGCGGTCGCTCGACTCGCTCCCTCCGATGCTCGGGACCCTTCCCATCCGCGGCAATGTCGCCTTCATTCTCGATGCCAAGGGAGACGCCCGGGCGCCGCACATCACGGGCGAGGTTCGCGCGCAGCACATCATCGATTCGGACGACCCAACGCCGATCCCGATCGATCTCGACACAAAGGTATCGTACGACGGCAAGCGCGCCACAGTGGCGATGGCGGGCAATCGGCCCCAACAGCACGTCCTGGACGCCAACGCCGACGTGGAAATCGCGGTGGCGGACCTTCTGAAGGGGACGTCTCCTCTGTGGGAGGCGAACGCCTCCATCAAGCTGCACGAGTTCCCGATCGGCGCGCTCGCCGACTTTGCCAATCAGGAGGTCGACGGCAACGTGAGCGGGGAGATCTCTCTTCGCGACCTGCACAAGGCCGGGGCCGTGAACGCGAAGCTCGCTGTGGACAGTTTGGTCCTATCGGGGGCGAAGTTCCCCAGGGCCACTGCCTCACTGGACGTCGCGGACGGAAAGCTGGCCGCAAATGCACGCATCGAGCAAACCGACGGCTTCGCGGAGATTGCCGGCGGGGGCGCAGTGAAGTGGGGCGCCGAGCTCGCTCCGACCCCGGATCCAGGGGAGCCGGCCCAGGTGAAGCTCGCCGCGAAGAATTTCCGGCTCATCGCATTCGCGCCCTTCCTACGGAGCGCTGTCGACGAGCTCGACGGCGTCCTCTCCGCGAACGCCACGCTCGAGGTGAAGCCCGGCTTCCGCGACGGCACGCTCGACGGCAGGATCGCCATCGACAAAGGGGTCGTCGAGTCTCCGGTGGTGGGCGAGGAGCTCCATGACCTCAAGGCCAACATCACGATGCACCCCTGGGGCACCTGGAGGATCCAGGAGCTCTCGGGGCGCGCGACGTCGGGGCGCTTTACGGCGACAGCCCTCGCCAAGATGAATGGATTTCACGTCGAGTCCGCCGAGGCCCACTTGAAGATCGGCGAACACGACGAGATCCCAGTCACCATGCAAGGGACGCCGCTCGGTCGCGCGTGGGGCAACGTCGACGTGAAGGGAGCGATGTCGCAGGACGGCAAGCGCCTGAATGTCGATGTGAACGTACCCACGCTCCACGTCGACCTGGACGATGCGACGGGGCACTCGGTCGAGTCCACGGATCTCGACCCCACCATCAGCGTGGGCATGTTCAACAAGCATGGCAAGATGGTGCGGCTCCCCTTCGACGGCTCCCAGGCGCTGCGACCTCCGCCTTCCAAGAATCCGCCGCCGAACGGTTCGCCGCCGATGGCGATCCACATCGTCACGCACCTCGGACCCAACCTCGAGGTGAAGCGCGGGACGATGCTGAAGGTCTACCTGACCGACGGCCCGACGATCGACAGCGGCGTCACGACGACGATCTCGGGAGACGTCCGTATCCCTCAAGGGTACGTCGAGCTTCAAGGCAAGCGTTTTCAGATCGAAGACAGCAAGGTCACCTTCACGGGACAGCCGGTCGAAAATCCGCTGGTGCACGCATCGGCGGTATACGTGGCACCGGACGCCGATCAGACGAGAATCATCGCCAACTTCGTCGGGCCCGTGAAGACGGGAAAGGTCACCCTCGAGTCCCAACCGAAGCTGACCGATTCCCAGATCCTCTCGCTCCTGATGTTCGGGTCGTCCGACGGCACCTTCGGTGAGTCCGCGCCGCCCGGACAGGGAGGAAGTGGCACGACGCAAGCGGCGAGCGTCGCAGGAGGCGTCGTGACCGAAGGGCTCAATAAGGCCATCAGCGGCGTGACCGGGGGCATCGAGGTTCAGACGTCCGTCGATACGCAGAAGAAGGGCAACCCTCGACCCGAAGTCGAGGTGGCTCTCAGCCGCCGCGTCAGCGCGAGCGTCCTGTACAGCCTGGGCGTGCCGCCGCCCGGCGACAATCCCGATGACGCGCTCCTGCTCATCAACTGGCGGTTTCACGGCCACTACTCGATGCAGACGACGCTCGGCGACAAGGGCACAACCATCTTCGATATGGCGTGGAAGTACCGCTACTGAAGGACGTCCGCATCGACGGGTTACGCGATCACGGAGTCTGACCCACTTCCGCGTGTAGGATGTGCCCGATGCTCCTCGAACCTCTCGTCCTGCGATGTGGATTGCGCACACGGAACCGCGCGTGGTTGGCTCCGATGACCAACGGTCAGAGCCACCCTGACGGGTCGCTGGGCGACGACGAGCTACGCTGGATCGAGCGGCGTGCCGATGGTGGGTTCGGCGTCATCGAGACGTGCGCCGCGCATGTCTCGCTGGACG
>CAZVPE010000286.1:0-6639 GCA_964628155.1 uncultured Polyangiaceae bacterium | reverse complement strand
CGGTCCATCCGAAGTGCTTCGCAAAATCGACATCCGGCATCGCGATCGCGTGAGAGAACCCTCCGGAGATCCGCGAATACTTGAGGAGAGAGCGCCCGTTTGGGGCCGATGAGGGTTCGAGCTCGGACGCGGAAGGCTCGCGGCAGCCGCCGCAAAACGCAAACACGGTCGCCGAAATTGGGGGCCGTCGCCCCTGGACTGCGCCTCGGCGCGAGAAGCGTGGTTGTTGCCTGGTTTCGTTCGTCGAGAGGTTTTTGAGACGACCCCGGGGGCCATGGCCGCACGGAATAAACGGGATTTCGCCGGGTTGGCCTGACCGGAAGGAACCCCGCCCTAGAATCGACGGGACCGTTCGTTTTTAACGCAACAACTCGCCCTCGCCGTCCGAGGGGGATTCGTGAGGGATGAGGACCCCGTCCGGCTGCGCCTGCGGCGCCGCCTTCGTCCCCGCGATTCACACGCTCGTTTGCGCGACTTCCCGAGTTCTTGCCGAAGCTTCCGAGTAGGTCGCCCGGGTCCCAGCGCGCCATCGAGCGAGGACAGATTCGTTTGCGCGCTCGATGAACGGCAGCACGATCTGTCGCCTTCTCCTGCGGCAGCCGCAGCATGTGCCCGAGCTGCACGCGCAGGCACATGGCGAACACCGCTGCGTTCCTGGTCGATCGCGTCGTCCCGGACGTCCCGGTGAGGCAGTACGTGCTGACGCTGCCCTACGAGCTTCGCAAGCTGGTCCGAATGAGAGTTGGGCAGGAAGCGAAGCCGAAGCTCCTCGCGCCGGTGCCTTCGACGGGTCATGGTCCTCTTCGCAGGAGCACACCCAATGAAGGTCCAGACAGACGTAGGCTGCACGGAGCGGCACTCGTACGAGACGCGTGGGATCCTGCTAGACCGCGCGGAGATAGCGAGCATGGTGGGGCAGAGCTACTGGGAACAGCGTACGTTCCAGGTCTTCGACACCTCCGTTGAGGGCCATCTGCTTGACCAGGGCGAGGAGCGCGATGCCGTTCTGTCCGTGCTCTGGGGGCTCGGTGCAGCGGCGTACGAAACGGACTCTCGCGTGCTGGTGGTTCCCATCGCGGCGCGCCCCGAGGCCGGGTCGGCGCTTATGGTTCGCTTCGCCTTCGATCCCCCGGCCTCCCCGGGCGATCGCCGGCGGTTGCAGATCGAGCGCGTGGCTGCGGGCGCGGCGAGCACACCGCTGGCGGTACCCGCGGCCCCCGCGGACTACGCGCCAAGTAGGCCGGGAATGACGTTTCGTGGATTTCCGCCCGGTCAAGGACTGGACTCGGCGGACGCCTACTTCGTCGCGTACCCCGACGAGCACCGTGCCCTCTTTCGATGGCTGGAGACCGCGGCGCCGAAATCGTTCGACCAGGTCGTGACCACCCGGACGCCCGGAGAGCTTGGCGACGTCTTGCATCGGTCCGTGTTCCACGTTGCAGGGACGCGCGGCGGAGTGGGCCTCGAAGACCTCCACATCGATCTCGTCAGCCAAGGAGCAATCGAGCCGCTCCAGTCGGCGCCGGCCGAGTACCGCCGCTGCGACCTCGGAGACCTGGAGCTCGAGCGCTTGCAGGCCCGCTCGCCGGCCGCCGATCGTCTGGGGCCTGTCACGCTGTCACCACGCATTTCTGCGGTCGAGCGCCTCTCTGTGAAGGAGGCGATCCGCCAGTACTTCGGGGCGGGCGCCCGCGACACCGAGGTCCACGCGCTTGTGCCGGTCGGCTCCCGCGAGACAGCGATGTACGTAGTCTCGTTTGGCGCCAATAACGCTGTCATGGTGACTCGGGTCGGCGAAGCGGGCACGGGCGAGGGCCAGATCGACACCCGGCGCGTCGACGTCCGCCGCGTTCACGGTTTTCCGGGATCGACGGCGGCCCCGGCCGCGCTTTGGACGTGGTGGAAGCGCCGCTACCCTGGGGCCGCGGGGCTGCTCCATGAACCGGCCGTCGGGCTCACGGCGGCCGGCTTGATTGGCGCGATGAACCGAGAGGTCTTCGCCGGTAGCGCCGATCGCGGGTGGTTCATTCGAAACTATGGTGTCGAAGTGCTCGATGCCGCGGCGACGGCCTCTCGACTCGAGAGCACCCACGGCGTTCCGCGGGACCTCACCGGCGACACATGCGACCTGGACGCCAGAGATCTCTGCGTCCTCGAGCTCTCGCTGGAAACGCTGTCAGACCCCGAGGTAGCGCAGCTACGCGGCGTCATGGTTGGCCGCAAGAGGTCGAGCCTGCGCCGGGACGCGCAGAGCTACCAGACCGGAGACGCCGCGCTCCTCGGCACCACGTTGACGGAGTGGACTGGCGCGGACCGCCAGACGACGGTGCTCTACTTCCAGTCCCTCTACGCGAACGACACCTCTTTGTTTCGAGGCGACGCCGCGGCCAACGCGCTACCCGACGCGGTCATGAGCGTCTTGCACGAGCTCGGGCACGCAATCGGAGATGGCGAGGGAGGCGTCCGCGCGGCCTTCGATGCGTGGGTTCTTGACCACCCGCAAGCACCCCCCACGTGGTACGCCGCGAGCGCCCCCGGGACGGAGCTCTTCCCCGAGGCCTTCGCGCTCTACCACACCGAGCGCCACTTCCTCTGCCGCAACTATCCCCTGCTCGACGCCTGGCTCGACCGCGTGGCCAAGACGGGGCCGGCAGGCTCAACAGCCTGATTCACCCTTCGAGCCGCCACAAGCGGCTCGCACTTTCCGGATGGGAACTAAATTAAGTCAGCCCGTCAGTGAGCACACTGATCGCTGGATCCGCCGGTCGCGTCGTCCTCGTCGGAACGCGCGGCGATTAGACACTCCGTGGTGAGCATCAGGCCCGACGCTCGCCGCGTTCTGGGAGCGCCACGCGAACGACCTTCACGGGATCGATGACCGCCATCGAGAAAAGATGCCCGTACGTATCGGTCGCCGCGTTGTAGCCGAGTCGTCCTTGCCTTCTCTGACCTTGCCCACGATCACGGCGCCTTCGAGGCCTGCGTTCCTAATGATCTGACGCATCGGTTCCTCGATCGCGCGGCGGACGATTTGCACGCCCGCTTGCAGCTCGTCAGCGAATCTCACTGGTCGTGCCCGTTCCGAGCGCGAATCAGTGCCACGCCACCGCCCGCGACGACGCCCTCGAGGACGGCCGCGCGTGTTGCGTGCATTGCGTCCTCCACGCGCGCCTTCCTTTCGTTCATCTCCGTCTCGGTTGGCGCGCCGACCTTTGCGATGGCGGTGCCGCCCGTGAGCTTCGCGAGACGCGCCTGGAGCTTCTCCTTGTCGTAGTCACTGGTGAAATTCTGGATCTTCGCGCGAAGCTCCTCCACCCGCGTCTTGATCGTCTCCTTCGCCCCTCGCCCGTCGACGATCGTTGTCGTGTCCTTGTCGATGGTGACCCGCCTCGCATGACCCAAGTCGGCGCGGCTGACGTCCCGGTCGTCTTGCACAGCCAGGGTGCCGGACCCGACGACACTTCGGGGTCCTTGCCGGTCTGGGTGACACCCTGTCCTCGCGGGAGCGCGCGTTCGGCGCCCTCCGAGTCCTCGACGACACGGTGCTCGAAGCCCGCGCGCAGGCGGCCTTCGGAGCCCACGACGGCTTCGAGCTCCTCGTTTACGTGTTCGCGGGGTCGAGGACGACCGGGGACCACCGACCGACCTTGGGCGCGACGGCGCCGCGTGCGCGTGGCTTGGTCGCGGGGTCCGCTACGACGTTCGCAATCGGTCCACGAGCGTTCCGGTACGGTTCGTCGTAGCCGCCTTTTTGCGCAAAGTGCGAATCCTCGTTCGCATATCGCCGCTTCGGTGGCCGATAAAAGCGCCAGGGCTCACTTGGTTCGGTAGCGACGACCGGGACGACGAGCGCGAAGGTGCAATCCCCCTGGACGCCTGCGCGCGCGTCGGGATCGCCAGGCTAGAACCGGGGGACGCGCACGTATTCCCCCAGGGCGACGAACCGTGGTGTGGTTGCGATCGTCGAAGACGGATACATCGAGTTCGGCCGTGGCTTCTTGGATGAGGGCGGCGACGCCAGAGCGAGGCTCGAATCGCCGGTACGGATGCAAGGCGTCAAGCCGTCCCGCGTGATCGTGCTCGACGTGCCCATGGGGTTTGCGCAGCGGCTCGACTAACTGCGGGATCTGCGCACGGGCGCTCAGCGGGTGGCTCAGATCGTGCTCGGCCCTAGCTGCCGTCCCCACGAACGGAGGCGACGATGACCCAAGTTCAGAAGACTCACGAAACGCACAAGAGCAAGAGCAACGACTCGCTTGATCGAGTTCGTGCGGCCGCCCAAGAGCTGCACGGTGCGATCACGGATGCCACTGCAAAGCGTGGTGAGGCGATGAAGCAGGACCTGCAGTCCCTCCTGCCGAAAGCCAAGGCCCTCACGGCTTCACTCAAGGAGTCCCTTGGCGTGCAGAGTGACGGGATCAAGAAGCATCTTGCGGAGGCCGTCCTGCACGTCGAGGCCCTGCAGAAGCACGTTGGGGAAAGCCTAAAGACGACAGGCCATGCGGTCGAGGGCTCGGTTCGGCAAGCCGTTGTTGAGGCACGCGCTGCCGTCCAGAAAGTCAGCGAAGCTCTCGCTGCAAAGCGGACGGCTGAATCCATGCACGCACACTCGTAAGGAGAGATCCAATGCGCAATTACATAGCCGTCGTATTCAACGAAAAATCGAAAGCTTACGAAGGCCTCCGCGGTTTGTGGTCGCTCGATCGTGCCGAAGAAATCACGGTACACGGAACGGCCGTCGTTCACCGTGATGCATTTGGTCAATTCCAGGTCGACACCAAGGAGACGTATCCTGCCTTGGCCACGGCCGTGGGAGTTGGCGTGGGGGCCCTGCTGGGTCTCTTTGCCGGCCCCGTCGGTATCGCGGTCGGCGTTGCCGCAGGAGCAGGGGTCGGCGCCGCGGCAGGCGCCGTCGTGGGCGGGGTCGTGGACCTGGCGCGCGCAGACACGCGCAGCAACGCCTTCGCCGACACGGCCTTCGTTCTTGAGAATGGTCAATCCGCAGTCATCGCGGACGTGACCGAAGACTGGGTGTCTCCGGTCGACAGGCGAATGCGGGAGCTGGGAGGAACCGTCCATCGGCGCGCCAAGAGCGACGTGCGCGATGACAACCCCTGGTTCTATGACAGTTACTTCTACCCCTACGAGTATGTTCCCTCGGAGGTGTCGCTGTACTGGTAGACGGGCTGCCGGATCATTGAGGTTGTGCAGGGTGGCCGCGCTGTGACCTCTCACAAGAGGAGGACTTGCGTCGCGGCCGACCGGCCATGCCCTCGACGAAGAGCTCTCGGTTCGCTTCGGAGATGCTCTCGTGCTCAACCGCGTTTCGTTCATCCTCGCACGGAGCTCGTCGCTCGCGGGCATCGGTGCGAACGGGGCTGGCAAGACCGTCTCAGCCACCGGACGTGGTCCGCGTAACCGAGTCCGTCGGCTTTCCCACGGT
This sequence comes from uncultured Polyangiaceae bacterium, assembly GCA_964628155.1. Classification (GTDB taxonomy): domain Bacteria; phylum Myxococcota_A; class Polyangia; order Polyangiales; family Polyangiaceae; genus Palsa-1150. The sequence continues at coordinate 1,196 of CAZVPE010000286.1, read as the reverse complement.
TCTCCTGCAGAAGCCGATTGGAGCGCGTCTCCGCTACCTCGGGGTGCTTCTCATCGGCTCGCTCGCGATCATCCCCGCGGCCGCTGCCAAGCGGCTAGCCCTAAGCCCTGAACGGCATGCTCGCCATCGCGGTGACCGTCTCGGTGTTCTCGACCGTCGCCGGCACGTTTCTCGTGAGCCTCTTGTCGCGGCGGACCGCGTGAAGAGGAGCTCTCGCCTGGAGCGGCAAGGCTGTCTGCATCGAGCGATTCACCGGCGCCGACGCCACTCCACCCAGTCGTAGGCGCCCATCCCGACCAGCATTGCCATCACAAAGGCGACGACTGGCGTCGCCCCCGTCGCGACCGACACGACGGCGGGGCCCGGGCAGAAGCCTCCAAGACCCCAGCCGACGCCGAAGATGGCCGCGCCGCCGACGAGGGATGCGTCGATCGCCGTCTTCGTGGGCAGCGAGAACGACGGCGCGAGCAGCGGCGCTCGCTGGTGGAGCGCCATCCTGAAGAAGACGAAGTTCACAAGAACACCGCTCCCCATCACGAGCGCAAGGCTCGGGTCCCACTCCCCCGTGAAGTCGAGGAAGGCCAGCACCTTTGAAGGGTGCGTCATTCCCGAGACACCGAGGCCCACAGCGAAGAGCACGCCGCACGCGTAGGCGACCGCCAGAGGCTTCACAACGGCCTTCGCCCGAGATGGAGCACGTGCCGCACGATGAAGACCGTGAGCGCGCCCGTCGCCAGGAACACCAACGTGGCGACAATCGACCGCGGCGAGAGACGCGCAAGCCCGCAGAGGCCGTGACCGCTCGTGCACCCGTTGCCGAGGCGAGTGCCGAAACCGACGAGCGCCCCGGCGACAACGGCGACCGGCACCGTCTGCTCCGCCGCGAAGGCCAGCGCCGCTCGATCGAGCACGAGGATGACGAGCCCGCCGGTGAGAAGCCCAGAGAGAAAGACGAGTCGCCAGGAGCGGTTGGTCCCGGTTGTCACGGGGATCTCGCCGATGATTCCGCTGATGCCGAGGATGCGGCCGTCGGCGACAAAGAGAATGGAGGACGCGGCGCCCATGAGCAGACCGCCGAGCGTCGCTGTGAGGGGCGTAAATCCGCTCATGATGCGGGCGTCCCGAGGGAGCCGGGCTGGACCTCGAGGTGACGTCGTCCGTGCTTGCAGGTCCTGGCCATGGCGAGTGCTCCTTAG
>CAZVPE010000285.1:0-6746 GCA_964628155.1 uncultured Polyangiaceae bacterium | reverse complement strand
CACGTCGTCCTTGTCGGCGTCGAAGATCTGGCCGAAGTTGCCTTCGAGTGTGTACGTCCGAAGGGCGTCGCGAAGCGTCCGCTGCCGCGAGCCGATCTGGCTCGCAAAGAGGGTGAGGGTTCGCTCGCGCCGCGGCGCCGTGGCGAGGCTCCGGAGCGTCTCGTCAATGTGGGCTTGCGCGGCGTGGTCGACGGCGACCGTCTGCTCGGTGAGCAGGGTGGCGATGAACTGCGCGGCCCAGACGCGCTCTTGGGGTCGATCGATGTCGGCGAGCGGCTGAAAGGCGACCGGGGCGTTCTCGTTGCCCGGCTCGTAGCAGGCGCCCCCGACGGCGAGCGTCGCGGCGCGCGCGCTCCTGTCCTTGTCGAAGAGGACGACCTGCGCGCCCGGATACTTCAGCCACCCGAGCGCCAGCATGCCGAGCAGCGTCGACTTGCCGGCGCCCGTCGGCCCGATGATGAGCGTGTGGCCTACGTCCCCGACGGCGAGGTGCAGGCGAAACGGCGTCGAGCCCGTCGTGCTGCAATAAAGGTGCGGGTCTCCGACGCCGCACACGCTCTCGAGGTGGCGGTTGACCGCGTCGCCGGCCCACACGGACGAAAGGGGCATCAAGTGCGTGAGGTTGAGCGAATGAACCAGCGGCCGGCGAACGTTCGCGTAGACGTGGCCCGGCAGGCTCCCGAGCCACGCGTGGGTCGAGTTGAGGGTCTCGTCGCGTACGGTGAAGCCGCGCGACTGGATGACTTCCTTAACGCGTTGGCTCTTTCGCCTCGCCTGCTCGAGCGAGAGGTCCCACACGGTGACGGTCGTCGTCAGGTACCCGAACGACACGAGGTCGTCGCCGAGCTCCTGCAAGGCCGCGTCGGCGTCTGCCGCGCGGTTCGCGGCGGCGTTGTCGATGAGGGCGGCCTCCTGTTTGCTCGCCTCCTCCTTGACCAGGGTCCAGAGGCCCTTGCGTTTGGACCACCACTGCTTTCGGTATTTCTCAATCAGCGATTTGGCAGTTTGCTTGTCGAGGCAGAGGTAGCGCGTCACCCAGCGGTATTCGGTGTCGAGGTGGTTGAGCGCGTCGAGAATCCCCGGCAGGGTCGTCGCCGGAAACCCCGCCACGGTCATCGTGCAGAGGAAGTGGTCGCCCAGCATGGGGACGTCGCCGGGCGTAAACGGCATGTCGGGCAGAAGCGCATCGAGATACATCAGCGTCTCGGGCGCACGCACGGGATGGCGATGCGTCGAGATCGTGCTGTGCAGGTACGAGAGCGTCTGGTCGTCGTTGAGCACGCCCACCTCGGGAAAGACGCCGGCGAGGATGTCGGTGATTTCAGCGACCGACTTTTGAAAGGCCGCGAGCTCCCGCGCGAGCACCGAGCGCTCGTCGGCGGCGCCGGGTCCCGCGTCGCGCACGTAAAAGAGCGCCGCGGCGCGCGTGCTGCTCTCCGGGGGGAGTTTCCAGGTGAAGGTGAGGTAGTAGCTCGACTCGTAGTGGCTTCCGGACTGTTCGAAGGTTCGCTGGCGCTCCTGGTCGACGATGGCGGCTGCGGGATGCGCCCATGTCGAGCGCGGGTAGGCGCTCGATTCGAAGCGCTGCGCTTCGATGAAGAGGCCCCAGCCCGAGCCCAGGCGGCGAAGGGCGTTATTGATGCGGGCGCTCGCCGAGACGAGCTCGGAGCCGAGTGAGCTCGCGAGATCCGGTCCGCGAAACGCGATCGTGGTCTGGAGGATTTGGTCCTTTTGGAGGACCACCCCCGGGGCGACCAGAAACGCCCAGGGCAGCCGGTCGGGCAGGCGACTCGATGGTTCTCGGTATTCGCGAAGGCTGAACATGGGGGCGGCACGCCCTTTCAGGGGTCGAGGCGCTTCTGCGTTTTGACCGCGAGAAGCACGATGTCGAAGATGTAGGGGTCGGCCTTGGTCGCGGCGGCGGCCGCGAGATGGACGGCGACGGCGACGGGCAGCACCCAGATTTGGTGGAGCCCGAACGCGAAGGACGCGGCGGTCGTCCAGAGAACGAGCGCGACCGCGCGCGGCAGGCCCGCGAGCAGCATCGGCTCGACGATCGATCGATGCAGCGGCACTTCGAGGCCTTCGGTGCGGCCGGTCATACGAGAAGGCCCCCGGAGAAGCCGAGAAACCCGAGGCCCCAGCTGACAGCGTTGAAAGCGATCGCGAGGCCGAGGACGACCCAGAGGGCCTTGCGCATCATCGAGCCTCCCTCGCTAAAGGCCAGGCCCACGCCGAGGCCGATGATCGCGAGCGCGCCGATGACGCGCGAGACGGGTCCGGTGGCCGAGTCGAGAATCTGGTTGAGCGGGCCCTCCCACGGCATCCCGCCGCCGAGCCCCCCGAAGCCCGCGACGCCGCCGGACCACGCCGGGGCGGTGGAGACGACAAGGAGGCCGAGAACGAGGAGCAGCTGGGTCGTGCGAATTCGCTTGCGCGGTTCTCTTGGTGCGGCCTCGCGGCGGCGCAGATCCGATGGGACGATGGGAGCGAGAGGGGTCATCGGTGGGTGTCTTTCGAGGGCGGGTTGGTTGGGCGGGCGGGGCAGGGGACGTCAGGCGATGCGTTCGAGGCGCCAGGCGCCGCTTGGGTTAAGACCGCAGACGCGGTCGAGGCCGGAGAGGCGGCGGCCGGCGGGAGCTGAGCGGTCTCGCTGGATGTGGGCGCAGACCTGGATGGTCTGGGCGACGAGAGCGCGGGGCGCGGGATGCACGACCTCCTCGATGAGCTGGCAAAGCCGGTCGAGCATCGCGGCCGTGTCGTTCGCGTGGATGGTCGCGAGGCCCCCGGGGTGACCGGTGTTCCAGGCCTTCAAGAGCTCGAGGGCGGAGCCGTCGCGCACTTCGCCGACCAGGATGCGGTCGGGCCGATAGCGCATGGCCGTCATGATGGCGTCGCGCCACGAAAAGACGCCGGGCAGCACGAACACCTGGACCTTGTTTTTGGCTTCACACTGAAGCTCGGGCGTGTCCTCGACGATGTGCACGCGGTCGCTGGTCTCGGCGATGATCTTCAAAAGGGCGTTGGCGAAGGTCGTCTTTCCACTGCCGGTCCCGCCGCCGATGAGGATGTTGTCGTGGGCGTGAACGGCGGCGGCGAGCGCGTCGTATTGGCGGGCGGAGACGATTCCTTGGGCGACGTAGTCGCTCAGGGGAAAGACCATGCGAGCGGGCTTTCGGAGCGCGAACGAGGGCGCATCGACGCTGGGTGGAATGTTGGCCTGAAGGCGCGCGCCCCACGGATGGGGGAGTTTTGCCGAGAGCGACGGGTGCTGCGCGTTGAGCTCGACGAGCACCTCGGCGGCGACGAGACGCAGCATCCGCTCGGCTTCGCCGGGGTTCATGCGGATGGGGGTCGAAAGAAGGCCTTTGCCCTGCATGTCGATCCAGACGGCGCCGTCGGGGTTGAGCATGACCTCCACGATGCGGTCGTCGGCGAGAAGCGAAGCGATGGGCGAGAGCGCGCTCCGTAGGGTGCTCGAGCGACGCGCTTGGCTTTCCGATGGACTGGCCAATACAGAGGACGGATCGGAGATCATAGGTAGTATCCAAAATGGCACATAAGGATTGGGCGGCTGCGATGCCGCACGCTGGACGCGGGCGCTTCGGTGGCCCCGGCGAGCGCGGATGGTGAGGGATTCGGAGACCCTTAGGTCTCCGGGGGTGCGGCTTCTATCGCATTGTTTTGAGGGTGCAGAGCAGCATCCGTGCCCACCAGCGAGAGCAAGGGTAAGTCATTGAAATAATTCACGGGCGCATGCCGCCGGCAGCCCCTCGGAAACCTGTGCTGGCGAAAAAATCACCAGCACTAAAAAAACACAACAAAAACATAATCATGGGACGTGAACCGAATCCGGTTGAAGCACCGGATTGCCGGAGTTCGGCCTGAATAGGTGGCGAAAAAATCACCAGTTGCTGGTGATTTATTCCCACCCACGACGACGGTCTGGTCCGGCTCTCGACGTTGAATAGAGGCAGTCGCCCGACGACAAAGCGAGTCGGAAGTGGGGAGTGGCCGGCGACGAGAGGAGTGTCGGACTCGCGAGGGCCGATATTTGTTTTTCAAAATTCCGCATTGCGCAGTTGACATCGTGGCCAGTCGACTTCACCCTGCGAGGGTCCAACGCACGCGCGCCCTATCGAGCGCGCGTGCAAAAGAGCGCGCTCGCGCGCGATCGATAGCGGCTGCCCCGCGGTGGGGACTGCCGCGCACGGGTGCTCTTGCTCGAATCAAAGAAGGCGGTAGCCCATGGGCGTATTCGGACCGAAATACCCTCCCCCGGTGCAGGGGGTCGTCAGCCACGCAGAGCGATTCTGCGAGCTCTTGTCCCACGCGGAGCGCTTTGGACTCTGCGACAGCGTGGCCGCACGGGTCTTCGTCTACGGCCGGCAAAGCGAGATCGAGCTGGTCCTCGAACTCGCGCTCGCAGATATGGCCGCGGGGCGAGTGCCCGTGGAGGCGGCGGTGGCATCCATCGCTGCGTACTTGGAGGAGCTGCATGAATCGGCGAGCGAGGCGCTCGGTTTGGACGGCGAGCTCGATTGCTGCTGCGACGAGGTCATGCTGACCGAGGTCAGCGACGCCGGCGAAGCGCTAACACGGATCGTCCGGCGGCCTGCCGCTACGGCCCGGTCCACCAGCGAGACCTGGTTCGACCCCGTCATCATGCTCCGCGAGGTGGATACCGAGCGGGCGGCCGGACCTCCTCAAGAGGTTCGGAGCGCAGGAGCGTCGCAGGTTCGAAAGGCGCCATGCGGGTCGTAGCCGTCCTCTCGGTCCTCCTTTTCTCGCTCGCCGGGCTCTGGGCGGCCACGGCGTACGTCGCCGCCGAGCTGCGTGACGTCCACCGCCTTGGGCCTCCGTGGTGGACGCTCGGCACCCTGCGCATTGACGCCCCGTGGGCGTGGATCGGGTGGAGCCGCACCTACGAGCCGCGCTACCCGCTCGTCTTTCGCAACGCGAGCGGGATGACGACCCTGGGCGCGATCTGCGGCGCGGCAGTGGGTATCCTCGGGTCCGTCTTTCGGGGCCGCCCTTCCTCGGTGAGCCGCGCGCACGGAAGTTCGCGCTGGGCCACGACCGAGGAGGTCCGAAAGGCGGGTCTACTCCGGGACGCCGGCGTCGTCCTTTGCCAGACGAGCGATGCGACGTTTCGGACCCGCGTGGACGCAAGCGGCCAACCCGGCACGCGGGCCGGCAAGCTCGGCGCGCTCATTCGTCACGACGGCCCCGAGCACGTGTTCTGCTTCGCGCCGACGCGCAGCGGCAAAGGTGTGGGGCTCGTCGTCCCGACGCTTCTCAGCTGGCCGCACTCGGTGCTCGTTTACGACATCAAGAAGGAGAACTGGGCCACGACGGCGGGCTGGCGGCGGCAATTCAGTCGCGTCTGGCGCTTCGAGCCGACCTCCCCCGATTCGGTCCGCTTCAACCCGCTCCTCGAAATCCGAAGGGGTCTCTCCGAAGTGCGCGACGTCCAAAACGTCGCCGACATGCTGGTCGACCCCACGGGGGAAAAGGACACGAAGGACCACTGGCAGATGACCGCCCACAGCCTGCTCTGCGGCGCAATTCTGCACGTGCTCTACGCCGAGCCTGACAAGACCCTTTCCGGAGTGGCGGCGTTTCTCGCCGATCCGTCGCGCGCGCAGCGCCAGACGCTCGAGCAGATGCTCTCGACGCCGCACTTGCCGACCGGATCGCACCCGGCGGTCGCCCAGGTGGCGCGCGAGATGCTGAACAAGAGCGATAACGAGCTCTCGGGCGTCTACTCGACCGCGATGGCCGCCCTCGGCCTCTACCGAGATCCGGTCATCGCCCGGAGCACCTCGGAGAGCGACTTTCGCATCGCCGACCTGGTCGGCGCCGGCACCCCCGTGAGCCTCTACCTGGTCGTGCCGCCGAGCGACCTCACGAGGACGCGGCCGATCATTCGGCTCCTGCTCAACCAGATCGGCCGCCGGCTGACCGAGTCGATCCCGGGGCCGAAGACGCAGCGTCTCCTTCTTCTGCTCGACGAGTTCCCGTCGCTCGGGCGCCTCGACTTCTTCGAGTCGTCGCTCGCGTTCATCGCGGGCTACGGGCTGAAGGCGTTTCTCATCGCGCAGTCGCTCAACCAGCTCGAAAAGGCGTACGGCCAGAACAACGCGATTCTCGACAACTGCCACGTGCGCGTGACCTACGGGTGCAACGACGACCGGACCGCCCGACGTATCTCGGATCTCCTCGGCCAGGCGACCGAGAAGAAGATGCAGAAGAGCTTTTCGGGCTCGGGCCTCTGGCTCTCGAACCGGACCGAGAGCGAGCAGGAATACGGGCGCCCCCTTTTGACGGCGGGGGAGGTCACGCAGCTGCCGGCTGACGACGGCCTGCTCCTCGTCGGGGGCCTGCTCCCCTACCGGGCGCGTAAAGTGCGCTACTTCATCGACCGGCGCTTTCGCGATCGCGCCGGCCTTCCGCCGCCCGACGGAGCCGAAGAGCAAACGCGCGAGCTCCTTCCGAGGGCGCCGAGCGACTGGGACGGTCTCGGTGGCGCCTCGGCCACCGCGCTCCAGCGGACGTCGCCGCCGCCGAGCGCGCCGAGCGTCGAGGAGTCCAAGCCGGCGGTTATCGAGAAGCCGGCGGAGGACCTATGGGCCGACTTCTTTTCCTCTGAACCCGCCCCGCCATCCCCCGGGTCCGAAGCTGCCTCGGACGCGTCATCGCCCGTCCGGAACGAGTTCCCCCTGTGACCCCTCCCGCCAACCAAA
>CAZVPE010000284.1:0-6763 GCA_964628155.1 uncultured Polyangiaceae bacterium | reverse complement strand
CTTGCCGTTCACGCGAACCGGATTGTCGTCGAGGTCGACGTGCTGCAAAAAGGCGCCCAACCCGCGGGCGACCGCCGCACGGACGACCGAACGAGCGACCGTATGGGCCGGCAAGCCGGAAGTCGTCTGGGGCGCAACCGCCTCGACTTTCGGCGCCGCCGTTGGAGCGGGGGCCCGCCGCGGCGGAGAACCGCTGCACGCGCCGAGCACCAGGGCGGGGGTGCCCAACGCCAGAAGAACGGAGCGCATGAGGGGCAAGCTATCGTCGCGAAGACGACGAAACGCAAGTTTTCCTCCCCGGTGTTTTCTAACCGAACGTGTGGCTGTAGGCGTTCCATACCCGGGCGTGCACGTCCTCGATTGGGCCGCTTGCGTCGATGATCGCGATGCGATCCTTCGGTAAGTGCTTGGCGAGGTCCTTGTAAAAGAGGGCGAGCTCACGCTGCATTTCGCTCTGCTCGTAGAGCTGGGCTGCGTCGCCTCGCTGCACGCGACGCTCTGCGGCCAATTCCGGCGCCAGATCGAGCACGATCGTGAGGTCGGGCCTTCGTACGTGCCGGTTGAGCAATCGGATCCACTCGACCGCATCCTTGCCCTCGATACCGCTGGTCACGCTCTGGTACGCGAGACTCGACGCGTCGTAGCGATCGGACACGACGACGCCATCCGCCGCGAGGAACGGCCCGATTTCGCTTTCTACGTGGTCCATGCGGTCGGCCGCAAAGAGAAGCGCCATCGTCGCCCACCCGGGCGCACGCCCTCCCGGCGCGACGACCCGCCCGGTGAGCACTTGTCGAACCAGGTTGCCGATCGGACCGTCGCTCGGTTCGCGCGTCGCGCGGACGGCGACGCGCATGCCGCGGAGCCGGTCGGCAAGGCGAGCGACCTGCGTCGTCGTCCCTGACCCGTCGATCCCTTCGAGCACCACGAACCTACCGCCAGCGTGCATGCGTTTCGCTCGCAGTAGCCCAGGTGCCCCAAAGAAGAAACCGTCGTCGACCGAGCCGGCCAATCAAAACCGGCGGGCGACCACCCTAGCCGGCCAGCGGCGGGGGATCTTCTCCGAGCACCAGATTGTCGATGAGCCGGGTCGACCCGACTCGGCACGCGACGGCGAGCAGTGCCCGTGCGCCGACATCGCCGGCAACGGGCGCGAGACTGTCCGGGTCGCGCGCGTCGACGTAGTCGACCGAGGAGGCAGCCCGTTGGATCGGCTCGCGCACGAGCCGCTCGAGTTCTCGCGCGCGGCGCTCACCCGCCTGGAAGCGCCGGGCCGCCTCGTCGAGACCCGCCACGATGCCCAGTGCGCGCGATCGCTCGTCGGGAGACAGGTATGCATTGCGCGAGCTCATCGCCAATCCGTCGCCCTCGCGAACGGTCGGATGCCCCACGACGTCGACCGGAAAGAAAAGGTCACGGACCATGCGCCGCACCACCAGAAGCTGCTGATAGTCTTTGCGACCGAAGACGGCGACGCTGGGCCCTACGATGACCAAGAGCTTCGCGACGACGGTGGCCACCCCTTCGAAGTGGCCGGGTCGGTGCGCCCCTTCCAGCGCCGCGGCGAGCTCGCCGACCCGAACGCGAGTATCGTCGTCGCGCGGGTAGAGCGCCTCGGCATCCGGGGCAAAGACGATGTCCACGCCCGACCGGGCAAGCTTGCCGACGTCGCCATCGAGGTCGCGCGGATAGCGGGCGAAGTCGTCGCCTGGTCCGAATTGAGTCGGGTTGACGAAGATCGAGACCAAAACGAAACTCGCGCGCCGCTTTGCCTCTGCCACGAGGGCGAGGTGACCGGCGTGCAGCGCACCCATCGTCGGTACAATGGCTACGCGCTCGCCGCGCGACCGAGCCGCATCGCCGGCGGCGCGCACCTCGGCTGGATCGGTCAGCACGCGGGGGGCCATGAGACGAGGCGAAAGCTATCGCGGATCGGCGGGTGAGTTGATAGTTTTCGGACCCTGCTCGATAGAGACCATGCCTCGTCCTCGACGAACGCGCATCGCCCCGGTGGGGCTCCGGCTCGTTCTAGCCGGGGCGCTGGCGGCGGCAACCGCGAACGCCGCACCCTCGGACGACGTGCGACGGGCGCGCGTGCTGTTCGAGCAGGCGGAGGCCGACGAGGACGGTGAGCGCTGGTCCGAAGCGCTCGAAAAGCTCCGTGACGTCGCGCGCGTAAAGCTGACGGCGGGGGTTCGATATCACATCGCGCTCTGCGAGGAGCATTTGGGGCGCCTCGTACGCGCTCTAGGCGACTATCGCGAGGCCGAGGACCAAGCCCGCCTCGAAAACGCGCAGGACGTTCTGCGAATCGTCGGCAACCAAGTGGCTGCCCTCGAGCCGCGCATCCCGCACCTGACGGTGCGCGTCGCTCCGCACGTTTCGGAGATCGCCCTCAAGCTCGATGGCGAACCGATGGGGAACCCAGTCGGAGTCCCGATGCAGGTCGACCCAGGCGTGCACTACGTCGTGGCCACGGCGCCCGACCGACCGCCGGCGGCGGCCGCCGTCACGGTTCGAGCCGGCGAATCGAAAGTTCTCGAGCTCGAGCTGGAGGAAGCCCCGCGCGAGCCAGCCCCCCCCGCACCCGTCCCGGTGCAGGCCCCCTCCCCGGCTCCTTTTCCTTCGCGACTCCCGCCATCGCCGCCATCGGCTCCCGCAAGGACGACCCAGACTTCCGAAGGCCCCGCGATCGTCGCAACGGCATTGGCGATCGCCCTCGCGGGCGGCGGCACGGCGGCGTTTCTGATCGCCGGCGCGGAGCACGACACAGCGGTGCGAACGTGCGCGCTCCGCGCCGACCCCGCGCCAAACGCGTGCGACTGGTTGAAGAACCGAGTGCGGGCTTGGGACTTCGCCGCGGCCGGCGGGTGGGGCGGCGCGCTCATCGCGGCGACGACGGGCCTCGTGTTCTGGACGAGACCGGCTGCGGCTCCCGCTGCTCTTGGCGTGGCTCTCGTGATTGCTCCGACCGCCGTCGGCGTGGGAGGGCGGTTCTGAGATGCGACCCGCGATCGTAGCCTTCGCGGTAGGAACGGCGGCCTCCGCCGGCGTCCTCGCCGCGTGCTTCGACTTGTTTCACTCGACGAGCGATGTTCTGAGCGCGTGCGCCTTCGATGCCGGCACTCCCGGATGCTTCGCCCCAGAAGCCGCCGTCGTAACGCCACCGAACCCGAGCCCGACGGACTTCTGCGCGTGGACCCCGGACCAAGCCCGCGCCCATGCCCGGCACGCGTGCGCCTGGCTGGGCGCCTGCGAAACACCAATGGGAGGCAACGCCTTTGGCGCATGCATGGTCCAAGCGCTTCTCGCGTACGACTGCCGGGCGAACCCCAACCATCGCGTCAAAGGCAAAGCTCGCGCAATCTGGGATTGCCTGTGGCGGGCAAACCACTGCAGCGACGTCGAGAGCTGCATCCTTCCCGAGGGCCCCGCCCTATGCGAGCCTTCCACGAGCTATACCGCCTGCGGGGTCGGCAGCGACGCCATGGCCGGCAACGCCGATGTGCGGTTCGCGTGTGCCGACGGCGGTGTCTTGCACCCGGGCGCCTACGGCGAAAATTGCGCGCTTTGGAGCCGGACGTGCGTCTCCAACGGAGCCGAGGCGTTTTGCGGCGGACGGGCGGGGACGGCCTGCGACGAAAAGAAGGCATGTCTCGGGGATCCACGGTCACAGTTGGAATGGTGCGTCGACGGAGGCGACATCGGGATCGACTGCGCCGACAACGGGGGACAGTTTTGCGTCGGCCTTTTTCCGGACGCGGGCCATGATTGGCTGGCCTGCGCGGTCGAGAGCGACGCCGGCTCGTGCACACCCGAGCCATCAGCCTCGTGCGCGAACGGCGTGGCGTTCTCGTGCCCCACGGGCGCGCCCGAAACGATCGACTGCGCGAGCCTCTTGGGCGCCGACGCGGGATGCCAGCCGGGCGCGCTCGCCCCGCCGTTCGACTGGACCAGCCCCTGCGCGGTCGTCCCGCCCGCGTGTACGGAGTCCTGCGCCGGAGCTTCTCTGACCGGGTGCGCGCGCGGCGCCGCGTTCACGCTGGATTGCGCCGCGGAAAACCTCGGCCCCTGCCGTCTCGTGCCGACGGATCTCGGCGCGGGTGTGCACGCCGCATGTGCTCCGCCTTGAGAGACGTCAATCGCCGGCCGGACCATCGACTTTGCCGCTGTCGCCCACGGCCTCGGCCCTGGGAGTCACCGACGGCCCGCTCGCGAGGCGGACGTGAAACTCCAGCACCGCCCGCGCCAAACGAAGGACCTCGCTGCCTTCGACCCCCTTCCGGGACGCGACCCCGTGATCGATCTGGCGAGCCAGCTCGACTACGTCTTCCCACTCGCGTGAACGACCCGTCTCAGGTTCCATCCCGACCCCTTGCCCCGCAGCGCGCGATCGGGCAAGCGCACTCGGGCGGTCTACGCTGCCCTTTGACTACCCTTTCCCGAGCAGAACGCGCAGCCGGTCGATGAGGACGTCGGCGAGTGCGACTTTGGACATCGTGGGCAGAGGCTCGGCGCCTGCAGCCGTCACGAACGTCGCACGGTTGTCCTCTCGACCGAACGACTCGCTCGCTTCGTTGGCAACGACCAGGTCGACGCCTTTCTCGATGAGCTTGCGCCGAGCGGACGCCACGAGAACATCTTGGGCACCGGTTTCCACCGCGAAGCCAACGAGCACCGGTCTCGTGCCCACCCGCGCCGCGCCCATCTCCGCGAGCAAGTCCGGGTTTTTCACGAGCTCCAGCGCGACTCGATCGTCGCCTTTCTTGATCTTGGTGACGCTCGTCTCGATCGGGCGGTAGTCCGCCACCGCCGCGGCCATCACCAGCGCATCGGCGCGGGACATATCGGCGCCGAGGGCGTCGCGCAGGGCCGCGCGCATCTCCATCGCGCCGCGTACGTCGACCCGCCGTGCCCCGTACGGGGTTGGGACGCCGACGACGCCCGCGATCAGCGTAACGGCGGCCCCCCGCGCGGCCGCGCGTTCGGCCACGGCAAAGCCCATTCGGCCGCTCGAGCGATTCCCGATGAAGCGCACCGGATCGATGTCCTCGAGGGTGGGCCCCGCGGTGACGACGATGCGCACGCCCGTGAGGTCGCGCTCGGACAGGGCCGTGGCGATCGCCGAGGCGATCGCGTCCGGCTCGGCCATTCGTCCCATCCCGACGTCGCCCGAGGCCACCTCGCCCCGCACCGGACCGACGAACGTGACGCGATCTTGCGTCGAAAGCTCCGCCACGTTGCGCTGGGTGGCGGGATGCTCCCACATTCGCGGGTGCATGGCCGGAGCGACGATCAGCGGACCGCGCGTGCAGAGAGCGAGCGCCGTGACCAGGTCATCGGCGCGGCCGTGCGCGAGGCGCGCCAAAACGTCGGCCGTTGCCGGAACAATCGCGACCAGGTCCGCGCGTTCGGCGAGTCGGACGTGAACCTCTCCCGGGACCGATTCGTCCCACATATCCATCGTGACCGCCTCGCCAGTCACCCCGGAGAGCGTCACCGGGCCGAGGAATCGTGCCGCCGACTCGGTCATCACCGGGAGAACGACCGCCCCCGCCTTTCCGAGCAGCCGCGCGAGCTCTGCAGCCTTGTAGGCCGCGATGCTTCCCGTAACGCAAAGGGCGACTGTGCGCCCCGAACACGAACCGCCCTGCGGCCGCGAGCCGCGCAGAAGGTCTTTCACAAGAGCGTCAATCTAGCCCACGACCTTGCGAGCGTCGATCGCTCGTGATAGCTGCCCCCGCGCAGATCATGGGTCTTTCCATTGGCATCGTCGGCTTGCCCAACGTCGGCAAGTCGACCCTCTTCAATGCGCTCTCCTCGGCCAAGGCAGAGGCGGCGAACTACCCATTTTGCACGATCGACCCCAACGTGGGGGTCGTTTCCGTCCCGGACCCGCGCCTCCAAGCACTCGATTCGGTCGTCCACGCGGACCGCATCCTTCCGGCCACCATCGACTTCGTCGACATCGCCGGGCTCGTTCGCGGGGCTCACAAGGGTGAGGGCCTCGGCAACCAATTTCTGGCGCACATCCGGGAGGTCGACGCGGTCGTTCAAGTGGCGCGCTGCTTCGATGACGAGAACGTCGTGCACGTCGAAAATCGGGTCGATCCGGTCGCCGACATCGAAACGGTCACGACAGAGCTTTGCCTGAAAGACCTGGACACCGTCACCAAGCGAGGCGACCGGGCGCGCAAAATGGTCAAGTCGGGTTCCGCGCTCGAGAAGCTGGCGGGCGAGATCTGCGATGCGCTCGCCATGCATCTCGATTCGGGGAAACCCGCCCGCTCGTTCCGCGCCCCCGACCATCCCGACGCGCCGGAAGTCTTGCGCGAGATGCACCTTCTCACCGCGAAGCCCACGTTCTACGTGGCGAACGTCGACGAGGGCTCGCTGAGCAGGCTCGGGCAGAACGCACACTACGCCGCGCTCGAGCAACTCGCGAAGCGGGAGGGGGCTCGGGTCGTCCCGATTTGCGCCGCCCTCGAGGCCCAGATCGCCGAGCTCGATCCGGCTGACCGTCCGGAGTTCCTTTCGAGCGCGGGTCTATCCGAACCGGGGCTGCATGCCGTGGTGCGAACGGGCTTCGAGCTCCTGGGTCTCATCACGTTCTTCACCGCGGGCAAGACCGAAGTGCGAGCTTGGACGACGACGAGGGGGTCGAAGGCGCCGCAAGCCGCCGGGGTAATTCACACCGACTTCGAGAAGGGCTTCATCAAGGCCGAGGTCATCTGGTGGGAGGACTTTGTGAAGCTCGGCGGAG
>CAZVPE010000283.1:5602-6803 GCA_964628155.1 uncultured Polyangiaceae bacterium | reverse complement strand
GGCCGCGAGGCAAGGAGAGGGCGCCCTGGCGTGGGCCTTTTCTCGAAGGCCGAGCACGATGTGACGAATGCTTAGCGCGGGGCGGGGGAAGGGAGGATGGTAGCCGGGGGCCTGGTGGCGTCGATCGGGGACCAAGGCGCGGTCGCCGACAAACTCCGACCGGCGCCAGACCCTTGAGCCGCAAAAGCGCCGATGGGCCGCGGCGAGAGCCCGCGGAAGGTCGGGCCTGACACGCAGCGACGTCGATAACGGTCCTGTCCCGAAAGCCGAATGGTGGGCACCCAAGATCGCATCGGGCGCCATCGACACCATCGTCGCTGCGACGCGCCAGGCTCCCTTCCCCCGCACCGCGGGGGAAGGGCCGGGGACGGCGGCCGCGGAGGATGTGACTTGTCGCGCTGGGCCTTGGACTGGACGTCCGGGAGCAGTGAAACGGACTTCAGTCCGGGGCGCACCGAGATCGGAATAGCTTGCCGCGCATGAGTGCCATGATCTCATCCGTCGAGAGGTTATTCGACGGACGTACGCCGCGGAGGTGAGCAATCACGCCATCGCCTCGGGAGAGCTTACGGCTCAGACCCGCCTTTCGGAGTCGCGCCTCGCCGTCGACGACGTCAAAGGTGACCTCGGTGTTTGGAAGGAGCCCGAGCTGTTCTCGAATCTCCCGGGGGATGGTGACCTGGCCCTTCGCCGTAATGCGCATGACCAATATTAGCCAGCAACCCACGCCCCGGCGCCACTCGAACGGCGAGCAACGAACGACTGCCGTTCAGCGATTCGTCGTCAGTTGTTCTTCGCGCCGTTGTCGATCCACGCCGCGATTTCCGCGATCTGCGCCGCGGTCAGCGTGCCGGTCTTCGGCATTTGGGCTCCGCATACAGGAGTCGGCTGGAGCTTCTCCCAGAGCAAACTCATGGCGTGGTTGCCGGCGACGACCAGCATCCCCTTGCCCGTGCACGCGGCTCCCAACGTCCCTGTCGCGTTCGTGAGATCGGTGTACGCGAGAGTCTGCGTGCTCAGATTGAGCTTGCCCGTCGTCTGTCCAGCGCCCGTCGAGTGGCAGGGCAGGCAGGTCGGCATGAGGATGCTCGTATAAATCGAGGTGAAGGTAACGGCCGGTCCGGCGTCGGCACCACCGCCGCCCGCGCCGCCGCTGCTGCTGCTGCCGCCCACGGGGCCGCCGCTGCTGCTGCCGCCGCCG
>CAZVPE010000283.1:0-5502 GCA_964628155.1 uncultured Polyangiaceae bacterium | reverse complement strand
GCCGCCGCTGCTGCTGCTGCCGCCCACGGGGCCGCCGCTGCTGCTGCCGCCGCCGGCTACGCCGCCGCTGCTGCTGCCGCCGCCGGCTCCGCCGCCGCTGCTGCTGCCGCCCACCGGGCCACCGCCGCTACTGCTGCTGCCCGCCGCTCCGCCGCTGCTGCTGCCACCGCCGGGTGCGGGCACATAACTCATGATCCAGGCCTTGACGCAGTCGATCTGCGACTGAGGTAGCCCGCCCGGCGGCATCTGCCCGTTCGCGCCGAGTGCATTCGGCTGGAGCTTATTGTAGAGCGCGCTCATGGTCGGATTTCCGGGGTCGACGATCATTTCCCCGACGTAATCGTTCGACATGATCGTGGCGAGGTTGCCCTGGTTACCCGTCGAAAGATCGAGGCCGGCGATCGGATTCACTCCGGAGTGACAGCCCACGAAGCCGCACGTGCCGTTTAGGAGAGTCGGCACGTCGCAATTGGCATTGGCCGCCGCCCCACTGGAGCTACTGGACCCGCTCGACCCGGTGTTGCCACCCGAGCCCGTTCCGCCGGAGCCCCCGCCGCTCGCCCCACTGGAGCTCTGCCCGTTCCCCATTTCGAACTCTCCGGGGTCGGCGAGCGAGCCGGGGCACGCCGCAAGCGACATCGGAAGAAGCAAAGCAATCGTCAAACTCGCCGTCGAATTTCCCATCCCCCGCTCAGTCCGCACCGCGCCACGATTTCTCATCCCGTACATGCTGCACTACTAGCAGGAATCGGCTCACCCGGGCGAGCCGATTCCCACAAAACGCGCCACGATGGATCTTTACGGAACGACCTTCCAGACCCCCATTTCGCGGCTCCCCTGCACCGAAGGCCGACTCGCCAGAGATTCCACTCCCGCAGTAAAGAACCGCCGTAATTGGATTACAGCCGTGCGTCCCCGTCGGCCCCAACGGAAACCCGGACCCGACACCGTCCAGTGCCGCTGCATATTGCGGAACCTCAACGGTATTTGAGCTTTCGGTGATGGATTCACACCCCCTCGAATCACATGTATCGCGTGCATCGAGAAGCCTCGTGCCTCGCCCCCGCGCTCACAAGCGCTCGACAGGCTGCAAGGCTCCGCGAAACATGTTAGTTGAGGCCAGGCTGAGGTAGCGTAGCGCCAAGGGGCCTGTTCCCCGACGACGCGCATTAGGTCGCTGAGTCATTACCCCTCGTCAATCGGAGGAGTGTTCCATGTGGACGACCAAGGATGGTTTCGTGCTTCGCCGCAGGTGGGGTACTGTTTTGCTGTTGATCGCGTCGGCGTGCAGCGCTGCCAGCCTGCCCAGCACCGGTGAGCACGGTGGGGCGTCCACGGGTGGTGGCGGCGGCGGCGGTGGCGGCAACGCCGGCGGAGCTGCCGGCAGTGGGACGGGCGGCGGCGCTACCGGTACGGCCGGGGGCACCACCACACCGGGCACCGGTGGGACGGGGAACAACAGCACAACGCCGACGATGCCGGGCACGGGCTCGCTCGCGAACGGCCTACCGACGGCGGGGCCGCTCGACGCAGGCCGCGTCACCATGCGCCGGCTAAACGTGAACGAGTGGTCAAACACGGTCCGCGACCTCTTCGGCACCAGCACCACGTTCACCGCATCGTTCCCGAGCGATAGCTCGGTCGACAACTTCGACACGGTCGGCTCGTCGCTGACGTATTCGGACCTGCTGTTCTCCTCGCAGAACGCCGGGGCCGTGGCCGCCATCGCCGAACTGCTCAAGCGACCGGTCGGCGACCCCATCCGGTCGAAGATCATGCTCTGCGAGCCGACGGCCGCGACCGCATCGACCTGCTACTCGACGATTCTCACGGCATTCATGAAGAGCGCGTGGCGCCGCGCCGTGACCACGGCCGAGGTGCAGACCGAAGTCATGCTCGCGACCACGGTCCAGACGGTCCAAACGACGGCCGGCAGCGCCACCGCCGTGACGGACGGCTTGTCGGCTGCGTTCCAGTCGGTGCTCGACTCTCCGTACTTCCTCTTCCATGTCGAGCTCGGAAGCCCGAACTACAGCCTGACGTCGACCGCCACGACCCCGCTCAGCGACTACGAGATCGCCAGCCGGCTCTCGTACTTCCTCTGGGGCAGCATGCCCGACGCGACGCTAACCACAGCCGCCGACATGGGAATGCTCGCGAAGGGCGGCGCCACCGTCAGTGCCCAAGTGACCCGCATGCTCGCGGACCCGAAGGCCACGTCGCTCGGAACCGACTTCGCGGGACAGTGGCTCAACGTGAAGGACGACTCGCTGGTTTCGCCCGACCCGACGATGTTCCCGAAAGTCGACAACGCCCTTCTCGCATCGATCGCCCCAGAGACGACTGCGTTCTTCAACGGGATGATCGCGAACAACGCGCCGCTCACGGACATCGTCCAAGCGAACTACGGCTATGTCAACGGCCGGCTGGCGCAGTTCTACGGGCTTAGCGGCGTACCCGCGACGCAGACGACCTTCACGAAGGTGAGCCTCGCCGGGACGCAGCGCACCGCGGGCGTGCTCACGCAAGAAACCTTCCTCACGACCCAGGCGTTCCCGACGCGCACCTCGCCGGTCCTTCGCGGAAACTGGGTCCTGACCAACATGCTCTGCAGCCCGCCCCCGTCGCCGCCGCCGAACGTTCCGATGTTCCCGATGGTGCCCGCAAACCAGACGGTCCGGCAGACGCTGATGACGCACCAGTCGATCCCGAGCTGCGCCGGTTGCCACGTGTCGATCGACAACGCCGGATTCCCGTTCGAGCTGTTCGACGCAGTCGGCAACTACCGTACGACCGACAACGGACAAACGATCGACCCCTCGGGCGGCCTCTATCCGGCAGGTTCGAGCACGCTGACGGCGCTCAACAGCCCGACGGCCATCGGCTCCTTCATCGCCCAGGACCCGCGCTTCACGGCGTGCGTCGTCAAGCAAGCCCTGACCTACGGAGTGGGTCGCACTTTCGACGCTGCAGACGCAACGGCCTACATCACGGGCATCGCCGCCCCCCTCCAGAAGAGCGGAACATGGCAAGGGCTGCTCCAGGCGGTCGCGACCAGCGACGCGTTCCTGACCACTCGGGGCGGACCGTGATGTCTAACGATACGAAAGGTGGAGATGTCACATGAGCGCGAACAAATCTCGTAGGTTGTTTCTGGCCGGGGCCGGGGCGTTCATCAGCCTGCCCTTCCTCCCGTCTGCGCTCTGGACGCGGCGAGCGGGCGCGGCGACGACGGTGGCCCCCCGACGCTTCATGTCCTGGTTCGTTCCCAACGGAATGGTGATGTACAACTTCACCCCGACGACGGTCGGCACGGGATGGACTCTTCCGACCATCCTCGCCCCTCTCGCCCCGGTGCAGAAGAAAATCGCCGTCCTCACGGGCCTGGACCACGAAGCCCTCGCCCTTCCGCAGCCGTCGCCGACGGGAAGCCCGCCGGGCGGCCACGGTTCCGGAACCGGCATCATGCTGAACATGATGTCGGTCGATGGTCACGCGACGGATACGGGTCGCAACAGCGTTGACCAGCTGCTGCTGCCCGTACTCAACGCCGGCACTGCACCGCGGATGTCGTCGATGCAGATCGGCCTCCAGGGCGACAACGGCCTCTGCGACCGAGCCGACTGCAGCTTCTCGCGAACGCTTTCGTGGAAGGCGGGAGCCGCGCTGCCGAACATTTACGACCCGTCGCTGCTCTTCGACGCGATGTTCAGCGGCGCCACGAGCGCCACGACGAGCATGCCGACGCCGGCCAGCACCGCAGCAGCCTCGGCGCGGGCAACCAACCAGCAGAGCATTCTCGACAGCGTCGTGACGCAGGCGACCTCGCTCGCCACGAAGCTCAACACGGCGGACAAGGCCAAGCTGGAGCAATATCTGACGTCGGTTCGCGACATCGAGACGCAGCTCCAGGTTCAAGCGACGGCCAAGCCGCTCATGTGCACCATTCCGGCAAAGCCCGCGTCGCCCGGCGTGCTGAACTTCGACCGTGGCATCACGCCGAGCACGGTGCTCGAAGCGGACATGCCGCTCTTCGTGCAGCTGATGGGCCTCGCCTTCACTTGCGACATCACCCGATCGATCACGTATATGGTCGGCAACGGAACGAGCAACAACGACTACCAGTTCCTTATCGGAAGCTCGACTCCGCACCACGGCACGTCGCACCACAACGGCGATACGACGAAGCTCGCCTAGTTGACGAAGATCGACACCTGGGAGATTCAGCAGCTCGCGACTCTTCTCACGGCTCTCGACAGCACGATGGATGTCGACGGCAACACGGTCCTCGACAACACGACCTTCTACCTCTCGAGCGACATCGGGGACGGCGCGACCCACAACCACTGGGACATGCCGGTCCTCATGGCGGGCGGTGGGAGCGGCAAGCTCAAGCTCGGCGGACAGCACATCAACTACACCGACGGCTCCTCCGGCCGTGGACCCGCGCTCACCTTGCCGCGCGCGGGTACGGCTACCCAGCTCGTCGGACCGCGCAATCCGGTCAACGGCACCGGTCAGGCCCTTCTGTCGATCCTATCGGCACACGGGCTGCCGGCGACGAAGATTGGTCTCTTCACCGGCACGCCGCTCACAGAAATTCTCACCTGAGAAACCGAACCGCGAAGTCCTCCGGGGTAGGCCGGAGATTTCGATGAAGTGCAACGGCCCGCAGAGCCAATCGGCGCTGCGGGCTGTTCGCTTTTTGCGTGGCGTTCGTCCGCTTCGAGTCTGACGGTCTTGCTGCTTGTGATTCGTACGATATCCGCCCGTAACGGCCTATTCTTTCTTTGCGATAAGGTGGTCTGAACGCGTACGACTGACCTTGTCTGTGAGCCGCTTTCGGTCAATACTGCCACGCAAGCTCGGTTGGGAACCGGTGTGTGCCACTTGGCTTGTCCATCAAAGAGCGAGGGAAGGTAGCTATGCGATTCACTACGTCCGCCAAGGTTCCGTTTGCGTGTTTCGTGATGCCGCTGGTTGCGGTGGTCGCCGCCTGCTCGTCGGGCAATTCGTCGAGCACTCCGGGTGGCGGCGGAACGTCGTCGGGGGTCGAGCCTTCGGGAGGCAACTCGAGTGGCGCTAGCGGCAGCGGCAGCTCGAGCAGCTCAGGCGTTACCGCGGGCAACGGCTCTTCCGCGGCGGGGTCTGGTTCGGGGACGACCAGCTCCGGCGCGGGCACGGACACGAGCACCGGCACAGGCACGACGAGCTCCGGCGGGAGCAGTTCGGGCACGGCCGCCGGAGGCAGCTCGAGCGGCACCGGTCTCCCCAGCAGCTCCGGCGGAAGCAGCTCCGGGTCCACCGGAACCGGCACGACGAGCTCCGGCGGGGGCGGCACCGACGCGGGCATTGGCAAGGGCCCGGACTCGGGCGGTGGTTCCAGCGGCGCGCCGGCCGGCAGTGGATCGGGTAGCGGAGCGGTCAGCAGCGGCGACGCAGGCGCTGGAGGCGCTTCGCTCTGCACGCAAACCCTGGCCGCCGGCGCAACCCTCTGCGACG
>CAZVPE010000282.1:2226-6813 GCA_964628155.1 uncultured Polyangiaceae bacterium | reverse complement strand
TCGCTGCGGTGCCGTCCTCGGCACGTGTTCGTAAACAAGGTTCCGCTCTATGGGGGGCCCTCATACGTCACGGTCCAAAACGGGGGCGTCACGTTTCTCCCGCAGCATGTTTGGAATCGCACGGAGTTCGTGGGAGAGCTCGCTGCTCTCGGGTATCGGCTGCGTGACGAATGGGAGACCCCCCATCTTTCGTGCAATGTGCCTTTTCATCCAGAGCGGTCCGTGCCGGTGTATTCCGGCTTGTACTTCACCTTGGACGCGTAAGACGTCTCCCCTGGCCAAAGAGCGTAGCCGCCCCGGTTGGCCCGCGCCCACGCAGGTGATGCCTACGCCGCCGAAGTCTCGTACTCTGCGGTCATGCTCGTGAGCGCGCAGCCCGGGGAGGACACGATATGGGAGGGGCGGCCGGGGTGGCGCGCGTGGGCGCTTGCCTGGATCGGCGGCTGGCTGCTTCTGCCGGTGTTGGTCGGGGCGGTGATGCTCGTGGCAGTCTGGCTGCGGACCAAGTCGAAGCGCTGGAGGCTGACGTCTCGCCGCATCGAGACGGAGACCGGGTGGATCTCGAAGCGAGTCGATACCCTGGAGCTCTGGCGCGTGCGCGACGTCGAGTTCCGCCAGTCGCTCGTCGATCGCCTCGCGGGGGTGGCGCGCATTCTCGTCACGGCCCACGACGGATCTTCGCCGGCCTTCGAGATCCGCGGCGTGCCGGGCGACCGAGCCATCTACGATAGCCTTATGACCGCGGTCATGCAGGCGCGGACTCAGCGGGGCGTGCTGAACCTCAACCCTTGACGGTCACAGGGGAGCTATTTGGCGCTGGGCGAAGACGCATCCATGCTGCCCTGCCTCAGCAACTACATCTACGTGGCTCCATAGCCGACCAAGGCGGGCGTCGCGTTTACCTGTGGGAGTTCGCCAGCTCTCCGGCACCAGCAGCGTGGCGCTCGGCAAGGGCAGGCGACGCGAGCACTCCGTCGCCGAGAGGGCGGCGGAGCCCATAAAGCCGATCGAGCAGCCGCCAAGCTACCGTGACAAGTGAGCGGGATGAAGATCATCACCCCGAGGCCTTGGGCCTGATGAGCGCTTTCGCTTGCTGCCGAGGCCTTCGCGATGACAGCGCGAACGACCTCTTGTAAGGAAGCTTCATGATAGGCAGCAACAAGCTCGTTGCGTTCGTGGCCACCACGGACGGAAGCCGCGCCCGCCAGTTTTACGGCGAGGTGCTCGGGCTCAAGGTCATCTCCGATGACCCCTACGCGGTGGTCTGCGACGCCGGCGGCACGCTCCTTCGCATCCAAAAGGTGGGCTCTCTCCAAGCGCAGGGCTTCACGGTCCTCGGGTGGGAGGTCGCCGACATAAAGGCCACCGTGGACGGTTTGGCCAAGCGAGGCGCCAAATTCGAACGGTACGATGGGATGGGGCAAGATGAATGGGGCATTTGGGAGGCTCCGAGCGGTGCTCGCGTCGCTTGGTTCAAGGATCCCGACGGCAACACGCTCTCCCTCACCCAGAGTCAAAGAACGTGAAGGGTGGTCGATTAACCGGCCGGCAATCGGCCCGTCATTGCGACTCCGATCTGGCCGGCCGCTGCGGAACGATCCAGATATACACGACGACAAATGCGAGCAGGGCGAGCGACGCATACAGCCGGCTGATATTGAATCCGCCCTGCGCAACCGGCTTGTCGAGGAGGTCACCGACGGTCGCACCGAGCGGCCGGGTCAGGATGAAAGCCGCCCAGAAGAGCACGGTGCGCGACATTCTCGTCCAGAGATAGAGCGCGCCCGCGACGACCAGGCCCGCACCGAAGAGCATGGCGCCGTTTTCGTACCCGAGCCCCAGGCCGCCACGATCGGAACCCGCCACCCAGTCGCCGAGCGCCGTGCCCAGCGTCTGCGCGAGCGCGCAGAGCCTTCTCCCCCGCGTCGGCCGGCTTCGGCAGGCTGTTCGGACGAGCTGCCCCGCATGCGACCGCCGCTGTTCCCACTCGAGCCCTCGTCCTCCTGCTCGTCGCGACGGCCTCGGCTCGAACCGCCACGACGGCCAGCTGCGGCCGCCTGACCTCCCTCGGGCGGCACTCGGATCGCTCGCCGCGCTCGGCAGCGGTCTCGTGGCGGGATCATCCAGCAGGGTTTCACCGACCGGGGATGCTGGGTAAGGTCAGGGAAGGCTCCGCAGCAGTAGGCAAGGAGTTCTCGCGGCCAACCAGAGCGGACAGGTGCTGCGGCCAGCCGGGCGGCGCGTCTCCCCATCCCTCGTCGGCTTTAAGTGGACCACGAACGCGACTCCAGAACGCGGCCGAGCTTGTTTATGTCGACGGGCTTCGTCAGGTGGTCGTTGAACCCGGCGCCACGAGCCCGCTCGCGGTCGGTGTTCTGCCCATAGCCGGTGATCGCGACGAGAGTAAGGTCGGCCCGCTGTTCTCGCAGTCGTTCGGCGAGCTCGTATCCGTCCATGACGGGAAGTCCTATGTCGAGAATGCCAATCTCCGGCTCAAACTCCGCGGCCACCTGTAGAGCCTGAGGCCCATCGTGGGCGATGGCGGTTCGGTAGCCAAGAGCGAGTAGGGCTTCCGCAAGCATCTCGGCGCCGTCGACATTGTCGTCCACGATGAGGATGCGAGCGAGCCGGGGTTCGGGAGTCCCTCGAAGTGGAGAGGAAGCTTCATGCTTCGTGGCATGTGCCTCGATCAACGGCAGGCGGACGGTGAACGTGCTGCCGTGCCCCATTCCCTCGCTCGTCACGGAAACCGAACCTCCGTGCATTGCCACGAGGTTCTTGACGATGGCAAGGCCGAGTCCGAGCCCGCCCTGAGCTCGCGCGATCGTCTGGCGCGCCTGCACGAACAGGTCGAAGACGCGGGGTAAGAGGTCCGCCGAGATCCCCGCGCCGGTGTCTTGTACGTTGATGACGACGTCGCGTCCTTCGCGCGCGGCTGAAATGGTTATGCGTCCCCCCGGCCGCGTATACTTGGCTGCGTTGGTCAGAAGGTTCGCGATGACCTGTGCCATACGCACCCGATCGACGTCGACGACCAGGTCGTGCGTCGCGACTTTCGTAATGAGCTGATGCCGGCCATTCTCGATCATCGGGCTGGCAGTCTCGATGGCCGCTGCCACGATGTCCGCCATCTCGACCGACTCCCGGTTGAGTATGACCTTACCGCGAGTGATTCTCGATACGTCGAGCAAGTCATCGACGAGGCGCGTGAGGTGCTCCGTTTGCCGCTCGATGACGCCCACTTCGCGCGCCGCCATGTCGCCAGCACGCAGCTTCAACAAGTGGACGGCCGTCATGATGGGTGACAGCGGGTTTCGCAGCTCGTGGCCCAGCATCGCGAGAAAGTCATCCTTCGCGCGGTTGGCCTCTTCTGCATCGAAGCGCGCGGTACTTTCGCGCTCGGCGAGGTCCTTGAGCCGCTGGATGTCGACCACGGCGCCCAGACACCGAGTCACTTGGCCGCCGTCGTCGAAGGTCAGATGGTTGGTGATGCGTACCCAACGCCAGGTGCCGTCCGGCTGAAGCAAGCGAACCTCGAGCTCGTAGACCGTCGTCCGGTTCGCGCACGCATCGCGGTGCCTTTTCCAGCCCTCTTCCCGATCCTCCGGTTGGAGGAGCTCGTTCCAGTGCTCGACGGTTGGCTCGAGATCCTCCGGACGCCGATCGAGAAGGACGTAGAGCTCCGGAGACCAGTACACCTCGTTCGAGCGCAAATCCCACTCAAAGATGCCGATCTGGCCCGCCTTTTGCGCGGTCGTGAGCAGCGTCTTGACACGTACTTGTTCGGTGACCTCGAACGAGCACACCATGACGCCTTCGACGTCACCGCGCGCATCGAAAAGGGGAGCGTAAACGAAGTTGAAGTAGCGGTTCTGGAACTCCCCGGCGGGGCCGGTCGGTAGGCGGGCAAGCTGCTCTCGCCCTTGGTGCGTCGTCCCGGTCCGGTAGACCTTGTCCAGAAGCTCGGGAAACGGTTGGTTACGAATCTCCGGCCGTGCTTCCAGAAGCGGCCGTCCTATGATTTCGGGCCCCTTGCCCCACGCTGCGAGAGTGGCGTCGTTCGCAAGCTCGATGACGTGCTCGGGCCCGCGAAAGATGCCGACTGGGAAAGGCGCCTGCATGAATGCGCGGTAGAGATTCGCTCGCTGGGCCGACGCGACGCGAGCCGCCTTGACGGCCGTGAGTCTCGCCGCAATCCGTATGAAGAGGTCGCGCGCGGTGAAAGGCTTCACAAGGTAGTCGTCGGCTCCAGCCTTCAGCCCGTCGGACGTGGCTTCCTCGCCGGCGCGCGCGGAAAGCATGATGACCGGGATCTCCCGGGTGGAGGCGTCATTCCGCAGAGCACGCAGAAGTCCGAAACCATCGAGCCCCGGCATCATGACGTCGGTCAGGACCAGATCGGGCGGGTTGCGTCGGATGCTTTCGAGCGCCGCTTGTCCGTCGTTCGTCGCCTCGACGGCCCAGCGTTCGCGAAGAAGGCGCGATACGTAGTCGCGCATGTCGGAGTTGTCGTCCACGACGAGGATGCGCTGGCGAGGTTCGCCTTCGGCGTGCGCGTCTACGAGGGACGCGTCTACGAGGGACGCG
>CAZVPE010000282.1:0-2126 GCA_964628155.1 uncultured Polyangiaceae bacterium | reverse complement strand
CTACGAGGGACGCGTCTACGAGGGATCGGTCCGAATTGGTGCCGCGCCCAGAAACCCACCGCAAGGCCTCCTGAACGTACGCTCCCGCTCCGTGGGCAGTGCGTTGGAGCGCCCGCGAGGCTCGAAGTCTGTCCTTCGGGAGATGGTCCGTACCGGCGGGGATGCCTATGAAGAAAGAGGTTCCGAGTCCTTGCTGGCTCTGCACTCGGAGCTCGCCTCCATGGAGGCGAACGAGCTGCTGAACGAGTGCGAGTCCGATGCCCGAGCCTTCGTGGCTCCGCGAGCGTGCGCCTTCGACGCGGTGAAAGCGTTCGAAGACGCGCGGCAGATCTTCCTCTCCGATGCCGATGCCCGTATCGGCGACCTCGAGCTCTGCGCCGCCCTGGACTTCGCGCAGGCGAACCGAGATCGTCCCCTCGAACGTGAACTTGAACGCGTTCGACAGAAGATTTAGGACGATCTTTTCCCACATGTCCCGGTCGACGTGGAACGTCTCGGAGAGCGCCGAACAGTCGACGTCGAGCGTGAGGCCAGCCTTCTCGATGGCGGATCGGAAACTACTCGCAAGGTCAGCCGTCAGGCCCGACAGGTCGGTCGGCTCGTACGCTGCATTCGTCCGCCCCGCCTCGATCCGGGAGAAATCGAGCAAGGTGTTCACGAGCTTGAGGAGACGCAACGCGTTTCGGTGAAGGAGATCGACGCGCTCGCGTTCGTCCGGGTCGCGCGTTGGCTGCGCCCGCATTTCGTCGATGGGGCCCAGCATGAGGGTGAGCGGCGTGCGAAATTCGTGGCTTACGTTGCTGAAGAACGTTGTTTTTGCGCGATCGATCTCCGCGAGCGCCTCGGCGCGCCTGCGAGCTTCCTCGTAGGCGCCCGCGTTCGAGAGGCCGGCGCCTAGCTGACCGACGAACAAGCTTACGAAGTTTCGGATGCGATCGTCGAGCAGGCGGTGGGGGTTCAGTCCGGCGATGAACACGCCGGCAGGTTGCCTCTCGCCCTGACCCGCGATGGGGACGATCAAAGCGCGGGATGGGGGCGCTTTCCACGCGCCGACCGGCCAGGATTGTGCCAGGTCTAGATCGACGACGAGGGGCTCACCGTTCGACAAGACGGAGGCGATGGGCCACGCCGCCGCGTCTGCGACGTTCACGCTCACCGGCGCGGCTGGGTGCCCATCTTCAAACCCTGTCTGCGATACGCGCTTGGCCGTCACCCCGTCGTCTTCGACGATGTACGTAAGCGAGAAAGGAAGGTCACGGGCCTCGGCGGACAAGCACGTCTCGAGCGCCGCGAACACTTCGGCGGCTGTCTTCGCCTGGGCGAGCAGAGATGCGAAGCGCCCGAGTAGCGCGATTCTCCGCTCGCCCAGCACCCGCTCGGTCTCTTCGACGACGACGCAAAAGAGGCCCCCGATCTCGCCTGCGACGTCGCTCGGAGCGGGACTGTAAGAAAACGAGTGGTAGGTCTCCTCTGGGTATCCGCTCCGCTCGAGGAACAAGAGAAGCCCCTCGTCAAGCGTCGCCACGCCGGTTTTCAGAACCTGCCGGATGCGTGGCTCGAGGACATCCCAAGCCTCGGACCAGACCTCGCGCACAGGCATACCGATGGCCCTGGGGTACTTCGCTCCGAGCGTCTGCTCGCGGTAGGCGTCGTTGCAAAAAAAGAGCAGGTCCGGGCCCCAGCCGAGCCACATCGAATACCGAGACGTGATCATCAGCCGCAGAACCGTCTGCAAGCTCGACGGCCATGAGGCAGCGGGTCCGAGCGACGTCTGCCCCCAGTCCTTGGTTGCGATGAGACGTTCGATGGAGGGAACGGGCGCCGCCCCCGCCTCGGTTCTGCCTTCGTTGCTCTGCCCGAGTGCCCTGCTCATCGCTTCGCCCGCTCCCTAGCAAGACGTTCGATGTTCGAGCGGCGAAAAAGGCGGAGGAGACCGTCTCCATGGATCTCCCTTACGTAGACGGAGAAGGCGAAGATTTCGGCTGCATCTCCCACGGTCGGCAACTTAGCATCGGGCAAGGGCGCCATCCCAACCCTTCGAGGGCCCTGGACCGGTCTCATGAGTGGGGAAGGCGAGCAATCGCGCTACGGTGCCAGTCCTCATGCTTGCACGCGTTCTTCGAGTT
>CAZVPE010000281.1:0-6843 GCA_964628155.1 uncultured Polyangiaceae bacterium | reverse complement strand
GCGACATGAGCTCGCACGAGGCAGAGCAGATGACGCTGGCCGAGGACGATGACGTCGTTCTATCCAGAAAGCCATCGGCGCGCCCAACAGCTCGTCGGGCGGTACGAGGTCGGTCTGCACGCGCCGCGCCTCGTCCATCATGACCTGCATCGCGGCGCTCGGGTCCACGGAGCTCACGTAGAAACCGCCGTAGGGCGCAGCGTAATACCAACGGAACACGGCCCATGGGGCGTAGGACAGGTTTCTCTTGGCGCGCACCTCGTCCCAGACACGATGCGACAGCACCGCGATCATGACCCGGACCGGCACGTAGTCGGGATCCGCAGGGGACGGGCCTGCAAAGAAGGCCGCGACGTAGTTGGTGGCCAGCGGATGGGCGTCTCCGATCGCCCGCGGGGCGTCGAAGTGCAGGGCAGGGATCGGCGTCTCGACGTAATTGCCTCGCGGAACGCTCGCGAACGCCGCGCGGGCGAGGTCGATTACGTGAGACGCGTCGACGTCGCCGACCACCACCAGAAGCAGACGGCTCGTCTCCCGAAGCATCGCGAGGTGCGCGGTGATGGCATCGGCGGTGAGGGCGGTCAACGTACCGATCTCGCCCTCCGGGCGCGTCGCGTACGGGTGATGCGAGAAGACGGCGCGCCCGCTCGAGGATCCCCAGCCGACCGTCGCCGTCCTCCAGCTCGTGGCGCCGGTCCGAGAGAGCTCGCTATGTCTCGGTCGCGACGCCGTCGACGGGACCGCCCCGCGCGGCCCCAGTCTGTGGGGCGGGCGAAGCCGACGGACTTGGCATGTAAGAGGTGCAAGCGGGCTTGCCGAGACAAGGTCGGAGTTCTCAGAAAAGGCCTTATAAGCGCAACAGAATCCGTCCGCTCCGAACGGAACGGCCGACCAATTGGCGTGCGGTTGGTCAATGCGCACAACGCGTTTTACCTCGACCGGGCGACGCACCGCGCACGCGTCACCGCGTTCGGCGAAGGGGGTTCCGAGACGACCGTCGAAGGATCGTTCGACGCAATCGTGCGGCAGCGCTCCGTATTGGATCTCGACCTCCGTGCCACGCAGGTGACTCGAGTTCGCGTCGAGGTTCTCTCCTTCTTTCTGACGGGCGGTGGGCTCGCGGAAGTCGAGGTGCGGTGACGCGAGGCGGCGCGTGACCGTCTGCGTGGTATACGAGCGGGGCACAGGAGATGGCTGACGGGGACGTGACCACCGACACGACCGAAGACACGAGTTCGAGAAGCCGCGCGCTCACCCCGGCGACCATCCCGCATTTGTTTCTCGTGCTCGAGTGTGTCCGGCCCTCGGCGGGGGGGGTGCGGTACGATCTGGGTCAGATCGACCAGGTCCGGATCGGGCGTGGCGAGACGCGTTGTGCGATGCGCTTGCTCATCGGAGGCCATCGCGTGCTGCAGCTGCGCGTTCCGGATGCCCACATGTCGCGTGAGCATGTCCTCATCACGCGCGCGACCGGTGGCTTGGTCTTCGAAGATCTCGGTTCGACGAACGGTTCGCGCGTGCGTCGGTCGCCGGTGGGCGGTCCCATCGTCCTCGCGGACGGGGAAGTGCTCGAGATCGGGCGAACGGTCTTTCGCTTGCGCACCGCACTGACGACGCCCGTCGGAACGCCCGCGGACGTGGACTCGGCCGCGTGGTCGTCGGAGACGCACCAGGGATTCGCGACGCTCTTGCCGGAGCTCGCCCGAAGGCACGCCCAGCTCGCCAAAGTCGCCGCCTCGCGCATTCCGGTGCTCCTGCTCGGAGAGACGGGGACCGGCAAGGAAGTCTTGGCGCGGGCGATACACCGTGCTTCCGGCCGACCGGGCCCCTTTGTGGCGGTCAACTGCGGAGCGATCCCGGCGACGCTGGTCGAGGGGCAGCTGTTTGGGCATCGGCGCGGGGCATTTTCGGGCGCCACGAGCGATGAGCTGGGCATCGTCCGCGCCGCCCATAGGGGGACCCTCTTCTTGGACGAAATTGGCGATCTGCCGCTGTCGGCGCAAGCGGCGCTGCTCCGCGTCCTTCAGGAGGGCGAGGTCGTCCCGGTGGGCAGCGCCCGCCCTGAAACGGTCGACCTTCGCATTTTGGCCGCGACGCACCGGGACATCGTCGAGGGCGCCGTTCGCGGTACCTTTCGGACGGACCTCCTCGCGCGCCTGTCGGGTCTCAAACACGAGCTCGCGCCGCTCCGCGAACGCATCGACGATCTCGGGCTTCTCGTCGCCGCGATACTCCCTCGGGTCGTACCGCCTCACAGCCAGATGGAGCTCACCCGAGAGGCCGCCTGCTGGCTCGTCGAGCACCCGTGGCCGCTCAACGTGCGACAACTCGAGCTCGCCTTGTCGCTCGCCGCCGTTCTCGCCGGAGACGGCCCGATCGACGTGCATCACTTGTCGGCCGGCGGTCCGGGGGCGGTCGCACCCAAGGAGCGCACCAATGCCGGCGATGACGCGCTGCGTGCGCAGCTTCTCGACGAGCTCCGTCGGGCGGGGGGCAATGTCACGCAAGTGGCTCGCGCAATGGGCAAGGCCCGCATGCAAGTCCAGCGCTGGATGAAGCGATTCCACATCGACCCAAGCACATTTCGCGCCTCTTGAGGGGCGGCGGCGCGTTGGCTTGTTCATCACTTCTCTTGTGTGGGTAAGCATCTTGGAGAAGTCACGTCCGAACCCGGGCCAGACCGGGTGACCAAGTCGGCCCTACAGATGGTACTTGTCCATCAAGTACGCCTCGAGACCAATCACGTCGCTGTCCGCGACTGCCCCCTTGACCGCGACGACTTCGGCGATGTCTCCCGCGATGTCTTGCTGCCCTGGAGTCCCTCCAATGAACACCGGGTACCCCATCGCATTCACGTCGACCGCGTAACCTGTGCCGGTGTCGGCGCCCAACTCGGCGCCGTTGACCCTCATGACCAGGGAGGCGACGCCCGATCCCACCGAAAATCGATGAAGGATGATGCACAGCGGACGGCCGTCGTTGAACGTGGCTTCAGAGCTTTGAACCCACGACATCGCCTCGAAGGCCACTTGAGACCAGAGGGAAGCCCGGGGAGTCGTCCTATCGAGGGCGTTTCCGCCGATGGCGACGCCAAGATACGGAGAAGTGTCCAAGATTTCTTTTACGTAAAACAGGCCATAGTTCCAAATGCCGCCCGCGGTCGGCGTCGTGTGCGCGCCAACGACCGCGATGAGGAAGTCCCCGGTGGAAAACCGGAGCGAAAAGCTGTCGTTTGCAAATAGATAGTCGGTTGTTCCGTTGAAATGGACCGCCGTTTTCCCTCCGATGACGTTGCTGCGGATATACGGCGCTCCCACGGACGTCGCGTCATTCTGCAGACCGGATTGGTCTTGCCACGCAATCGCGCCTGTTCCGGCGTCCGAGTAAGAGAGGCCCGTCGTGCTGTCCAGCCAGAGCACCAAGCCCGACAACATCCCAGGGCTCCTGGGAAGGACGGCGTTCGCACCTGCGGGGATTGAAAGAGGGACAAAAGAATCCGCGGATGCCTCGACCTGAGGGCTCACGGAAGAATTTGGCCAAGGCTCGGATAGCACGTCGGCGGTCGAATCGACCCCCAGATCACTCGTGTCGTCTGAACGCACGGGTGAATCGACCGAAGAATCGGCCTCCGAGGCCACCCAAGAATCGGCCTCCGAGTCGACCGAAGAATCGGCCTCCGAGGCCACCCAAGAATCGGCCTCCGAGTCGACCGAAGAAACCGGCGAATCGATGGCAGCGCCGTCGTCCGTCGTTGCGTCCAAGCTGGGTGGGCTGGCTTTCGCAGGCGGGCCGGCGTCCGACCCACCCTCCGGCATCGAAGATCCGTCCTTCAGCGGCGTGCATGCCAGCGCCCCGGGTGTGAGCAGGAGTCCAATGCCCGCGATGATTCTCCGAATGCGCATCCACCCCACCGTCAGCAAGACGCAAGCCGTCTACGGCGCCCGAAAGGCCTCGGGGTACGGGCAAGCGTCCGCGTCGCCGGGTGCCGGCCACCACGGCCGACGCAAATTTCATCGATCACCGACCGATCGTCGCGTGCGCCGCCCGCCCAGAGCCGTTCGCACCCGATGGCCAAAAACCGGTGGGCAAGTGCGCGCGACTCGCGCACGTGACGTCGCGTCCGAAGGTCGTCGATGGTTTCGCTGGTCAACGCAGCGTCGCGCATGCCGGTCGATTGCGGTATACCATCTGCCCCAAGCGGGGGCACTACCGCGGTCCCCGCCGACGGCACCGGCGTCCATGACCTCGACCAACCGCCATGAACTCGGTCAAACCATCGGGTCATACAAGATCGTGCGCTTGCTGGGCGCCGGCGGCATGGCTTCGGTGTTCGAGGCGCGCCACCTGGTCTTGGGAAAGCAGGTAGCCATCAAGTTCCTCCACGAGCACCTCGCGAAGAGCAATGTCTCGGCGGCACGTTTTTTGCGTGAAGGGCGCGCTGCCTCCGCGATTAGGCACCCGAATGTCGTCGAAGTATTCGAGGTCCGCATGCACTTGGGCATGCCGTACCTGGTCATGGAACTCCTCGAGGGGCAAGACCTCGGGGCGCACCTCGGGACGCGATGTCGCCTGCACCCATCGGAGGTGCCGGACGTCCTGCTGCCAACCGCGTCCGCGGTGGCGGCGGCGCACGCCGCGGGGGTCATTCATCGCGACCTCAAGCCCAGGAACATCTTTCTATCGCGCGACCGTCGCGGCGAAGTCTTGCCGAAGGTGGTCGATTTCGGGATATCGAAAGTCGTCGACGACGAGCGGGGACGCCGGCTCACAGAATCGGAGGCTTTGCTCGGGACGCTCGACTACATGGCGCCGGAACAAGCGCGGTCTGCAAGGGACGCGGACGAGCGAAGCGACCAGTACTCACTCGGCGTCGTCCTTTATGAATGCATCACCGGGCGACGACCGTTCGTCGGCAACAGCACGTATGAACTTTTGCACGCTATCGTGACCGCGCCCTTCCCCACGCCGCGATCCCTGGGCATTGATGTGAACGTCGAACTCGAGCGGGTGATTCTAAAAGCCATGAGCCGGGATCCCGTCGAGCGCTTCTCGTCGGTACACTTGTTGGGGTGCGCACTCTTACCGTTTGCATCCGATGCGGCGCGCGCGACGTGGCGAGAGTTCGATGCGACCACCCCGTTCGACCCGTCCGAAGGAGCGCTCCAAGTCTTCACCCGGATTGACACCGCCGGCGAGAACTCGAAGGACCTCTGCGCCGACGAGACATTGCCGGAGGTCACGGGCCGACGCGGAAGACGAGGGCTGCGTCGCTGGACAATCGGCCGAGTTGCCGCCCTGGCCTTGGTCGTGGTCGTGGCCGTTGCGGCGGTGACCACTGCCCTCGGGGCGAGGACCACGAAGCAGCCGTCCGGCACATCCCTCAGCGTCCCACCGTCCGGCCCCGTTCCGCCGCAAGGCCACCCCAGCGCCTTGACGACCCGAGGTGAGGCGCAGCCCGGGCGCGGAGCAACGGCCGACGAGAGCACCGTGACGACCTTTCTTGCTCTGACCGCCCCGCCGCAAAGCCCCGACGCGGGCGGCGGAGCGCATGTCACCGTATCGAGTGGCAAGGCCGCCCCCGCGCTCCCCTCACGGCCGAAAGGTACCTCCGTAGCGACCACGCCAAGCGTCGAGCGAGGCTACAACATGGCGCCGATCGTCGAATGAAGCCGATTCGCTACACGCGCGTGGCTGCCTGCCTCTCGGTGGCCCTTCAACTGGTCGTTTCCGCGGCCTTTGCGCAGCCGCATTCCGACGACACGGCGGGGACGCACGTGCGCCGCGGAGTGGAGCTCCGGCGGCTCGGAAACGATGAGGCCGCGCTCGCCGAGTTCCAGCGCGCGCAAGCGGTTGAGGCTTCGCCACGCATCCTGGCCCAGATCGGCCTTGCGCTCCAGGCACTGGGGCGATGGCCCGAAGCCGAGGAGGCGACCCTTGCCGCGCTGTCGGATGACTCGGATGCGTGGGTGGAGGAGCACCGCGAGCTTCTTCGAGAATCGTTGGCCGCCGCCCAGCATCACTTGGGCTGGATGATCGTCGATTGCAACGTGGGCGGAGCGGAGCTTCTGATTAATGGGAGGCCGGCGGGCAAGCTTCCGCTCGACGGACCCGTTCGGGTCATTGCCGGCGAGGTCGTCCTGCAGGTGAAGGCAAACGGCTACGAGCCGGTCCTTCGCAAGATCGATGTACTGGAGGGTTCGCGAGCCCGCGAGGCGGTGACGCTCGTGCAATCGCAGCCGCCCTCCGTCACGGATCGAGACCCGGCATCGGCCGGTCCGCCAATCCGAGCTCCGCTCGCCAAGGCACCGGCGACCGTGCTTCCCCTCGACTTGGGCAACTCCCGGCGCATGACCGTGGGTTGGGTGACCTTTGGCGTGGGGGGCACCCTGGCCGCGGGCGGCCTCGCCGCGGCTGCCATCAGCGCGGTGTACACCGCAAGATACAACGACGACTCGCGGTGCTTTGTCTGGCCCCAGACCCGCGATCAGCGCTGCGGCGCGGACCGCGGGATCGTGGAGACGACACGCGTCACGGCGATTGTCGCACTGGCCACGAGCGCGATTGCCGTGGGCGCGGGCGCCTTCCTGCTGGCGACAACCCCGCCGCGCCAAATTGGATCAGCGAAGGGTGCGGTCGCCTGCCGACTGGCTCCCGGATTTGTCGGCTGTACGGGTCGCTTCTGAGCGGTAGCTCCGCCCTGCCGCAAGGAAGTCGTTCGGAGCAATTCGATGAAGGCCGTCGGTTGGCCAGGGCGCGAAGCGCTGGCAAGGCGCGCGCAACAGCGCAACGCGCAACGGTGCAACCGCGTTGCGCAGATCTGCGCTCCATTTCCTCGCGAGGGCC
>CAZVPE010000280.1:0-6863 GCA_964628155.1 uncultured Polyangiaceae bacterium | reverse complement strand
GTCCAAGAAAAGCAGCTTCCCCCTCCCAGCGCCCCGCTCCAAGACCGCCTGGCCCTCGCCCCCACCGTCGTGGACGTGGACGTGGTCGTGGTCGTGGACGGCCTTCCCGTGACCCCCGTACTCGTCCCCGCCCTCGTGCTCGTGCCCTTCGTGTCCCATCGCGCCCTTTCTACGTCAGTCAGTATCGCTCGCGAGCGCGCAAGATCCTCGCGGCCGCCGAGGCCGCGCCGAAGCCATTGTCGATGTTGCAAACGAGCACGCCCGACGCGCAGCTCGACAGCATTCCCGCGAGGGCGGCGAACCCTCCGACGCTCACGCCGTAGCCGAGAGACGTGGGAACCGCGATGACCGGTCCCGCGACGAGCCCGCCGATCACGCTCGGAAGCGCGCCCTCCATGCCCGCGACGACGATGACGACGCTCGTTCGATCGAAGACTTCGCGCTTGTCGAGCAGACGATGGATGCCCGCCACGCCGACGTCGTACACGCGCTCGACGTTCGCACCGAGCATTCGAAGCGTCTCGGCGCACTCCTCCGCGACAGGCAGGTCGCCCGTGCCCGCGCTGACGAGCGCCACGGGCCGAGTCCCGAGCGGTGCGATCGGGCTCTGCGCGAGGGTCGCCGTGCGCGCGAGCTCGGCGTACTCGAGCTCGGGGATGGCCGCCATCACTTCTCTCGCGGCGTCGAGCCCGAGCCGCGTGATGAGAACGTTCTGCCCCTTGCGCGCGAGCTCGCGGGCGATTCCGACGATTTGGGCGGGCGTTTTTCCGTGCCCGAAGACGACCTCCGGCGTGCCTTGACGCAGCGCCCGGTGGTGGTCGACTGCCGCGTACCCGAGGTCGGCGTACGGTAGGTCGCGGAGCTCCCCGAGCGCTCCGTCCACGCTCTGGGCGCCGCGCTGCACTTTTTCGAGGAGCTCCCGTAGTCGAGCAGGATCCATGGGTTTGGTGCGCGACTCTAGCCCCAATCCGGCGCCTTTCGAACGCTCTTTCGGCTTTTTGCTCGAGGTTTATCGTCCGACTGGGACTAGCCTTGCGGTACGCTGCGCGTCCGTGCCGATCCCCTTTGCTCCGCTCTTCGGCGTCGCCATCGGCGCCGCCCTCGCCTGGGTCGCTGCGCCTGAGCTCGTCCGCGACGACGGACCGGTTGCGCTATCGCGCCCGTTCGCGGTCGTCGCTTCGTTCGCCGCGCTCTTGTGGCTGCCGATTGTCGCCTACTTCGTCGGATTTCACGGCGACTGGTCGTACTTGTACCTCCTGCCCTGGCAGCGCGTGCCGAGCGCCGTCGATCTCGGACTGGTGGTCCTCTCCGGCGCCGCCGTCGTGGGCGGGTTCTGGCTGTCCGTTCGCCCAGTGCGCAAGCGACGCCTCGGACCGGTGGTCGCCCTGGTCGTAGCGCCGGGGACGCTCGTGGTGCTGGGGCTCGCCGTCGCGGCGCACCGGCTCGCCGTGAGCGGTACCTACGCGCAATTCCACGGTGAGTTCGGAACGGAGCCGATCGAGACGAGCACGCTCGGCAAAGGCATTCTCCTGATGGGGTCTCTGCTCACCCTGGGGCTCGCCTGGACAGTACGCGCATTGGTCACGATGGCGGCCGAGGCGTGACAAGAAGAGCATGGCTGCCGCGAGGGTGTGCGTACTCCCTGGCCTGAACTGCCTCGCCCTCTGCTAGCATCGACTTCATGTGGGTGAGAGGCGCGGCGATCCGGCCCGTGCCGCGCTATGCCGTCGTGGGTGCTTCCACACTCGAGAAGGTCGAGAGTGCGCTGGCAGACGACTCGGAGCGCGCACGCGAAGATCTCGACGAGGCATTCGCGCGTTTCGAATCGACCCAGCCGCATCTCGCGGACGCCATCTCGTCGCTACTCTCGAAACCGCTCGACGAGACAGCCCTCGCGCTCGGCTACTTCTTGTCGATCGCCATCTGGCTGTCCTTCGAGCGAACCTTCGGCGATACCCGACTTCGCGAAGTCTCTCCCGACGCGCTCCAAGCGACCGACGAAGCGATCAAGCTCGAGGAAGAGCTTCGCGCTGCGCACGGCGACGAGCCGCTCGATCTCGACGACATCGTGTCGATCGAGCAGCCGAACGTCTTGGCCTTCGTGCACGAGCACGTCGACGCGGCGCTCGACCCGACCGCGCGGGCCGCTCAAAAGGGCAAAGGCCACGAAGTGGACGTCGAGGACGTGCACGCCGTTTACAGGGCCATCGTCCTTCTCACGCTCTGCTTGTCCCACGCGGTCGTGCCGGTGGATGGCGCTTCGCGTGGCAACGCCGAGCTCATGGCGTGAAGACCGAAGCGATCGTTCTCCGGGAACACGGAGGCCCGGAAGTCCTTCGCCGCGAGATTGTCGATTTGCCGGAGCCCGCGGCCCGTGAAGTGAGGATTCGCGTTCGCGCGGTCGCCCTGAATCACCTCGACCTGTGGGTTCGGCGCGGGCTGCCGAACCTACGGCTCGAGTATCCGCATCGACTGGGCAGCGACGTGGCGGGCGAGGTGGACGCGCTCGGGCCAGGCGCGCGGGGCGTCGCGATAGGCGACAAAGTCGTCGTCAATCCCGGGGTCTCGTGCGGGATCTGCGTGCGATGCCTCTCGGGCGAAGACACGCTCTGCCCCCGATACGGGATTCTCGGCGAGGACCTGCCCGGTGGGTACGGCCGTCACACGATCGTCCCCGACGCGAACCTCGTCGCGTGTCCAGGCCATTTGCCTTTCACCCAAGCCGCGGCCGTGCCGCTGGTCTTCCTGACGGCGTGGGAAATGGTCGTCGAAAAGGCTCGCGTGCGGCAGGGCGAAACCGTGCTCGTGCACGCGGCCGGCAGCGGAGTGTCGAGCGCGGCCATTCAGATCGCCAAGCTCTTGGGGGCGCGCGTCATCGCGACGACCAGCGCGGCCGCGAAGGTGGAGCGCGCGCGCGCAATCGGGGCCGACGAAGTGATCGACTCCGGCGCTCACGACTTCGTAGCCGAAGTCAGGAGGCTCACGGGCAAGCGCGGCGCCGACGTCGTCATCGATCACGTGGGCGGCGACATCCTCGCGAAGAGCGTCGTCGCGGCGGCCCAAGGGGGGCGGGTCGTCACCTGCGGGGCGACGGCGGGTTTTCATCCGCAGATCGATCTACGGCACGTCTTTTTTCGGCAGATCGCCATTCTCGGTTCCACGATGGGCTCGAAGGGACTTCTCTTCGGCATCCTCGAGCGAGTCGCGACGGGAGCGCTCAGGCCCGTCGTCGATCGCGTGCTTCCGCTCTGGGAGGCGAGGGAAGCGCACCGCGTCTTGGAATCGCGCGAAGCCTTCGGGAAAGTCGTGCTCGAGGTGGATTAGTTGTCTGGAGCCGGCCGGTTCATCCGTTGTATGGACATCCGACGCGGAAGTCGGCTGAGAAGGAGACTCCTACCATGGCGGACTATCTGTTTTTGTTCAGGGGCGGCATGCAGCATGAGGCCGGGCGGTCGCCCGCAGAGCTGCAGGCCAGCATGCAGAAGTGGCTGGGCTGGATCGGCTCGATCAGCAAGAAGGGCCAGCTCAAGGGCGGTCAGCCGCTCGACAATGGCGGTAAGGTCATCGCGGGCACCAGGCGGGTCGTAACCGACGGGCCCTACGCCGAAGCCAAGGACATCGTCGGCGGCTACCTCATCGTCACGGCGAAGGATCTCGCCGAGGCCTATGAGATCGCCAAGGGCTGCCCGGCCCCAGACGAGGGCGGCTCCGTCGAGGTGCGGGGTCTCGCACCGATGCCCGGATAAGTGTCCGGTTCGTCCGAGGCCGCACCGCCCCAGCTCGTCGAGCACCTGTTCCGGCACGAGTCCGGACGGATGCTCGCCGGGCTGGTGCGCATCCTGGGGCTGCACAACTTCCAGCTTGCCGAAGACATCGTCCAGGACACGCTCCTCAGGGCCGTCGAGAGCTGGCGGTTCGGAAGGCTGCCTCCGAAGCCCGCGGCCTGGCTCATGCTCACGGCGCGCAACCTGGCGATCGACGTCGTGCGGCGCGAGCGGTCGGCGCGGCGGTTCGCGCCTGACCTCAGCTACCAGCTGGACAGCGAGTGGACGCTCGCATCCACGGTGGACGAGCTGCTGCTCGACTCGGAGATCCGTGACGACCTGCTTCGCATGATGTTCGCGTGCTGCCAGCCCCGCCTCGCGTCGGAAGTGCAGGTGGCGCTGATGCTGAAGATCCTATGCGGCTTCGGCACGCGCGAGATCGCCCGCACTTTCCTCGTCGAGGAGGGGGCGATGGAAAAGCGAATCGCCCGCGGAAAGCAGGCGCTGCGTGAAAGCGGACCGCTCTACGAGATCGCGTCGGACGCTGCCATCGTCGATCGGGTCGATGCCGTTCTTGCCGCGCTCTACCTCCTGTTCAACGAGGGCTACCACGGTAGCCATGACGAGCTGCCGGTCCGGCAAGAGCTCTGCGCCGAGGCGATGCGGCTGCTGACGATGCTGCTGGAACACCCGGCGGCCGCCTTGCCGCGTTCCGTAGCGCTCCTGGCGCTGATGTGCTTCCACGCCGCCAGGCTGCCTGCGCGGCTCGACGACCTCGGATGCCTCGTCCTGCTGGAGGCCCAGGATCGCGCCCTCTGGGACGTGCGTTTGATCCGCCGAGCAGTGGAGCTTCTCGATCGCGCGTCCGAGGGCGACCAGGTGAGCGCGTTCCACATCGAGGCGGCCATCGCCGCAAAGCACTGCCTCGCCCCGCGATTCGAGGAGACCGACTGGCGCGGCATCGCCGCGCTGTACGAGCTGCTATCGAGCTCGAAGCCGACGCCCATCGTTGCGCTCAACCGCGCGATCGCCTTGGGGCAGGTCGACGGACCGGAGAGCGGTCTGGCGGCCCTGCGCGCGATTCCGCGCGACGGAATGCGCGGATACCCCTTCTTCGAGGCGGCGGTCGGCGAGATGCACCGCCGAGCCGGCCGTCGGGAGCAAGCCGCGGCGCACTTCCGGGCCGCGATCGACCAGTCGCGTAGCTCGGCCGAAGCCGAGGTGTTCCGGCAGCGCCTCGTCTCCTGCGAGATTGCCCACCCCGGAGACATGAAGGAACGATGAACCGAGCATTCCGTTCAGCGTAGGTGCGCGCTAGCTCTTCGACTGCCTGGGGCTCGCTGCCGGCGGATGGGGGGACGACTCTTCGATGCCATCGGGCGCGACGAGGTCGAGGTTCTCGTAGATCTCGGCGAGCGGTATGGTCGCGTCTACCGAAGGCAGTCGGAGCGCGCTTTCCAGCCCCCTAACGGTCGTCAGCCGCCACGTGCCGTCTGCTTCGCGCAGGAAATGATCCACGGCGAAGCGGTCGGTGGCGACCAGAACGTATTCGCGGAGAGACTCGATGTGCGCGTAGTGGTCGAACTTCGCGCCCCGATCGTAGGCCTCCGTCGAAGGGGAGAGTACCTCCACGAGAAGGGTCGGGTTGACCAGGCTCTGCGGAAAGTCAGCGTGGTACGCGCCCGGCGCGCAGAGCACGGTCACGTCGGGATACGTCCCGAGGTCCGTCGTCTCGATGTAGACGTGCTGGTCGCTCGGCATGACCGCGCATCGCCTCGAACGCAGGCGCTCGCCGAGCGCGCGTATCAGATTCCCGCAAACGAGGTTGTGCTTCGGGCTCGCGCCGGCCATCGCAAAAACCCGACCGCGCAGGTATTCGTGCTTTTGCTCAGACGTCCTTTCGAACGTGAGATACTCCGAAGGCGTCATTCGCGCTGAGGGCGATGCTGTCTGAGCCATGCTGACGGGACCGGCTTGTGAGCGTAGCGCGTGCGGGCGCGCCGAACGAACGGGTTGTGACCGCTCGCGGTGGACGAGCCGTGCCCCGCTCGGCTTCCAGTCATTTTCCGTAGACGCCGCGGGGGGCCGATGAGAAAAGCCGGTTTATCGACGAACGGGCCCATTTTCCGGAGAGAAAGAGGCGTCAACGTGAAGGCCCCAGCTCCACCGACCGAACGTCGTGCTCCTGTCCGTCGCGCAAGAGCGTGACTTTCAAAGACTGCGTCCCTCGCGGAAGCACGATCCGAATGCGGACGTTCGAGTCGCCAGCCTTCGCCGGCAGCACGAGGTTCGCGCGGTTCCACGTCGCGGCGAGCTCCGGTTTCGAGAGGGACGCTCGCCACGGCCAACGCGTCGGGCCGGGGGGCACCGGCTCCACGGCGACGCGCCATGCACCAGGCAAATCGTCGTATCGGTGGGGCTGTGCGTCGGGGTACGGCGACAGCGCGTCGAATCGATCGCCTTCGCGATACGTTGGGCCGTCGACATTGGTGACCGGCGTTTGCGTCGGGGTATGCGCCGGAGATCGCACGGACACATCGAGGAGGGCCACGCCACCGGCGATCGTGGACAGCTGCGCGCCGAGGAGCCGCGGCTCCTCGGACGATGCCGCAACCCGGCCGGTGGCGTCGAGTCGCAAGGACGCGTCGCCGCAAAGCGTTCTTTCGCCTGCGGCGGCGAGCGTGGCGCAGGCGCCGCAGCCGCACCCATCGCAAACCGGAAGCTCGGCGTCGCCCGTAAGTCCTCGTTGCCTGCGAATCCACTGCTCGAGCGTGATCTCGGCCGGTGTTCCCGGCGCGCTCGCGAGCCACGCGTCGTGGAACTTCGCTGCGGCGTCGACACCGACGAAGCGCAGGTGCCAGGGCTCTTGTTTGTATCCCGTCTTGGGATCGATCGGAACACTCCGGTCCGAGCGGGGTAGGCAGCGCGAACCGTCTTTCCGGTCGTCCGGGTCGATGGGATAGGGCACGACGAAGCCGTAGTGCCACGCGTTTTCGTCGAACCACTTGCCACCCGGCGTGCACCCGAAGCCGTTACGAAATACCCCCTGGCCGGTCTTCGCTCCGCGCTCGGCCCAGTCGCTCGTGAACATGTCGACCG
>CAZVPE010000279.1:0-6865 GCA_964628155.1 uncultured Polyangiaceae bacterium | reverse complement strand
CTCATCGTCGACGAGACGGGCGAGAAGATGAGCAAAGTCAAAGGCAACGTCATCGACCCGCTCGATCTCGTCTACGGAGCGACCTTCTCTGAGATGGTCAAAAAGACCCTGCCGGGCGCTCCGGAGGCCGAGGCGCTCGCCAAGTTCAAGAAGGCGTATCCGTCCGCCGCGGCCATGGGCAGCGGCTTTCCCGCGTTCGGTGCGGACGCCGTACGCTTCACGCTTGCGACCTATCCCCCGAGCAACAAGCGGATCGCCCTCGCCCCCAAGCGCATCGAAGGCAACCGCCACTTCTTGAACAAGATTTGGAATGCGACGCGCCTGGCGCTCGACCTCCTGGGCGGGTTCACGTGGCCCGAGCCCACGCCCGAGCCGAAAGGATTCTACAATCGATGGATTCGGTCTCGCTTCGGCGCGGCGTGCGCGGCTGCCAACGACGGGCTCGACGCCTTCCGCATCGACGAGGCGGCGCTCGCAGCCTATCGCTTCATCTGGAACGATCTCTGCGACTGGTATCTCGAGCTCGTCAAACCGATTCTGCGAGCGCCGGCGGGCGCCGTACCTCCCCTCGCAACGGCTGGCGGCATAGCCGAAACGCGCGCCACGCTCGCCTACGTGCTGGAGGGAAGCTTGCGGCTCCTTCATCCGCTGACGCCGTTCATCACCGAAGAGCTCTGGCAGCGCGTTCCCAAGCCCCGCTCGCGCAAAGCGAGCGTGGCGTTCGGTCCGTACCCCACGGCGGCCAGCGAACGCGCCTCGCAAGACCCCGAGGTCGACGCTTCGATGGAAACGCTGCAGGCGGTGATCTCCGCCGCGCGAACCGTGCGCAGCGAGCACGACGTCGACAAGAAGGCGGAAGTCCCGCTGCGCATTCGGTCGGATAGCGGCGAGGTCCTGGAGTTCTTGCGCGCACACGCCGACGCGATTCGTCTGCTCGTCAAGACGACGGGCGAACCTGCGTTCGAAGGCTCCGGTGCGAATCGGGAGGCGGGCACGACACTGAGCGTGGTGACGACCGCGAGAGGCCCGGTCGAAGTGCTCGTCGGGCTGAGGGGTCTGGTCGACCCCCAAGCGGAGCTCGGACGAATCGACCGCGAATTGAAGAAGCTCGACAAGGAGCTCGCGCTGCTCGAAAAGAAGCTCGGCTCCTCGGGCTTCGTCGACCGCGCGCCGAGAGAAGTCGTCGAGGAGGCGAAGGCGCAGCGAACGGCGCTGCTCGACGCGAAAGAGCGGCTCGAGGCGGCGAGAGAGCTTGCGAAAGAACTGTAGAGCCCCGAATACGTCGGCCTCCGGTCGGCTTTCCGCCGTACGCCAACATGTCCGCCCCTCCCGATCTTCCTTGGACCTCAAGAGGGCGGCTTCTTTTGCCAACCGCCTAGTGCCGGGAGCCCAAAGTTGCTAATGCGTCCGGGCGCATCCTGGTCGCGCCCTTCAGCCCGCGCAAGGGGGCGCTCCGAGCCTCGGACATGAGCGATACAAAAATGAGCGAATCCGCCAAGATCGCGACCGTGAAGAACGGCGGAGCCCCGCTCTCGCTGGCGACCGCGCGGCGCGCGCTCACCGTCGGGGGAATCGCGCTCGCCCTGCTCAACCTGGCTGCAACGATGTCGGGGGGTCTGCGCTCCGCCGGGCCGGCCTTTCCCGCGGTCGTCTGGGGCGTCGCCGCGCTCTGCTTTCTGGCGTCGTTCATCTTCTACTTCATCGAGCCGAACGCACGCCACGAGGCCTTGGCCGCGCCCGCGGAAAAAAGGCCCAACGAGCCGGGTGGGGCCGACGCTCGCGCGGAGGGAAAGGCCACGCCAGCGGCGGAAGTTCCCACCGACGGCGAAGCGCGTGAAGCTCGGGAGGACACTCGGCTCGTCCGACGGGGAAATCCGCTTCGGATCGTCCGAGGCGGGGGCACGGCCCTCTTCGGATCTTTCCTCGCATTCGTGCTCATGGCGCGGCAGGGACACGCGCGCTGGGGTGTCCCCCTCGGAGCCTTGTTCGTCGCTGCCGCCGCG
This sequence comes from uncultured Polyangiaceae bacterium, assembly GCA_964628155.1. Classification (GTDB taxonomy): domain Bacteria; phylum Myxococcota_A; class Polyangia; order Polyangiales; family Polyangiaceae; genus Palsa-1150. Next base: position 4,862 of record CAZVPE010000279.1, on the reverse strand, counting down.
TGGGGCGTGATGGACCTCCTCGGGACGTTCGACGACCCGGACGACCGCGTGGCTTCGTCGCTGACGCTCCGGTCGCTCGCGGCGCCGCTCGTGAGCTTCGTCGTCGCGTCGGTCCTCTTCTGCGCGATGCTGGGCTTGGCCACCGCCGGACAGGGGTTGCCCCAGGCGGCCTGGGGGATTCTCGTCGCGCTCTCGTTCGCGGGTGGTGTCGCGACTCTCTTCGACTTGGGGAAACGACTGGGGGCTTGGGCGACTGACGAAGAGGCCCGCGAGCGGCCCCTTTGGAAGCGGCACGGCTTCTGGGTCGTCGTCGGAAGCGGCGCCCTCTACTTCCCGTTCATGGGGAGCTTCGCCCTCTGGGACCCGTGGGAGACCCACTACGGCGAAGTGGCGCGCGAGATGCTCGCGCGCGACGACTGGATCAGCCTCTGGTGGGCACAAGACGGCTGGTTCTGGAGCAAGCCGGTGCTCGACATGTGGTTGCAGGCGATCGCGATGGCGACGCTCGGCGTTCACTACGAGCCCGACAAGATGCTGATCGGCGACGGGACGCGTCCGCTGATGCACCCGGAGTGGGCGGTGCGCGCGCCCGTCGTTCTGCTCACGATCTTGAGCTTGTATCTCCTCTACAAGGGCGTCGCTCGGACGTTCGGCCGGCGCGCGGCGCTTCTCGGGAGCCTCGTCCTGGCGACGATGCCCGACTGGTACATGATCGGCCATCAAACCATGACCGACATGCCGTTCGTCAGCGCGATGACGGCTTGCATGGGGCTCGTCCTGCTCGGTCTGCGCACCGACGAGGATCGCCAGACGCGCTGTTACGAGGTGAAGATCGGCGCGATGCATCTTCGCTTCAGCGGCTGGCACCTCGTCTTCGGAGCGGTGATCATTTGTGCCCTACCGCAGATCCTCTACCTGCTCTCCCGCAACTTCGAGCTCGTGTGGCGCCCGGGTGGACCTCACGGTTTCCGCCCCCATTGGGACGAGTTTCGAAGCGGCTCGGGGGGAGGCAACTGCGGGCTCCCGGGAAACGAAGATTGCCGCTCGGCCGTGCCCGCGAGCATTCCGCACTCGACCGGCCCGAACCCCGAAGGGTTCGGCCCCGCGCTCTGGCGCACTGTCGGCGCATTCGAGCCGGCGATCCAGGCGCTGCTTTGGACGGCTCTCCTGGGCGTTCTTCTCTACTTGAGCTGGGGCGAGCGGCGCGTGCGGCGCCTCTATTATTTGGCCGCATGGTTTTTCGCCGCGATCTCCACGCTGGGCAAGGGGCCAGCCGGCTTCGGCTTGCCGATGTTGGTCACGCTGCTCTATCTCGCCGGATCGCGCCCCAGCGAGGATCTCTTCACGCGGGTTCGGCGCATTGTCCGCGAGCTGACGCAGTTCGAAATTGGCAGCGGGCTTCTGCTCATCGTGCCCGTCGTGGCGCTGCCCTGGTACATCGCGATGTACGTGCGGCACGGCGCGCCGTTCACCGACCGACTGATCTTCCACGACATGTTCAACCGAGCGTTCCAGCACGTTCACGACACGAACGAAGGGGACGACACGAGCTTTCGTTTCTACGTTTGGCAGCTGGGGTACGCACTTTTTCCGTGGACGGGTCTCGCTCCCTTGGGCCTTCTGTGGTGGCTCCGGCGAAGCGATTCAAAGGAGGACAGCGACCGCGGCGACGCGTCGGTCCTCTTGTGCATGTGGTTCTTGCTCGGCTTCGCGCTTTTCTCGTACATGGGCACGAAGTTTCACCACTACATCTTCCCCGCCGTCCCGCCGGTGGCGGTACTGGTCGGCATCGTGCTCGACGACATGATCGGCAAGCGCCGGCTCGCCGATCCGGGCCGGCTCGCCGCGTACCTCGCCGGGATAACGGCGGGTGCGACCCTGCTCGTGGTCGGCATCGCCCGACTGCAGCCCGGTTCGTTCTTCGGAATCAAGCCGGGCGGCAGGCTGGCAGATCCGTCGGTGCTCTGGGGCGTGCTCTTGGCGGTCGCGGGCGCCGGATTGGGTGCCGGGGCCGTCAAGCTCTTCGCCTCCAAGAAAGACGCAAACGACGAACCGAGCGAGGGCGAGGCCACGCCGACGGACGTGGACCGGGGCGCCCACGCCGCTCGAATGCTCGGCGCAGGGGCGGTCGCGGGAGCGCTCGTACTCGTGCTGGTCGCACGCGATCTCATCATCAAGCCGGAGAACGCCGACCAACCGGGCGCGATTCGCCTGCTGCATCTTTTTACCTACAACTATCGACGGCCGTGGCCGGACTCGCTCGACTTTTCGGCGGCCCTCACGGGTTTCGGTGTCGTCGCCATCGCGCTTTCGTTCGCGCTCGTAGTGCGCGCGGTGCGCCAGCACGCCGTTACTGCGTTCTGCGCGCTCGCGTTCGTCTGGGCTCTCTGGGGCCTCGACGTCTACATGACCGAGACGGCGCCGCATTGGGGCCAGCACGAGGTCATCGCCGCGTACTACGCGGATCGCGCCTCGCCGGATGAGCTTCTCGTCGCTTACCAGATGAACTGGAAGGGCGAGAATTTCTACACCGGAAATCGGGTGCCGGCCTTTGTCTCGACGGGATCGACCTTCACCGGATGGCTCAAGCAGAAGCGAGACCAGGGGGCGAAGGTGATGTACTTCGTTACCGAGCACGGGCGAATCGGCGGTCTGAAGAGCGAAGTCGGCGCCAAGGCGTATCGCGAGATAACGGACAAGACGCTTTGCAATAAGTTCGTACTCGTCCGGGCGGAGCTTTAGCTGGCGGGCGCGGGGGGGATCCGTCCACTTCGCGTTCTCCGAAACATGCGTACCCGCATGTGACCAATTTCATCCCTGGTTTGCGCCGCGGCGCAGCATTAAGCTTGAACTAAGCCGCCGTGACAAAACCCATTCAAGCGCACAACTGGTACAAAGCCGCTCTTCGTGAGCTCCACTTCCTGCTCTTCGAGCAGTTCCACCTCGAAGAGCTCCTCGGCAGGGCTCCCTTTGCCGCGTGGGGCCGCGACGAGTGCGTATCGACTCTGGCGGGGTGTTACCGCTGGGTCTGCGAAGTGATTGGACCGCTGAACGCGACCGCCGACGCCGAGGGGTGCCGGATCGAGGGCGGAAAGGTCATCACGCCGCGCGGGTTCCGGGAAGCCTGGAAGAGCTTGTACGAAGCCGGCTGGAAGCAGATCGCCGTCGAAGAGGAATGGGGCGGCGCGGGCGCCCCGAAGGCCTTGCAAGTGCTGGTCGAAGAGATGATCAGCGGCGCGAACACGGCGTTCGGAATGTATTCGGGGCTCGCCTTCGGGGCGGCGGAGGTGGTCGCGTCGTTCGGCACCGACGAGCAGAAGAAGCTCTATTGCCCGCGGATGTTCGGCGGCCAGTGGGGCGGCACCATGTGCCTGACCGAGTCGCAGGCCGGCAGCGACGTCGGTAGCGCGAGCACGCGTGCGACGCGAACGAGCGACGGGAGCTATTCCATCCGAGGGACGAAGATCTTCATCTCCGGCGGGGATCACGACCTGGCCGAAAACATCGTGCACCTCGTGCTCGCGCGCGTCGACGGTGCACCTCCGGGAACCAAGGGGTTGACCCTGTTCATCGTGCCGAAGATCCGGGCGAACGCCGACGGTTCGCTCGGCCAGCCAAACGACGTCACCGTGGCGAACATCGAGCACAAGATGGGGATCAACGGGTCGGCCACGTGCGTCCTGAACTTCGGCGACGCGGGCGCCTGCATCGGATGGCCGGTGGGGGGCGAAAGCAAGATCAACCAGGGCATGCCGCAGATGTTCAAGCTGATGAACAGCGCGCGCATCGCGGTAGGCGTCCAGGGGATCAGCGTGGCGTCGAGCGCGTTTCTCAACTCGGTCGAGTTTGCGACGCAGCGGCGCCAGGGGTCGAGCATCATGCACTGGAAAGACGCGACTGCCCCCCGCGTCGCCATTATCCAGCACCCGGACGTACGCCGGATGCTGCTCGACATGAAAGCGCGGGTCGAAGGAATTCGCGCCCTCGCGGTGAAGCTCGCGCATCACCAGGACTACGTGCAGGCGCTCGATGGGCACGACGAGCAGCGGGCCGCTTACCACCAGGGGCAGGTCGACCTCTTGGTGCCGCTCGTGAAGGCCTACGGGAGCGACCAAGCCTTCCGCATCTGCGAGACCGCGATCCAGACGTTCGGTGGCGTCGGCTACACGAAGGACTTCCCCGTCGAGCAATACTGTCGCGACGCCAAGATTTTCAGCATCTACGAAGGTACCAACCATATACAGGCGATGGACCTGGTCGGACGAAAGCTCGGCCAGAATGGCGGCGCAAACTTGCAGGCGTATCTCGCCGACGTCGCGGTCTTCGTCCAGAAGCACGCGAGCGACCCGGTGCTCGGACCCGCGGTGAGGAACCTCGGGCTCGCGCAGGAAGCCGTGTCGGGGACGGCGATGCGGCTTCTCACTTGGTTCCAAGCCGGCAAGCTCGCAATGGTACCCCTCCACGCGAACCGCTTCCTCGAGATGATGGCCGAGACCACCGTCACCTGGATGCTACTCGAGGGGGCGTCGATCGCCCTGGCGAAGAAGGGCGCCGTTGCGTCCGGGCACCCAGACACGACCTTCTACGACGGGAAAGTGGCCGCAGCCCTTTACTTTGCGCGAAACGTGACGCCGACCGTCGAGCTGAAGGCCCGGCTGATGGCGGAGGAAGACCGAACCCCCCTGGACGTCCCCGACGCGGGGTTGGCGGCGATATAAAGCCGGGCCGGCTCGACCGCGCTTCTTGACGATAAAGGGCCACGGACGCTAAGAGTCCGGGCTTCGACGTTCCGGCTTAGCTCAGTTGGTAGAGCAGGCGGCTGTTAACCGCCGGGTCGTAGGTTCGAGTCCTACAGCCGGAGC
>CAZVPE010000278.1:0-6990 GCA_964628155.1 uncultured Polyangiaceae bacterium | reverse complement strand
TGCGAAGAAAATCGCGGCAAAGCCGACGGGAGTCAAACCGTTCGGTGCTCTAGTCGCCCAGGGTACCCTTCGTGGAAGGCACGCCGGTCACGCGCGATTCGATCTTCACGGCCTCTCGGAGCGCCCGCGCAAGCGCCTTGAAACACACTTCGACCATGTGATGCAGAATCTCGCCTCGATGAAGCACCACGTGCAGATTGCATTGGGCGCCGCGCGCAAAACCTTCGAAGAACACCGGAGCGAGCTCCACGTCCCACGTCCCCAGCTTGGCTCCGCTCGGCAGCGGTACCTCCCACACGAAGTGCGCGCGTCCCGAGAGATCCAGCGCGCAGGTCGCCCGTGCCTCGTCCATCGGCAACGTCGCCCACCCGTAGCGGGAGATTCCTACCTTGGCCCCCAGCGATTGGGCGATGCACTGCCCGAGAACGAGAGCCAGGTCTTCCGTCGTGTGGTGCCCGTCGATCTCGACGTCGCCCTTCGCTCGCACGGTGAGATCGATGAGACCGTGCCGCGCGATCTGTTCGACCATGTGCGTCAGAAATGGGAGCGGGGTTTGCACGTCGGCGCGGCCCGTTCCGTCCAGATCGAGCGCGACCTCGATGCTCGTCTCTTTCGTCGTGCGCGAGAGGCTCGCCGACCGGCCCATGGTGCCGGTCGACCCTAGCACCTCGACTTGCGAATCGGTGGACGAGCTCGCCGGATAGTTCCGTATAGCCGGAAACCGTGCTCGACCCGTTGACGTGACCCGGTCGCCTGCGGTAATTCCCGAGGCCGCCTGGAGGTGTGGCGTTTTTGCAACGTTTCGCGAAAGTTACGATCTTCGTGATCTCCACGCTGTGGGCGCTGTCGGCGGCGGCGGCGGCGTGCAGCGTACGGGGTTCGAACGCTCCCGGCGCGAATCCTGAGCGGCAAAGCGAAGCGGAATACGATCTCGCTCGAGACATTTTCTTCAAAGGCCAGCCGAGGAGCGCCCTCGATCATTGCCGCAAGGCCATCGACCTCGACGGGGAAAACTCCAACGCTCTTTACTTCGCGTCGACCATCTATCTTTCCTTTTGCTCGGGGCGACTCGAGCTGAACGACCCGGACTGCAGGTTGTCCGATGCCGAGCTCTATGTGCGCCGTGCGTTGCACGTCAACGAGAGCTTCCGCGAAGCCAAGAACACCCTGGGGCAGATCCTGATTCTCGAAGGCAAATACACGGACGCGGTGGCCGTCCTCGAGCCGCTCACGAAAGACCCGGCATTCGAGTCGAGCTTTCTTGCGTGGGGCAATCTCGGCTGGGCGCAGGTGCTGTCGGGGCGTGTGGATCAGGGAATCGAGTCGCTCAAGAGTTCCATCACGGAGCGGCGGTTCTGTGTCGGTCACTACCGGTTGGGAATCGCGTACGAGAAGAAGGGAGACCTGGCCGCCGCCGAGCAGTCTCTGACCAATGCGGTCACCGTGGAGGATGCAGCGTGCAAGAACCTCCAAGACGCGTGGCAAGAGCGGGCGAGGGTCCGCGTGCAGCTCGGCAAGGTTGCCGACGCGCGGGCCGATTTCGAAAAGTGCCGTGAGATCGCCGCCGATTCGCGCGCCGGAAAGGCGTGCATCGAGGCGCTGGCGAGGATCCAATGAGCGCTTCCGTGCAAGCACAAACGACCAACACGCTGCCGACGAACTACACCCTCGGCACCTTCCTGAAACACCAGCGCGAGCGGCGAGGGGTGAGCGTCGCCGAGCTGTCGCGCGTCACACGCATCCCTCTGATGTCGCTCGAGGCGATCGAAAGCGACCGGTTCGACGAGCTCCCCGGCGAGGTCTTCGTCCGGGGGTTTCTCAAAGCGTACGCGCAGGCCGTAGCTCTCGTCCCCGCCGACGTACTCGCCCGCTATACGTCGAGCCGCCGCATCGCCTACGTCACCCCGCTCCCCGTTCAAACACCGCTGCAAGCGGCGCGCGAGGGCGGCCAGGGCCGGCGGTTCGGAGTGGCGATCGCGTTCGTGCTGCTTCTCATCCTTCTCTCGCTTGCGCTGTCGATCGTGCTCAAGCCGCGCGGTCACGACATGCCGAACGAGCTCTCGCGAAGCTCGTCCGCGCGGCACGTCGTGGTGTGAGCCGCATCGAGGGCGCCGCGCTCGTCGTGCGTACGGTGGAGATCGGCGAAGCGGACGTCGTCGCGACGCTGGTGACCGAGCAGGCCGGGAAGGTCGGCGCGCTGGTGCGCGGCGCGCGCAAGGGGTCGCGCCGCGTCGGCGGTGCGCTCGAACCGCTGCACACGATCTCGGTGCTTCTCGAGGACAGCGGCGGTGAACTCGCGACGCTCAAAGAGGCGCGAATCGTCCGGACGCGGGTAGGGGTGGCCGGCAATCTCGAGGCGCTCGGAGCGGCCGGCACCGCGCTTCGCTGGGCTCGTCACCTGTTCCCGCCGCGCACGCCCGAGCCCGTCGGATGGCGTGTTCTCGTCGACCTTCTGGACGCGCTCGACGAGGCGGGCCGATCTCCCCACAAAGAGCTCGCGAGCGCCGGGCTGGCGCTGCTTTCTGCGGTCGGATACGGCCTGGAGTTGGGCGCGTGCGTCTCCTGCGGGCGTCCTTGTCCCGAAGGCCGAGCGGCGTGCGTCGACCCGGCGCGCGGGGGCCTCGTCTGCCGCGCATGCGGCGGAGCGAGCACGGTCCTTTCCCCGGCGGACCGGGAGGGCGTGCGCGCGCTCGCTTCGGGTCGTGGTCACGAGGCCGACGAGGGGCACGCGGCCGTGGTTCTCGACCTCATCGATCGGGCGCTCGCGGCCCACACCGGGCTCGAGCGCCGGTGGCGGTGACGCCCGAGGTCGTTTGCTTCGGAGAGATCCTCTGGGACATCTTCGAGGCGCGCGCGCGAGGGGCCGCGCCCATCTCGCGTTTCTTCCGGCGGGAGCTCGGCGGGGCCCCGGCCAACGTGGCGACAGGGCTCGCCCGCCTCGGCGTGCGTGCCGCGGTGGTGGGAGGCGTGGGGCGCGACCGCTTCGGCGATGCCCTCGTCGATCACCTTCGCAGGGACGGCGTCGACGTGCACTCGGTCCTCCGGCTGCCGAATCGCACCGGGCTGACGTTCGTCGTTCGCGACCCGCGCGGCGAGCCGGCGTTCCTTTTTTACCGCCACGAGTCCGCGGATGTCTCGATCCGCGCGGAGCACATCACGCCGGCCATGGGCCGCGCGGTCTGGGCTCTCGTCGGCACGAGCACGCTCATGACCAAGGAGCTGGCCCGCGCGACGGATCGCTTCCTCGACGCGGCCGAACGCCAAGGGGCTCACGTGATGGTCGACCTGAACGTGCGCGAACACTTGTGGCCCAACCGGCGAACCATGCAAAAAGCGATCGCCGGGCTCGCCGAGCGCGCCTCGCTCGTCAAAGCCAGCGACGCGGATCTTCGAGCCGTCACCGGCGCCCGAGGCGCGAGCGAATCGCCGCTGCTCGGGTGGCTCGAGCGGCATGCGCCCGGCGCCTCGTGGCTCGTGACGCGCGGGCCCCGCGTCGCGAGCGCCATCGGCGAGCACGGTTCGGTGGAGCTGCCGGCCCAGCGCGCCCGATGCATCGACGCGACGGGCGCGGGCGACGCGTTCATCGCCGGATCGCTGGCGACACTCGTGGCGGCGGCGGCGTTGCCCGGCTCGAGCGCGTGGCGCGACCCCGCTCTCTGGCGTGCCGCCTTGCGGACGGGTCACTTCATGGGCAAAAAGGCGGTATCGCGCGTCGGTGCGGTCGCGGGCCTCGAACGACTCGGGCGAGCGCGCGCCGCGATCGACCGCGTTCGGAGGAGTGCCCGATGACCAAAGACCCACGCTACAAACCGATTGCGGTGCGATCGCCACGCGGCGCGCGAACGACTGAGATCGATTGGGCCGACGGTCACCGCGGCATCTATCCGCATGTCGTCTTGCGCGGCTATTGTCCGTGCGCGGGCTGCCAGGGGCACTCTGGCGAGATCCACTTCGTCGAGACCGAGGACGTCCAGCAGGAGCTCGACACGATCGAGACGGTCGGCGGATACGCTCTGGCGCTCAAGTGGTTCGACGGCCACGCGAGCGGCATTTATAGCTTCACGTTCTTGCGCCAGCTCTGCCGATGCGGGGCCTGCCGGCCGCCCGGGCAGGGCGGTCCCCCGTGACGGACGCCGCATCGGTCGGGACGGGTGAGCGTGAGCGGCGAAAGCTCGTCGCCCGCGCGGGGGTCGTCGCCGCGGGGACGCTCGCGTCGCGCGTGCTCGGGCTCGTCCGGGAGGTCGCTCTGGCGGCGATGTTCGACCGCGAAGCCACCGACGCGTGGTCGGTCGCGTTCACGATCCCGAATGCAATGCGGTCGCTGCTGGGCGAAGGCGCCGTGACGAGCGCGGTGGTTCCGGTGCTCTCGGCGAAGCTCGAGCGGGAGGGCGACGGCGCCGCCAGGATTCTGTTTTCGCGCGTGCGTGGAGTTTCCCTGCTCGCGCTCGCCGTGATGACGGTCCTGGGAATGGCTTTGGCGCGACCGCTCACCCATCTCTTCGCGGCGTTCGCGAAGCCGAGTGAATTCGAACGCACGGTCGTGCTGACGCGCGCCGTCTTTCCGTACATCTTCTTCATGGGGACGGCGGCGCTGGGGATGGCCGCGCTGAACGTGAAGCGACGCTTCGCGGTCGCGGCCTTCGCGCCCGGACTGCTCAACGTGGCCCTCCTCGTAGCGACGTTTGCGCTGCCGGCGGCCCTCGCGTCGCGCGGCATCGATCCGGCCCTCGCGCTTGCCGCCGGCGCCCTCGTCGGCGGAGCCCTACAGGTTGCGGCGCAGTGGCCGGCGCTGCGCGCGATCGGATTCGCCCGAGCCCCGACCCTGGTCCTCGACGACGACGTGCGCACCATCTTGCGCCGCATCGGACCTCTCACGCTGGGGTTCGGAGTCTATTACGTGGACCTCGTCCTCTCACGTCGCTTTCTTTCGGGGCTCGGCGTCGGCGCGCAGAGTTACTTCTGGTGGGCCATGCGGCTGTGCGACTTTCCCCAGGGGATTTTCTCGCTCGCGCTGTCGACCGCGGCGCTGCCTTCGCTGTCCGCCCTCGCGGCCGCGGGGGACCGAAGCGAGTTCGCGAAGACCTGGGCGCACGGCTTGGGGCTTTCGCTCTTCGTGGCGATTCCGGCGAGTGCGCTCTTCGTGGCCGTCGGTGAGCCGATCGTCGTGACGCTCTTCCAGCGAGGGGAGTTCGACGCGCTGGCCGCGCACGAGACCGCGCGCGCACTGGCGTGGCAGGGCGCTGCCGTATGGACGGTTGCCGTCGTTCGTCAGACGGTCTCTGCGCTCTACGCACTCGGCGATACGCGTACGCCGGTCGCCGTGAGCGCGCTCGACCTCTTGGCGTTCATCGGGCTGGCGGTAGCGCTCATCGGACGGCTCGGACACGTGGGGGTCAGCGTCGCGGTGGCCGGATCGAGCACCGTGCAGATGGTTCTGCTTCTGGCAGGACTGAAGCGGCGTCTCGGCGCGGTGGAGGCGAGGCCGCTGGCTCGTGCGGCGGCGCGGACCGCCGCGTCGTCCGCCCTGGCGGGATTGGCGGGCTGGGGGGCGGCTCGATGGACGACCTCCGGCGCCGCAGCGACGGCGGCGGCCCGCGCCATGCCCGGGATCGTCGGGGCGCTCGCCTTCGGGATCGTATTCCTGGCTGGAGCGTGGGCGATGCGATCTCCGGAATTGGAGGAGATCTTGGGGGCTGCCCGGCGTAGGCTCGGGCGCACGGGATGACGAGAGAGGCCGAGAGTCGCGAAACGCGCGTGGTCGACGCGAAGTTCGTCGCGGGGGCGGTCGACGCTCAGTCGCTCCCACCCCCGACGGTCGTCGAGATAGCCTTCGCGGGCCGATCGAACGTGGGCAAATCGAGCTTGCTCAACGCGATGATGCAGCGTCTAGCCCTCGCGCGCACGAGCCGCACGCCGGGGTGCACGCGGCAGATCAACATCTTCGAAGTGCGCTGCGCGGACGGGCTGACGCTTCGCTTCGTCGATCTGCCCGGATACGGTTGGGCGCGGCGGTCGAAGACCGAGCGAAGCGAGTGGCAGGGGATGATCGAAGGCTATTTGCAAGGCCGTGCGGGGCTGCGCGCGGTGGTCGTCTTGCTCGACGTGCGGCGCGGAGTGGAGGACGAGGAGAAACAGCTCGTGGAGTTTCTGGCAGGGCCGCGGCACGTGAGCGGACCGGCGCGGCTCGAGGTCGTGCTCGTGGCGACGAAAGTGGACAAGCTCGGCGCGGCGAGCCGCAAGCCCGCGCTCGACAAAGTGGGACGAAGCGCGAAGGAAGTTGGGGGAAAGGTGATCGGCTTCAGCGCCGTGACGGGCGAGGGCCGCGAGGAGCTTTGGGCTCGGATCCGTGCGGTCGTTTAGGCGAGAGGTTCGCTCCCACACTTGCCGGCGCCGGCCAACTGGGGTACGTCACGCGAACGCGGCGACCCGGGCGCATAACTCAGCGGTAGAGTGCGTCCTTCACACGGACGAAGTCGCAGGTTCGATCCCTGCTGCGCCCACTGAAATCTTCAGGATTTCAGCGCCGACCCGGGAAATGGCGGTTGAGTCGTCACGAGCCGTGACGAATCCCGTCGCCTCGGACACGTCCGCGCGCGGCCAGGAGCTCGGCGTCACGCTCGCCGAGCTTCGCGCGCGTAACGGCGCCGTTGCCGGGGGAAAAGGGCAAGACGAGACGCGGAGAAAAACTCGCGGTTTCCAGCGCGATCGAATCGCTTCCTTCCCGATTAAGGAGGTGGAGGGAGCGAAGCTCGGCCTCCGACGCTTCCTTCCTTACAGCCAGGCCTCGACGCTTCGAGAACGGAGACGCTCGCTCGAGGAGCAGAGGCGCTTTGCCAACGAGAAGTGACGCTTTGCCAATTGGAAACGTGACCTTTCCGATTGGAAAAGACACTTCGCCAATCGAAACGGACGCTGAACCGACCGACAAAGACGCAATACGAATCGAACCAGACGCTGGGCCGACGAAAAAAGACGCAAAGCGAATCGAAC
>CAZVPE010000277.1:0-7017 GCA_964628155.1 uncultured Polyangiaceae bacterium | reverse complement strand
GCCCCCGTTGTGCAGCGTCGCCTCGTTCTGCACACGGAGCGTCGTGTAGTTGCTCAGGCTCGTGCTGTAGTCCCAGACCAGGGCCTTGTCGTCGATGCGAAAGAACGGGTAGTTCTGCGGCTCGTAGCGCCCGTCGCTCACCACCCAAACCGTGATCCCCACGATCGCGCCCGTGCCCACCGCGGCCATCCGAAGCGGCAGCGACAGAGATGCGCCGGCCGACGTGACGCGCACCGGCCGCATCGCCTGCACGCCCATATTGGGCAATAGTTTCATCGCCAGAAAATCGAACCCCTCGGTCACGTACTCCGCGATCACCGGCGTGACGTCGGCCGGAATGACGTAGCCGTTCTGCGCCAGCCAGGTGTTGAGCGCGCTCGCGTCGGTCGAGTGAAGCTGCACCGTCGCGTACGGACCCACGTTCTGGACGTGGGACACCATGACGGCGGGCGGTGCGGACCCCGTCTGAGTGTTGGCGCCGCCACCTGCCGTCGGCCCTCCCAACCCCCCACGCGCAAAGCACGGCGCGCAGCTCGAGGGGGGCGGCGTAATCTGTGTAGCGGTCAGGACGTCCACCGAGTCGAAGAGGACGTCGGCGCTCAGGCCCACGGTCACCGTTCCGTGGATGGGAAGCACCCACGCGAACGAGGTCGGCGATCCCGAGTACCGGATTTGGTCGTAGAGCGTGGTCTGGGTCGTCGACACCGTGAGGAGCATCCGCTCGTCGGTGATGTCCGCGACCGTTTGCGTCGGCGGGTGAAAACACCCACCGCAGGCTCGCGCGCTTCGCTCTCCTGCGAGGGCAAACGTCGACGCCGCAACCGCAGCCCCCAATACAATTGCTGCTTCCTTCATGGATGGCTCCCCGATCTTGGATCTCAACGACCTTCACGGCCGTATCGCAGGAAGCATACCCGTCCGATCCGAGAGTCGCGCGTACGTCGATCGTGCGGCGACTCGAGGCTAACCGGTGCGCGCGACGGCCACCGTACGACACCGGCTCCATGACGCCGGCGCCGCGCCTTGGCACAGTTCGGCACCGTCAGCGCACCGTTACGCGACTCGCCTGGCTCGCCGGCGACTTGCCCGTGCCACCGCCAACCCGACGAAGGCAGCGATCCCGCCCAAGCCGCCGGCCGTCCCGGAGTCGGACGCGGCCGCGGCCGAGCACCCATGGTTGCCGGCACCGCTGGGCGGAGGCCCTTCATTGTTCGAACCGCCCGCCCCGCTTCCCCCTCCGGACGACGAGCTCGTGACCTGGCCGGTAATGCTCGCATCGGCGCCGCTGCTGGCGTCGGCCGTGGCTCCCGGACCGGATGACGAGCCCGTGCCCGGCGTGCTGCCGCTGCTCGAACCCCCAACGGCCCCCTAGCAGGGATGGGCAAGTAATCCAGACTCGGGTCCGACGGCGCCCCGCCGAATCCTCCGCCCGGATAGTACTGCCCGCCGCTGAGGACGACGTTCGTCACGATCTGCTGGTTGAGCGTGAGCCGCGCACGACCGCGGACGGCGCGTCAACATCCGAGCCGGCCTCCTGCGCTGCACGCGGTCCGCACGATGACCTCGATGCGTCGCGTTCGTTACATTTCCGTCTTTCCTCCACCGAACGCCGATTCGACGGGTCCCGCGCGTCCGGAACGGGAGTAGCGTCCGGGCTTCGCGTTTCGCGCGCACGCTGGCGCGCCCGACCCCTTCCAACGGAGAACCCGATGGCCCGCACCGCATTGATGTCGTTTCTTCAGAGTCTTGCTGCCGTACACCTCGAGGCCGAACGACGGGGCCTGCCCGTCGAGCGGGTGCGTGCGGAACGCGCCCTCCGCCGTCGCGAATTGCTGAAAGGCGCCGGCGCACTGGCCGGCGCCGCCGTGGTCGCCAGGAGTCGACCGGCGATCGCATCGACAGAAAAGCCGCGCATTGCGATTGTCGGGGCAGGAATCGCGGGATTGAACGCGGCGCTCTCGCTCCGCGACGCAGGGTATTCGTCGACGATCTACGAAGCGGCCTCGGTGGTCGGCGGTCGAATGCACTCGAACGCGCGGACGTGGGCGAATGGCCAAGTCAGCGAGTGGTGCGGTGAGCTGATCGACAGTGGCCACACGGCCATTCAAGACCTCGCGCAGCGCTTCGGACTGCCCCTCGACGACCTTCACGCCGCGGAGCCGGCCGGGTCGACCGAGACGTACTACTTCGACGGCAAATATTATCGGTATGCGCAGGCCGACAAGGACTTTCAACCGGTCCTCAAGGTGCTCAACACCCAGAACACCGACGCGCCCTTCCCGACGCTTTACAATTCGTCGACCGCGGCGGGACGCGAGCTCGATCACACGAGCGTGTATGCGTGGATCGAGCGCTACGTACCAAGCGGCCACGGGTCGACGTTCGGCAAGCTGCTCGACGTTGCTTACAACATCGAATACGGCAGAGACACGAAAGAGCAGAGCAGCCTGAACCTCGTTTATCTCCTCGTGGGTCCCACCAACGATCTCGCGCTCTTCGGCTACTCCGACGAGCGTTTCCACATTCGAGGCGGCAATGACAAGCTTCCGAAGGCCATCGCCGCGTCGCTGCCGCCGGGATCCGTCAAGACGGGATATCGACTCACGGAACTGAGCAAGGCCAGCGACGGGGCCTTCGATCTGACGTTCGCGACCTCCGCAGGTACCGAGTCGGTGACCGCGGACCGCGTCGTTCTCGCCATTCCGTTCAGCGTCCTTCGCGGCCTCGACTATTCGAAGGCGGGGTTCGACTCTTTGAAGAAGACGGCCATCACGAAGCTCGGCTACGGAACGAACGCGAAGCTGCAACTCCAGTTCTCGAGCCGCATCTGGGACGAAGCCGGGCACCCCTGGCCGCGGAGCTTCGGATCGTCCTACGGCGACACGGGCTATCAGAACACCTGGGACGTCACCCGCGCGCAGGCGGGCGTCACCGGAATTCTCGTCGATTACACCGGCGGCTCCATCGGAGCGTCGTTCCATCCGGGAGGCCCCTATACCGATTCCAGTTCGTCTTCGGTGCGGGAGTACGCGGCCGCGTTCCTGCGGCAAATCGAGCCGGTATTCCCCGGGATCACGCGCCTCTATACCGGGACGGCGACGTTGAGCGTGCCCGCGATCGATCCGAATCTCCTCGGCAGCTACTCGTGCTGGCTCGTCGGGCAATACACGTCGTTCAGCGGCTATGAGGGCGTCCGCCAGGGCAAGATTCACTTCGCCGGCGAACACTGCTCCACGAGCTTCCAGGGCTTCATGGAGGGCGGCGCGGAGGAAGGCGCCCGCGCCGCGGGGGAGATCCTCTCGGACTACCAGGACGGCGTCTTCCCCTGACAGCTGGGGTCGTTCGGCGGCTCACGGCAATGTCTTCGAAAAGGGCGATTGGCCGATCGACGGCGCGCCCGAGCGGACTATCCTCGGGGCCGACGACATGCGGCCCCGGCGCCCAATCCCAGAGCCCCATTCGCGCCCCCATGGATGACGAACAGCTCGTCGCCGTGTCTCCTCGACACTCCGTGAGCTTGGCGCAGGAGCTTGCCGGCCTCCTCGAGCGACCGCAACAGAACGACTACGTCGTGCGCACGATTGCGCATCGCGAAGCCAACGACCTTCCCCTGATGTCGGCCGAGATCGTCATCGCCGGGCGAGAAACCAGGCAAAAGCATCCGCGCGCGGTCGCTTATCCGCTGCACTTTCGGAAGACGTACTTCGCGGCGCGATTGCACGGCGACACGGCGAAGGAGTTCGAAAATCTCTCGCGGGCGTGCGACATCCTCGGCCTGGCACCTCCCATCGGCTTCACCCCGGGGGTACTTCGCAGCTGCCTCGCACCGGGACGCCCCTACCAGCGTCTATCGCCGTTCGGTGTCGACCCGGAAGAAGGCAATCTACGAATCGCGCTCAAACTGGAGCTCGCCTCGGCCGCCGGGCTCTGGGGATTCGCTTCGAGCGCGTTCGAGCAGCTTCGCACGCTTCACGACCGCGGCCTCGCGCACGGCGACGCCGAGCTGCACAATTTCGTCGTGTGCCCGACTCCGCTGGAAGTCGTCCTCGTGGACTTCGAGGCCGCGGTCAAGCGAGCGGAGGTCGACGAGCCGGCCTGGCGCGCCCGTACCGAAGCTGACCTCGCGCCTTTGCTTCGTGAAGCGGTGTTTCTCCAGTGCGTCCTCGGTCGTCAGCGAGGCCCGCTCGCCGATGCATCCTGGTCCGCGCTCGGCCGACTCTTTCGCGCACCGGATCGGTTTCGGAAGGCGATCGAGGTCGACGCGTCGTCCCGCTCGTGACCAAGCGCGAAGAATCACCTGAGTCCACATCCTGCGCGGAAGACCTGCAGCCGTTGACGGTCGAGTCAGGCGCCGTGATACGCTCTAAGATGGTTATGGGGGTGGAACGCATCCTCGCGTCCCTTTGCGATGCGCTCGTCACGGAAAACGGGGAGCAGGCTCTCGCCCGAGGGCTGTCGATCCTGGCCGACTCGGGAATCGTGATTCAAGGGCCGGGGTGCGGCGAGACTTGGCTGTCTATCGAGAGCGCCGGCCGCTCGCTTTCGCTCGCGCTCTCAGTCCCCCCGTGCGAGGCGCCGGATCGAGCGCTCGTCGGATGCTTTCTTCGCGCCGCCTTGGCGCGCGCGGTGGCCGAAGAGCACGCGAGAAGCACGCGAGAGCGCCTCGAGATGCTCTCGCAGGCGTCGTTCGAAGGGATTCTGATTCATGCGGACGGTGTGGTCATCGACGTGAACCACCGGTTCGAAGCGATGATGGGCTGCGACCGCGCGGAAGTCGTGGGACGCAATACGACCGAACGCTTCGTCGCGGCCGAGGATCTGGAGGGTGTCCTCGCGAAGATGGGGAGCGGCTACGAGGGCGCCTACGTGATTACGGGAGTCCGCTGGGACGGCTCCCGTTTTCGTGCCGAGCTTCAGTCCAAACAGGGACGGCTGGGGGAACGGCCCGTGCGCGTGGTCGCGATTCGGGACGTGACCGAGCGCGAGCGACTCCACGCACTCCTTGCGGAGAGCGAAGTGCGCCTGCGCGATCTCGCCGCGGGCGCGTTCGACGGCATCGTCTACGGTAGAAACGGGATCGTGGTCGATGTGGCTGGGCCCATCCGGGAGAAACTGGGGGTCAATCCCGACGATCTGAAAGGAAAAGCGGTTGTCGATCTGGTCGCGCAGTCGTCGCGCGCGACGATCGCGCGTTTCACCCAAGAAGGCCGGGTAGGCTCGCTCGAGGCCGACATCTTGGCCGGCGACGGGGCCCCCGTCCCGGTGGAGGTCGTCGTCGTCAATTCGACGCTCCACGGCGCGCCCGTTCGTATCGCCGGGCTGCGGGACTTGCGCGAGAAGCGACGACTCGAGCGCGAACGCGCGAACCTCCTCCAGCAGATCGAGCGAAGCCAGCGAACCGAGAGTCTTGGAATCCTGGCGGGCGGAATCGCGCACGACTTCAACAATCTCTTGGTCGGCGTGCTCGGGAACGCCGAGCTCCTTCTCGACCGCATCACCGACCCGCTGGAGCGGCAGGCCGCACTCGCCATTCGATCGGCGGGGGAAAGGGCCGCCACCCTCACCGCGCAAATGTTGGCGTATGCGGGGCGTCGCGACCTTGGCCGCCGCGAGGCGGTCGATTTGGGTGGGCTCTGCCGCGATTTGCGCGAGCTCCTGGACGCGGTCTTGTCCAAGAAGGCACGTATCGAGCTCGCCATCGGCCCGGAGACCTGGGTCTTCGGCAATCGCGCCACGCTCACGCAAGTCCTGATGAATCTGCTGACGAACGCATCGGACGCGCTCGGGGACCAGCCGGGAGTCATCCGGGTGACCATGCGCAGGACCCGGGACGTGGACGCTCGTTTCCACCGGGCGCTCGGAGCGTCGGCGGAGCCCGGCAACTGGGTGCTCACCGACGTGAGTGACACGGGCGCCGGCATGGACGCGGGCACGAAAGAGCGGATCTTCGAGCCGTTCTTTTCGACGAAGGAGAAAGGGCACGGCCTCGGTCTGGCGGCATGCCTGGGCATCGTCACATCCCACGGCGGAGCGCTTGTCGTCGACAGCGAGATCGGGCGTGGTAGTTGTTTCTCGATGATCCTTCCCGGGGCCAAGGCGTCGACGGAGGCACCGGCCGATCCGCGTCCAGCGGCACATGCCCGCCCGATACGGGTGCTCGTGGTCGACGACGAGCCGCTCGTCAGGTCCCTGGTTCGCCGGCTCCTCGAGCGGCGAGGTTATTCGGTCGAAGAAGCGGCCGACGGGCGAGCGTGTCTGGCCGCGCTCGAACGCGCCGCGTTCGACGTCGTGCTGCTCGACGTGACGATGCCGGACATCGACGGGGCCGAGGTCGTGCGACGCCTCCGCGCAGCGGGATCGAACATTCCCGTCGTCCTGAGCTCCGGCTACATGGCCGTCTCCGCGGAGAACGCGCTCGATCGGTCGATGATTCAAGCGTTCCTGCCGAAACCATTCACCCCGACCGATCTCGTGGAAGCCCTCGAACGAGCGCTGGCCGCGCCGAAATAGGCGCGGGCGCGCTTTCCTCGCTCCCGGGCCGGCGGGGGCAATCCCGCGGTCCTTACTGGTTTGCGAATGCCGCCGCGATCTTCTGCGCCATCTCCGCGTCGCCCGCCGCCGTGAGGTGCGGACCCGTTGCCATGAAATCGGCGCAAGAATTGGCTGCGAACGGCGGCGCGACCTTCACGAGGTCGGGACTCGCGGCCGCCACGGCGGCGAGCGCCTCGTCGACGTAGGGAGGAATCAGCGTATTTTCGGCCACGACCGTCGTGTTACCGCACGAGACGTTCCCCGGACCTCGGACGATCGTCATGAGGACGATCTGCTTGACGTTCGGGTACTTGGTCTTGATGTTGTCCACGTCCTTTTGGACGTTGGTCTCCCAATCGGCAAGAGTGACGAGGGTCCAGCTCAGCGCCACGAGCAAGACCCGGTCCGGGCTGCTCGAGTCTTGGGCGCAGGGCGACGTGGGAACGATTCCCCAGAACGTGCTGTTCGGGTTCGCCCACTCGTCGA
>CAZVPE010000276.1:0-7075 GCA_964628155.1 uncultured Polyangiaceae bacterium | reverse complement strand
TGCGTACGTCGTTGTGCGGGCCCTGGACAATCCGCTAGCTCGCCGTCGCCACGGAGTTCTTGACTTGGGGAGTGTTCCACTTGCGGCCGATGAGGCGCTTGGCCGCGTAGACGGTGTTCTCGGCGTTCGTGATCGCCTGTCGTTTTGCGATGTGTCCGACGAGGCGCTTCCCGGCCTCCGTAACAGCCACCATGGAAGGGGTGGTCTTGTAACCGCCGCGGTTCGGTATGACCGTGGGGATTCCGTTTTCGACGATCGCCACGCACGAGTTGGTCGTCCCAAGGTCGATCCCAATCACCTTGTCCATCTCATCTCCTCGCAGACTCCAAAATCAAAGAATGGCTCAACGTGCGACGCGGGCTGAGCCGTCCGACTCACGTCTTCGAACCAGCTCTCCTCATCATCGCAACAATCGTATCATCATGCGGCGCGAGTTGCGCGGCCGCATCGAGCTCGCGCCGGGCGTTGAGTGCGAGGCCCGCCGCCAGGTAGACCGTGGCGAGCGCCACGCGATATCGCGCAGTTCTCGGCGACAGCGTGCACGCGCGCTCTGCGAGTCGCGCCGCTTCGTGAAGATCGCCGCCAGCCTTGACGATGGCATTTGCAGCGTGCTCGTGTGCGTCGGCATCGTTCGGGCGGGCCTTGCACACGCGTGTCCAGGAGCGGGCTGCTCCTGCCCATTGGCCGGTCTTTTCCTCGTAGGCGGCCTGCTTGGCGTACGTCTCGCTCAAGACGACATCGGCCTTCGCTTGCGCGTCGTGTGCGGCCTTCTCGAGTGCGGCGTCACCGGGAACGAGGCTCAGGGCCACGCGAAAGGCATTGGCGGCGGAGATCGCGTCGCCGCTCGCAAGGGCGAGTTCGCCGTTGGCAATATAGCGACGCGCCTGCGAAGCCCTGGCGCTGGCGAGGCGCTCTTCGTAGCGGCGCCGCAGGGCACCCATGGCGTCCGCTACCGAGGGCACGGGTGGAGGGACAACCGATACGCGCGGAGGGGGAGCGCTTGAAGACGTGTGGGGGCGCCCACCGAGAAGGCGCCGTGCAAGAGCGTCCCGGCGCGTTGCGAGGTCGACGTTCGGCGGTGGCGGAGAGGCCAGCTTAGCGCCGGGCGGCGACGGCCGGGCGGCCGAGACCTCCGAGCCCGAAACCGGTTGGGGCGGGGGAACCGAAGAGGCGGGCGGAGCCGCGAGAGGAGCCTGCGCGCGCACTTCGCGCTCGATCGTCTCCTCGGCCCGTCGGGCTTCGTCGAGGGCCTCGGCGAGAAGACTCTCGATTCCCTGCGACCGGCGCTGCTCTGCGAGATACGCATCGTACTCCGAGCGACTTTCCTTGTTCGACACCGTTTCGTGCGCGAGGGTCAGTCGCCCGAAGATTGTTTCCATGCGCGCCTTGAAGGAACCGAGGTTCTTGCGGAAGTAACGATCAGGATGGAACCTCGCCGCGAGTTCGAAGTAAGCGCGCTGGAGTGTCTTTCTGTCCGCCGTATGGGCTACGCCGAGCAGTGTGTAGTGGTCGAGTCGATTGAGAGCGCCGTGCATCTCGAGAACCTGGCGCCGCATGTCGATGTCGAGATCGACGTCTTCCGCGAGCGCGGTATGCTCGGGAGGGACGGGAGGCCGTCCGGGGGATGACGTAGAGACTTGCGTGCGAATGCGCGCGTCGGACACGAGCCCTCCTTGCCTGCAGCGATCATACTCCCGTTTCCGTTCGCCATCGCTCGTGCATCCATGACCAGGAGTGCGGGAGAGCGAGGATACGGTGCGACAGCTCGCGGTTGATGCGACTCGTGAGCTCAATGACTCCGCTTAGCCCCGGCGGCAAGTCCTTCGTAGGGATGCGAGTCGCCGTAATCACCAGATCGGCGGTCTCGGTTCGGTCCGGCGGTGGCGAAGTCGCGTTCTTCCGGAGAGGCGGGCGCGCCGGTGCCGCCGTGCCGACGACCACGGCCGCTCCCGTGCGAAGGGCGAGGCGCGCCGCGCCCGTGGCCGTAGGCGCAGGACGACCGAGAAACGGCGCGTCCAATGACGGGACGCGTGCGCGAAGGTCCATGGGCACGCCGAGAACGCCGCCGGAGCGCAGCGTTCGCACGATGCGTAACGCCGCTCCCGGCGTCCCGCGCCAGACGACTCGGACTCCCTGCGCCGAGCGCAGAGCCTCGTACATCCGCGAGAAACGGGGGTCGTAGCTCTCGCGCGCAACCGTGACCAGCGGTACGCCCGCCGATACGAGCGAGGCTGCGACGCGCTCCCAGGGGCCGAGGTGAGCCGATGCGAAGACGATCCCTTGCCGTTCTCCGCCGGTTTCTCCGAGAAGACGCCGCGCTTCGTCGGAAAGCGGCAGCGGCGGCGGTCCTCCGCGCGGCTTCATGAGCGCGATGGTCTCCCCCAGGAGCTCTCCGAGGGTCTCGACGGTGCGCCGCACGAACGCCCGTCGCTGACGGTCGTCGAGCTCCGGGAAGACCATGGCGACGTTCGAGAGCGCGATGTGGCGCGCTCGCACGGCGACCAAGTGAGCAGCGGCCCCCAGCGCGCGGCCGAGCCTCAGGAGCAAAGGCATGGGCAGCCGGCGGGTCGATTCGAGCGAGAGCGCAGCGATCGACCACAAGGCTTGGTTTTTGGCGCGCTGAAGATGCGTCCAGGCGCCTCCTTCGCGCAGGTCCGACGCGTCGAGGGCTGTCTCGCGAGGTCGCTGCATCCCGCAACCCTTACACGGCAGGCAAAATCCTGTCCCCGGCTGCTCGGGTAGCCACGGAAGGGCCAGCCGGGTAAACCCTTTGGTCGAGCCGGCATGAAGCCGATCCGCATTCTCAGTTACAACGTCCGTTACTTCGGTCACGCCACGCGTGGTCTGGCCAGCACTGGGGCGGCAATGCGTCGCATCGCCGAGGCGATTGCCGCGCTGGAGCCGTCGCCGGGTATCGTTTGCTTGCAAGAGGTGGAAACGCGATCGCTGCGCTCGACGGTCGCCCATCGGGGGGAAGACACACAGCTCGAGCGCTTCGCCCAGATGCTTTCCGGCGCGTTCGCGGCGGTCGGCAAGCCGGACGCCTACGAGGCTTACTATTTTCCGGCGCACGCCTACCGGCTTTCGGCGAGAACCCACGTGTACACGACCGGGCTCGCGATCCTCGCCCACCGGGACTTCGAGGTCGACCATCACAACGCGGAAATGCCGCACGACATTACCCATCGCCAAACGCACGCGGTCCGGCGCTTCAAGCAAACGCGCATTTGTGCGCACGTCCGCTTTCGCGACCATTCCGAAAACGCGCACGGCCCCATCGACGTCTTCAACACGCACCTGAGCTTGCCGACCGCGCTGGCGCGCGCGTTCTGGACCCAGCCGCGCAGACTCGGTTGGGGCCAGAATCAACTTAGAGAAGCGGAGAACCTGGTGCGATTCGTCGAACAAGAGCGCAAGAGCGACCGCTTCCTCGTCGTGGGGGACTTCAACGCATTGCCGGGTTCCCCCGTGTATCGGCGACTCGTCGAGCGGCAAGGATGGGTCGATGCGTTCGCGCAGCGCTACCGGCTTACCCAAGAAGAGCTGACGACGTGGCCGACAGCGGGTTTCATGCGGATGCGCATGCATCTCGACCACGTGTTCGCCGGTCGCGGTTTGCGCTGGCTGGACTTCGAGGAAACCCATCCCTTTGGAGATCGAACGGCTCGTTTTCACGGGCTGTCTGACCACATGCCGATGGTAGCCCGGTGCCGGACGGCCCGAGGCGACACCGTTCCGCCGAGATGAACGTCGCGGGCTCCGGGATAGTCATGCTAGGGGGTAATCGAGAACGAGGGACCCATGACCGCACAGCCGACCTCGACCGCCGTCACGGAGGGCGTCCGCGTCGCCGTGCGCAGCGCGTACGTCGCAGATCAATCGCTTCCGGTGGCGAAACGATACGTCTTTGCGTACACCGTTCGCATCGCGAACGAGGGAGCGGAACCCGCGCAGCTTCGAACGCGGCACTGGATTATCACCGACGGGGACGGCAACGTGGAGGAGGTTCGCGGGCCGGGGGTGGTCGGACAGGAGCCGTACCTCAAGCCCGGTGAGCACTTCGAGTACACGAGTGGATGCGTTCTCCAGACGCCGCGTGGTGAGATGCGTGGAACGTACCAGATGCATCGACCGAACGGCCGCGTGTTCGACGCGATTATCGCGCCTTTCTTGCTGGCGCTACCACACTCGCTGAATTGAGCGCAAAATGGACGAGAGCACATATCAAAAGCTGGCCGACCAGGCATTCCGTGCGATCGGCGACGCCTTCGAAGACGTCGATCCGGACGTCGTCGATTGCGAGTCGTCGGGGGACGTCGTGACCCTCACGCTGCGCGGCGGCGGCAAGTGCATCGTGAATACGCAGCGTCCGGCGCGTCAGATCTGGCTTGCCGCGACCGCCCGCGCTTGGCATTTCTCGTGGGACGAGCAAGGTCGGCGCTGGGTCGACGACAAGGGCAGCGGCGACGAGCTCTTTTCGACGATCGTGCGGGTGGTGAGGCAGACGACGGGTACGGACGTAACCTTTGGATGACGACCCCTTACGAGGCGATTGGCGGGGAGGCGAAAGTACGCGACGTGTTGCGTGTGCTTTACGACAGGCTCTTCGAGGACCCCATGGTGGGCTTCTTGTTCGAGGGGCGGGACAAGGGTCACATCGTCGAGGCACAGGTTTCATTCACATGTGGCTTCCTCGGCGGACCGCAGAAGTACACGGGAAGGTCTCTCCCTGAAGCGCACGCAAAGTTGCCTCTTTTGCCTGGCCACTTCGATCGCCGCCACCGCCTCCTCGAGGAGGTGCTGAGAGCCGAGGGTGTGCCGGACGGAGTGACGAACGTATGGCTCCGAATCGACGAAACTCTTCGGCCGAGCGTCCTCGCGGCAGGTGAGGGAGCGAGGCGCGTCGCGCGCCAGCCGACGTGACAACCGCAGTATTTCGATTTGCACTTCTTGGCAATCGGCATCAAGCTAAGCGTTGAAGTGGCAAAAGTCTCAACTGAACGAATTTCGAAAGGTGAAACTCGCTGGTCATGAACGAGGCCAACGCGCGGTCCGGTCCAAGTCCGGCAGAAACCAATGGTGGACACCTTGCAGGTGCTCACGACGAGCACCTACCCACGACCCGTCTCCCGCCGATTTCGTCGCCGCCGGTGAGCCGCAGCGGTCGACCGGGCGCTCCGCTCGCTCCTCCGTCGCCGCCGGCTTCGTTCGGAACCGCGCTCGACAGGGAGCCGCCGAGCTCCCAGCCGTATTCAAGCCCCATCGCCCCAGGCGCACTTGGTCTCGCGGATCCGGGCACCGGGGAGGAGCAGCGGCTCCGCCGGTTGATTGGTGGCGCCTGCGCCGTTCTGGGTCTGGCGCTCGGCATCGCAGGACTTGCGGTGGGGCTCGTCGTGGGGATTTGGGGTGGAATCTCGGCCGAGGGGTCTCCCGCCACAGCCGTCGCCGTGGCGCTTGTCGTAACCCGCGGGACCATCGTCATGGGAATGCTCGCGTTTGGCTGTGGCCTTCTGTTCTTCGGCACGAGACTCATCCTCGGTCGCGCTCTCCAGGCCGACGGCTAGAGCACCGCCATGACCAATCGCTTACGGTGGTGATTGCGCTCGCCTCGCGAGGGGGCGGCGCACTAGTTTTTCCCTTGGGTGCCGCCCCAACCAGAACTCGGTTCGAGTGGCGGTGACTCGCGGAGGACCGCGAGCGCATCCAGGTCGTTGGTGACCTACCGTCGAACCAGCTCGACAGGAGAGATTTGAACGCGACTTGATGTGTGGCGGCCCCCTTGCGCAAACTCGTACCCCAACGTAAGACTGCTGGGTGAGAGTTTGAGGGAGCATGCCCGATCATCATCGACTGCCGTTGATTCAACCGCCCGATGGCGCCGTTCTGCGCTCACTGGAAGAGGCGCGCGAACGGCGTGATTTGATGCAGATCGGTGATCTCGCACGCGAAACGGGCAAGACCGTGCGGGCGATCCACCTTTACGAGGAGCTCGGACTGCTTACCCCGGCAGCCCGTTCGAAGGGCCGCTTCCGGCTTTATGGTCGTGAGGCGCTCGTCCGCATCCGCTGGATTGGCAAGCTCCAAGAAATGGCGTTCAGCCTCGGCGACATCCAGACCATCGTACGGGAGTGGGAGGAAGTCGAAGGCGCCCCGAGCGCGATGAAACGGATGCGCGAAGTGTACGCGCGCAAGCTCGAGGAGACCCGAGAACAGCGCCGGCGGTTCGAGGCGCTCGAGCGAGAACTTCAGGCGAGCTTGAGATACCTCGACACGTGCGATGTATGCGATCCACAGCGGCTCTTATCCGAATGCGATTGCTGTGACTTGCACGACAAGGAAGCCGATGTGCCCGAGCTGGTGCTTGGCTTTCGAGCGCGTTAGCGGGCGAAAGAAGAGGCAGGCAAATGGCCGTCAAGCTACCGATCTTCATGGACAATCACTCGACGACGCCGGTCGACCCTCGCGTTCTCGAGGAGATGCTGCCGTACTTCACCACCAAGTTTGGCAACGCAGCGAGCCGCAGCCACCAGTTCGGCTGGGAAGCCGAGGAGGCGGTCGACCACGCACGCGAACGCATCGCGCGGCTGCTCGGCGCAAAGGACAGCAAAGAGATCGTCTTCACCAGCGGCGCGACGGAAAGCAACAACCTCGCGATCAAGGGTGTGGCCGAGTTCTACAAAGACAGGGGCAACCACATCATTACGACGGTGACCGAGCACAAGGCGGTGCTCGATACGTGCAAACGACTCGAGAAGCAGGGCTACGAAGTGACGTATCTCGGCGTCGGCAAGGATGGACGTGTCGATCCGGACGACGTGCGGAGGGCGATCCACGCGAAGACCATCCTGGTCAGCGTCATGTTGGCGAACAACGAGATCGGCACGGTGCAGCCGATCGGCGACATCGGCGCGATCACGCGCGACCGGGGGGTGCTCCTGCATTCGGACGCCGTGCAAGGAGTCGGCAAAGTCGACTTCGACGTGCAGAAGATGAATGTCGACCTCGCTTCTGTGACCGCACACAAGCTCTACGGGCCCAAGGGCATCGGGGCGCTCTATGTGCGCCGCAGCAAGCC
>CAZVPE010000275.1:0-7130 GCA_964628155.1 uncultured Polyangiaceae bacterium | reverse complement strand
GCCAATGAGAAAAGACGCGCCGACCATTGAACGCGACGCTTCGCCAATGAGAAAAGACGCGCCGACCATTGAACGCGACGCTTCGCCAATGAGAAAAGACGCGCCGACCATTGAACGCGACGCTTCGCCAATGAGAAAAAACCCGCCGTGACTTCGCGCGCGATATTGCTCAACGAAAACGATGACTTGACCGGCTGCAGACGACGGTGCGCTCGAATCGTCAGTTGGCACACTTGTCGTGCTGCGTCCGCAACGCCCTCGGCGTTAGCCGACGGGTTCAGTACCGCGACCGCTGGAATCACCTCTCGACGGTCATCATCCGAACGACGCGCGCCGGCACGGGCACTTCGAGCGCTCCGCCGGCTCGCACGAAGCGTCCTTCGCCCATGGCATCCGTGAGCGCCTCGATACCGGCGAGCGAGACCCGCACAACGAGGTCCGCCGACGTCGGGTTCATGACGAAGACGACACGCGCGACCTGCTCCTCGTCTTCGTGAACGGCGATGTGAGCGCCCGCGGGATCCACGGGCCAAGTCGGCAGTCCGAGTTCGTCGATGCGACGCGCCACGAGCGCGTCGGCCCGCGCGAGATCGTCCAGAGATTCGATCTCGAAGCCGGAAACGTCCGCGGGCCTGACGAGCGGTCGCATCGACCCGTCGAGGTCGGGTACGCAGGGTCCGAGAGTGACAGTCACGCCCGACCTGCGCGCGGCGTGGAGGCTTTCGATGAAATCGGGCTTCAGCCCACCGGCGCTGGCGCACACGATCCATTCCGCTCCCCTCGTGGAGAGCTCCACGGTCTCGCCGCCCGCGTGGGCGAAGGGGACTCCACGCGCGTAGAGGGCTCTCTCGAACGCTCGGAGATACGCCTCGGCCGCCATCGCCGGAGACACGCCGCGCCCAAAGTCGCGCTCGAGGACGCTCTCCCGCCAGCCGGCGCCGAGCACGTGGAAGAGCGCGGGCGTCAGCGGCCCGAACGCGTGCGCCGCGCGGGCGAGCCGCCGGAGCGCGCGGGGAACGACGAGCCGCACCGGGGCACGCCGGCGCAGCATGTGGAGCCCGGTTCGCTGAATCGCCGCCATGAGGCGCGTGTACTGCGCGGCCAGCGCCCGCGGGCGACCGTGCGGATCGATGGGCGCGCCGATCCATCGGTCTCGTTCGACGGCCATGTAGAGGCTGAAGCCGCGAAGGCCGTACGCCATTGCGCACATGAGCGTGTACATCGAGTCGCGCTCGTCGAGGGGCGCGAAGAACGGCGGAAAGCCCGCGCCGACTTCCGCGCCGTACGCCGGTCGCCCTCTGCCCTCGCAGCGACACGCCAGCTCCGTCGTTCGCCGGAGAATCGCCCAATGCTCGCCGGGCGTGGCTCGGTGATAGTAGTCGAGGCCGATGAGGTCGATCGCGGCCATCCGACCGGGGTTGAGCGGCGTCGCGCTCTCGCCGAGCGGCAGGTTGTGCGATGTCGGCAGCCCCCCCAGGCCGGCGCCCGCGAGATCGGCCGCCATGCGATCCATCGCGCTCGACAGGAGCTGCTCGTGAAACTCGGTCCAGTCGACGTGGCGAGCGAGGTCGCGGAGCTCTTTCGCGTCGAATCGGCGCGGCGGTTCGACCGCCCCGAACGTGAGCGCGTCGTCGGACCAGGCGCTGCGAAGCTCCCGGACGTGACGGTACTTCGTGCGGAGGAAAGCGCGGAACGCGCGCAGCGCGTCGGGGTGGTAGTCTTGGTCGTAGACCCCGTCGCGGAAGTAGAGCGCCCCCTCGTTGTCCACCTGAACGAGAACGATCGGGCCGTCGGGCCATCGCAGCCTCGATAGCTTCGTTCCGACGGCTCGGTACCACTCCGCGGTCTCTTCGAGGAATGCCTCGCTCGCGTAGCTCGGCACCGGGAAGGCGACCGGAAGGATCGGGAGCATGACCGGATGGCCGCCCGGCGTGCGCGCCTGGCACTCCGGATTCCAGACCACGCGTTCGGGCAATCCAAAGAACGTGAGCTCCGCGTTGATGTGAGGGCCGGGCCGGAGCACGCAGCGCAAGCCCACGTCGTGGGCGAGTTCCAGGAATCGCACCACGTCGAGGCGTGGATCCGTCTCGCCGAAGTCGTACTGACCCCTCGCCACCTCGTGGACGCCCCAGGGCACGTAGGTGTCGACGAGGCGCAGGCCCATGGCACGCATCGCCTCCAGGCCCGCGCGCCATTCGTGCTGGGCGTGACGCCAGTAGTGCATGGCCCCGGCCCAGAGCGGCAGGAGCTCGCCGCCGACGAGCTCGAGCCCGTGAGGGTGCAAGCGTACGGTTCTCTCCGCACTGAACGCGGGGATGGAGGAATTCGAACGGCGCACGCGGCGGGGCATTCGCTGAGTCAGCGCAGGACCCTGGCGAGCAGATCGCCAAAGGTGCGCATGTCTTCGTCGTCGCGCAGACGGGAGAGGCTGGTGCGCACTTTGGCGACGGTTGGCTCCACGAACTTGAGAAACGACCCGTTGCCCTTCACGCGGTCGATGAATACGAAGCGGCCGGCGTCCTTCAGCTTGCGCTGGACGGTGACGAGGTCGAACTCCCGGCCAATCGATCGGCGCCCGGGGGCGTCGACGCCGCACACACGGGCATAGTCGTCGAGGCGCGCATCGACGAAGGCTGGCTCGAAGACCTGGTAACTGTCGTTGAGCAGCGCGACGAGGTCGTAGACGCGTGGACCGAGCAGCGCATCTTGGAAGTCGATCCAACAAAGGCGACCGTCGCTCCGCACCATCAAGTTTCGCGATTGGTAGTCCCGGTGAACGAAGGTCCGCGGCCACGCCGCGATTCGGCGGGCCAGGCGCTCGACGATCCGGTCGAACGCGCCCCGGTCCTCCGGGGAGAGCGCGAACCCTCGCGCCTCGAGCGCCCACTCTCGGAAGTGGTGCATCTCCCAGGACAGCAGCTCTTCGTCGAACGCGCGTGAAGCGACGACGCAACCTTCCGGCAATTGCTCGAGCCGCTTCTGCCCCCGCGCGAGGTCCTGGACGGCCCGGACGTACAACTCTTCGCGGCGTTCGGGGTGCCCGAGGAGGAAATTCGCCAGGGTCTCGTCGCCGAGGTCTTCGAGCAAGAGCCAACCGCGCGAGACGTCTTCCCCGTAGAGCGCCGGCACGTCCACGCCCCGTTCGGCCAGGAGGTCGCGCACCTCGAGGAACGGCCAGCGCGCGCCGCGCGGAGCGCCGTCCTTCGCGACTTCCTCGGCCTTGGCACCATCGGGCACGAACATCGCTACGGCGCTCGCGGACCCGCCGGGCAGCTTCACCCGGAAGTAGCAGCGCGTCGACGCACCGCCCGCCATGGGTTCGCACACGAGCTGGGCGCCGGCGAACGTGCGGGCCACGAGAGCTGCGAGCGGCGCGAAATCCAGTGTATGGACAGGGCGAGGCAGCGGAGGCACGGGTTGAACGGACACGGCGGCGGGACAAGACCTACCACCGGGGAGCGATGACGGCCAACCTCGGCACCCTCGGCGAGGACGTGGCCGCGGCGCTCGGCGTTGCCCTCGATGCGACGGCGCGGGCGCACGTCGCGATCTGGCTCGGGCGGCTGCAAGAGTGGAATGCGCGGACGAATCTGACGGCGGCGCGATCGCCTGGAGAGCTCGCGGATGTCATGCTGGCCGACGCCGCCGTTCTTGCCACGCGGATCCCGCAGGGCGCCACGCTCGTCGACGTCGGGGCGGGCGCGGGCGCCCCGGGCCTGGCGCTGGCGCTCGTCCGCCCCGATCTGCGTGTGACGCTCGTCGAGCCGCTCGGCAAGCGTGCGAGCTTCCTCCGCACCGTGATTGGAGCGGTCGGGCGTCCCGATATCGGCATCGAACGCGTCCGGGGGGAAGCGCTCTCCCTGGAGCGCCCCTGGGACGTGGCGGTGTCCCGCGCGACGCTGCCCCCCGCGGCGTGGCTCGATCTCGGCACGAAGCTCGTCGCGCCGGGCGGGACAGTTTGGGTTCTCGTAGCGGGCGAAGAGCCTCCTTCGCACGCGCGAGCCGCTCTGGAGACCAACTTCGCCTACGTCTGGCCGCTCACGGGCGTCGCCCGGAGGATGCTCGGCTATCGAGCGCTCCGCTGATCGGGCCCCCTTGGCGGTCGGGCAGTCCCCGCGGTCGCCGCTCCGCTTTCTTGGCCCGCCCCCCGCCGCCGTGCGAGCTGCTCGAAGGATGACGGGAATCCGGGGATCCGAGCTGTCGGCGGTCTGCAAGCTCGCCGAGGAGCTGGCGAAAGGTCGAGGCGAGCGCGTCACGACGGGCCATCTGCTCGCCGCGATCGCGTCGGGCGCGGGGGTCGCGTCCGAGCTGCTCAACGAGAGGCGATTGGACGCCGAGGTTCTCCTCAAAGCGGCCCGCGTCCTGACGGACGACCACACCGACGCCGTGTCGCGGACGATGCAGCGCGCGCGCGAGCTGGCGGCCCGATCGCCCACCCGCGAGGCGAACGCGATCCACCTCCTTTTTTCACTCTGCCAGGAACGAAGCACGGCGGCCTTCCGTGCGATCGCCCAGTGCGGCTCCGATGTGACGAAGCTGCGTACGGCGGCGATGCAGGCGGCGATGGGTATCGTGGGCGCCCGCCGCGCTCCTCAGGCAACGCAGCTCTCGCTGCCGCCGAGCCCCGCGGTCGCACGGCCGACTTCGGCGCCGACCGCGCCGGTGACCCAACCGGCGCGCAAGCCCGCCGTCATCCCCATGTCGGTCGTCCGGCCCAAGCGGTACAAGCAGACTTCGCCGGCAAGCTATTCCGCCGAACGCACGCACGCCTTCGAACTCAATCCGAAGCGATTTCCGACCCTCGCCAGCCTGGGGAAGAACCTCACGCTCGCCGCGGCGAAGGGGGAGCTCGATCCCGTCTTCGGTCGCGAGACCGAAATCGACCGCACGTTGGACGTGCTCGCGAAGCGCCACGCCAATTGCCCTTGCCTCGTCGGCGCCGCGGGGGTCGGGAAAACGAGCGTCGTCCGGGGGCTCGCGCAGCGCATCGCGGACGGAAACGACGGGACGGCGCTCGACGACCGAATCGTCATCGAGATCGATTCCGCCGCTCTCTTGGCAGGAACGGCGCTGCGCGGAGCGCTCGCCGAGCGGATGGCCCAAATCAAGTCCGAGGTGGCCCAATCCAAGGGTCGCGTCGTCCTCTTCTTCGACGAAGTCCACGCTATGATGGCGAGTGACGACGAGGCGGCCGCCGAGCTGAAGGCGGCGCTCGCCCGTGGGGAGATCGCCTGCATCGGGGCGACGACGCCCGAGGAGCACAAGCGGGTCATCGCCCCGGACGCGGCGCTTGCACGCCGAATGACCGTCATCGAGGTGTGCGAACTGGGACCCGAAGAGGCGATGCAAGCGCTCCAGCGCGTGGCCCCGGCCTTCGAGCGCCACCACGGCGTGCGTTTTGCGCCCGACGCAATCGCTGCGGCCGTCACGTGGAGCGCGCGATACGTGCCCGAACGCCCCTTGCCGGACAAGGCCGTGGGCGTGCTCGATCTCGCCGGAGCGCGCGCGGGGCGCCGGGGCGAAAGGGAGGTCGCGCGCGCGCAGGTGGCCGACGTGCTTGCGGAGATGACGGGCGTACCGGTGGAGCGCCTGCTCGAAACCGACGGCGCCCGGATGCTTCGTCTCGAAGAGCTCCTGGCCGGTCGGGTCGTCGGCCACCGGGAAGCGCTTTCTCGAATCGCTCACGTCCTGCGGCGAAACGCCAGCGGCTTCCGGTCGCAACGACCGATCGGGTCCTTCCTGCTCTTGGGCCCCACGGGCGTCGGCAAGACGGAGACGGCCAAGGCGGTCGCCGAGTCGCTCTTCGATTCCCCCCACGCGATGACGCGCCTCGACCTCTCGGAGTATGCGGAGGGGCACGCCATCGCGCGGCTCGTCGGCGCGCCGCCTGGGTACATCGGGCACGAGTCGGGGGGCCAGCTGACCGAAGCGGTGCGCAAGCGCCCGTACCAAGTGCTGCTTCTGGACGAAATCGAGAAGGCCCATCGCGACGTCCTCGAGGCATTTCTCCAAGTGTTCGACGAGGGGCGTATGACCGACGGCAAGGGGCGCACCGTCGATTTCACGAACGCCGTCGTCGTGATGACTTCGAACCTCGGCGCCGACGTCGCGCGGCCCGCCAGTGCGCGCGGTGGGGGCCGCATCGGCTTCGGCGCGCGGAGCGGCGAAGTACGCGCGTACGAGGTCGCTCTCTGTGCAGCGGCGCGGAGCGCGCTGCCACCGGAGTTCTACAACCGAATCGACGAGGTCATCGCGTTCGCGCCGCTCTCGCGTGCCGACGTCGCGGAGGTGGCCAGACGGATGCTCCGTACTCTCGGGCAGGAGTTGACCCGCTCGCGCGGCGTGTCGCTCGACGTGAGCGACGCCGCCGTCGAGGCGCTGCTCGACGCGGGCGGCTTCGACGCGGAGCTGGGCGCCCGCCCGATGCGCCGTGCCATCGGTCGGCTGGTCGAAGCCCCGATCGCCGAGATGATCCTCCGCGGCGCGCTCGAAACCGGAGACGTCGCGCTCGTAGCAGCAGAAGCGGGTGAGGTGCGCGTCGCCGCGGTCCGGCCGAAGGGGACGAAGGCCAGCGCCTAGAGCACCGACCGGTTTGGCGGACCGAGGATTTGCTGCGAGTTTCGAGCAGCGCGAGGTAGCCCCTACCCCTCGACGATCGTCCCGATCGAGTCGCCGAGGACCACACGCTTGATGTTGCCGCGCGTTGCCATCTTGAAAACCCGAATCGGCATGTCGTTGTCGCGGCAGAGGGTCACCGCCGTCGAGTCCATGACGCCGATACGCTCTCGCAGGAATCCGTCGAACGTCATCCGCGGGTACATTTGCGCTTCGGGGTGGGTGACCGGATCGCGTTGGAAAATGCCCTCGACCTTGGTCGCCTTGCAGAGGCAATCCGCGTGGATTTCCATGGCGCGGAGCGCCGCGGCCGTGTCGGTCGAAAAATACGGGTTGCCCGTGCCGGCGGCGAAGATGACGATGCGCCCCTTTTCGAGGTGCCGGACGGCGCGCCTGCGAATGTACGGCTCGGCCACTTGCCGAATCTCGATCGCGGTGACGACGCGGGTCGGGACGCCGGCCTTCTCGAGCGCGTCTTGCATCGCGAGCGCGTTGATGACCGTCGCGAGCATCCC